>JANXYP010000409.1 GCA_025355955.1 Chloroflexota bacterium
CGTATGGGATGTTAAGGAGCTACTTAACTATCGCGTGCCAACACCAAAGTGGCAGAAGCGCGGGCGCGGTAAGCCATCGCGACAGCTACAAGCGATGTTGGCGAGGTGGGAGGTGCTTTCACGCTTATGCACACACCTACCGTAAATTGGGCCAGGGCGAACAACGGTTCGCCCCTACAGAAAATACACCCTCTACTTGGCTAGTTGGTATTAGTTTACGAGTTACTCATGATTGGTATCCTGCCGCTCATGCCTCGAACGCCTTGAATATTGCCACGCCGTTCTGCCCGCCGAAGCCGAAACCGTTCGCCATTGCAATACGCACGTGCGCCGCCCGCTTGACGTTCGGCACGTAGTCAAGGTCGCATTCCGGGTCGGGGGTGTCGAGGTTGGTGGTGGGTGGCACAATGCCGTCGCGGATCGACATCACCGCGGCTGCGCCGCTCATCGCCCCCGCTGCGCCCAATAGGTGACCGACCATACTCTTGGGCGAGCTGATCATCAGCTTGTAGGCGTGTTCGCCGAAGCTAGTCTTGATTGCCGCCGTCTCGCTGACATCGTTTAGCTGGGTGCCGGTGCCGTGCGCGACCACATAATCCACATCTTCCGGTTGCAACCCTGCGTTAATCAAGGCGCGGCTCATTGCGTTGCTTGCGCCAACCCCGTTGGGGGCCGGGGCGCTAACGTGGTAGGCATCGCCAGTAGCCGCCGCACCGACCAGCTCGGCGATGATGCGGGCATCGCGGGCCAGCGCGTGTTCCAGCGTTTCCAGGATCATGATACCTGCGCCCTCCGAATAGACGAAGCCCTCACGATTCTTGTCGAAGGGGCGGCTGGCGTGGGTGGGGTCATCATTGCGCGTCTTGCACAACGCCCCCATGTTGTTGAGCGACGCAAATGACAGCGGGTGAATGGCGCTCTCCGCGCTGCCGCAGATGGCAACATCGGCCTCGCCCGCCCGCAACAAGCGCAGTGCATCACCGAAGCTGAGGATGCCGGTGGCGCAGGCCGCCACATTAGTCAGCACCGGGCCACGTGCGCCGCACTGGATCGAAACCTGGCAAGCTCCCATATTGGCGATGAAGCTGGGCAGGAAGAAAGGGCTGATACTGCGCGGGCCGCGCTCCTTTAGGTTGACCCCGCCCTCGGCGACATCGCCAATGCCACCACCGCCAGTGCCGACCACCACCGCCACGCTAGCGGCGTTGTCCTCGGTGATGGTGAAGCGAGCATCATCCAGGGCCATGCGGGCAGCCGCCACCGCAAACTGACCGAAGCGCGACATTCGCCGCGCCGACTTCTCGTCCATATAATCACCCGGCTCGAAGCCCTTGACCTCGCCCGCAATCTGCACCGCCATGCCGGAGGGGTCGAACTGGGTGATGCGGTCAATGCCAGACACGCCGCCAGTCAGGTTCTGCCAGTATTCCTCGATGGTGTTACCAATCGGGCTGAGTAGCCCCTGCCCGGTAACGACCACGCGGATCTTGCTGTGGTTACGGTGATCCATGTGACTCCCTCCTGCGATTTAAGCTATAGCCATGGTGAATATTGCGATCGCCCATATAGGGGCAGATGCTATTGTAGCACATCTGCACGGGCAATCGCAAATAAATCAGCCTTCCTCAACACGACGTTGGGCCTCATTCGCCTTGCGGCGATGAGTGGAAGGTGCGTATGGCCGTTGAGCAGCGTGTCGTAGAAGATAGACAAGCACTTCATCCTTCTCCCTGTCGTAGCGGTAGCTGAAGACATACGGTGGAAAGTGCTTGCCTGTGCGTTTCAGACGATAGCTCAGGGGCAGGCCGCTTATCGGCAACCCACCGTCAGGGGTTTTTCCTATCACATAGGTGACTGCCTGAAGTGCTATGCTGAGGCGTTCAGCAAACTCACCCCCCTCTTTGCTACGATAGTAGCTCACCACTTCATTTGCTTCAATACGCACTAGAGGATCAACCAGCAGCTTTGCCAATGCTAGGTTCCCTCCTCGACGAGAGCAGCGTTATCCATATCTACATACTCGGAGAGATCGGCAGTCTCGAAATCAATGTTGCCGCCAAAGTTAGCTTTAAGTTCGGCGATGAATGCTTCGCCGGTAATCGCCTCGCCTCGGTTGGCTCGCTCCTGAGCAGTATCGGCCATCATAATATGATATTGCGCCTCCCAGGCTCGCTGTAGTTGCTCATACTGTTCGACGCTGACCATTACGGCGGCGGGCAACCCAGCGCGGGTGATCACGATTGGCTTGCCTTCCTCGACTCGATCTAGCGTCTCGGCCAGATTCTGGCGAACTTGCTTCGAGGTGATGAAGTCCGATGTTAGTGAGAACATAACTTAACGCGCCTTTCTACTTTGTTACACAAAACCGTACCCTTTTGGGTACACAAGGATTATACCATATCTAAAGGCAACGGCCAAGCTCGTCCAAAGCTGCTTGATGCAGGTAAGCACCCGCTCCGTCAGTGTCGCAGTTGTAACTCCTATCGTCTCAATCTCTGCCCTCATTCTATCTTCTACCTTCTACCTTCCCCTTATACCATTGCTGCTGTGTCGACCTCTTGCATTCGGCGCAAGGCAGCTAGCACGGTGGATAGGTTGTACTCGTCGGCCCGATCAATCGCAGTGGCGAGCGCGATGGGATTGCGTTCAAGTTGGGGTAGGATAGTGGCGATGATCGCGTCCTGCAGCGCGATGATCGGATCGGCATAAGTACCGTTGAGGTGCGCGGCAGCGACGAAGGCGAGGGTGTCAATTAGCAATGCGGTGCCAATGGGCCGAACACTACGCACCACCCCCGCGAAGGTTAGCAGCGCATCGAGGGCAGTTTGCAGATGTGCGTCGGCGAAGTTGCCTGTCGCATCGAGCGCGACTTCCGCGCTGGCGGCGCGGCGGCGCAGCGCTTCCTGTACGGCGGTGGGTAGCTTGGCTCGCTCCTGTGCCAGCGGCGGGATGCCCACCTCTACCAACGCGAAGCGGCGGCGCAGCGCGAAGCCAATGTCGTAGAGCGTGTTGCGATCGTCGGAGTTGAGCGTGCCAATGATGCGGAAGGCGGGCGGGATACGCAAGTCCACGTTCGCGCCGCGCTCCCGCGCCAGCAGCAGCACGTCTGGGTATTCCAGCGCAGTGAACAATTCGCCAAAGGCGCGGTCGAGGTTGGCGCGGTTGAACTCGTCAATGATCAGATAGTGGGGGCGACCATGCCGCTTCAGCCCCAGCCAGCAGCGCTCTACTGCGCGACTAACTACCCCGGCGGCATACTCATAAGCGAGACCCGCACCCGCGATGCGCGGACGCAGGCCGCCGACCACCTCATACGCGCTCCACTCCGGGTTGGCGGTGCTGATGCTGTAGTTGTCCACGCCGCAGATGGTTGCTGCCAGGATGCGGGCCAGCCGCGTCTTGCCTACCCCCGGCGGGCCGTAGAGCAGCACGTGCCGCCCCGCATAAAGGTGCGTGACAACCGCCCGCACGGTGGCCTCGTCAATCGCCAGCGTCTTATTCACCTCAGCGAGGATCGCATCGAAGTTGGGCGGCATCAACTCGACAGCTATGTCTTCGGTATCCTCTAGCTCCTCAGCAACTGCCTCAGCATCCCACGGCTCGGCGGTTACATAATCCGCCGCCGGTTCGCCAATCGCCGTCTCGCTATAGAGCGCGTCAAACTCGCCCTCGGCCTGCTCCACCTCGGCCAGTGGCACCAACGTCGCGGCGCGGGAGTAAGCGGTCAGCGCGGTTTGATACAGGGGATAGAGCGCCCGCAGCGTCTCGGCCATGGTGCCAACCACTTGCGGTAGACCCACGATCGGGTCGTCTGGCAGCCAGCGCAGGCCAACGATGAAGGCGGCATCGCCGTCCAGGTTGGCGGCCTGATCAGGCCCAATCGGCGTGGGATTCTCGCCGCGTTGCAGCGCGTAGATAGCAACCCCCGGCAATCGCAGCGCGGCATCGAGCGCGTCGCGCACCGGCCCGGCCTGCCACTGCCCTGACGGGGTGAAAGCGGCGGATTGGCCGGAGTAGTAGCCCGCATAGAGGCCGTCGCCGCTGACCCGCACCTGTAGCTGAGGGCTGGCCGCCGCCGCCACCCGGCTCTGCTTCTGCGGCTGCCACACCGATAGCCATGCCTCCTGCCGCCAGCGCATGGGTTCGCCATGCGTGGCGCGAGGTTCACTTGGCTTGATGTTCAGGTCAAGCTCATACGACTCGTAGCCAAGCTCCTGTCGCAGCGGCCCGCCCAATTCCTTCAGCCGTTCGATGGCGAACTTCGCATTAGCCTCAGCCTCGCGCTCCTGTTCGCCATCAGCGTAGCCCCGCCCACTGATGAACTCAGCGTTCAACGCAGCGTTGGTAGCAAGGCGGGCAAAAGTTTCGGCGGGAAAGCCGAGGAAGGGTTGTTTAGAAAGCCAGAAAGCGAAATGCTCTAGTTCCCAGGTGCTGACATCCAGGGTGTGACGCAACATTGCGACTAGTTGCTGGTAAGTTGCATATCGCTGCCCTGGTGAACCCGATAGATCGATAATACTCAGCCGCTGACTATAAACTGATGCTTCATTAGGATAGTAAAGAGGAAACTCATCCCTGTTCTGGGCTTCCCAGAAATAGCTCAAGATAAATGGCACATTTCGGACAGTCCAGCCTCTAGGCTTGTATGTCGCATACAACTCAGACAGAAAGTTGGTAAGGTGGTTTATTCTGCGTACAGCAGATTCTGACGAGGCTGGCAGGGTTACTGCCTCCCGCAGGATGTTCTCGATTTGCGTGTTCATCTCTGGATTAGCTGATGCCGTATTGAACATGATGTTTAGCTGCATCTGACCAGCTATACCTCTGAAGCCCCAGTAATCATGCCTGCTGCTAAACTTCTGACTAGTGCTAACAAAATCATCAATGCTGGTTCGACCACTTGCGAACTCGTGAATGGCAATACGAATATCAGCAATGCTGGCATTACGCTTATCGTCAAGCTCCTGCCAGCGGGCCACAAATGCCCGATCCTGCTGATAAGCGCGATAGAGCGTTCGCAGCCGCTCTTGCTGGGCTTCGGTCAGTTGTATCTCGGCTGCTTCGGCCATGCTCGTCACCTCCACCGGACCGCAGGGCGTGCTAAATCACGCCCCTACATCATCTTTAATCCTTAATCCTTAATCTCGCCGAAACGGGCAGCTGTGTTGTGTCACGTGCGCTTCGTACTCAGCCCGCCAATGCTTGATGCCGCTGACAATGCAGGGGGCAGCGGAGTCGCCCAGCAGGCAGAAGCTCTTGCCCGCGATG
>JANXYP010000012.1 GCA_025355955.1 Chloroflexota bacterium
ACTCTGCCGATCACCCGCGCCTCGGGTAGCACAGCTTGCAGCCGCGCTGCATCCTCTGGCGTGGCGATGATGACCATGCCGATACCCATGTTGAACACGCGATACATCTCCGCCGCATCCACCGCACCGCGCTGCTGAATCAGTTTGAAAATGGGCGGCACCTCCCAGGCGGCTTGCGCGAACTGTACCGCCACGGTGGGGGGTAGCACCCGTGGCACGTTGTCCACCAGCCCGCCGCCAGTGATGTGCGCCAGAGCCTTGACCTGTGGCGCATCGGCATCGCTAGCCGCCGTTTCGAGGATGGGGCGCAAATCGGGCAGGTAGGAGCGGTGGGTTGCCAGCAGCGCATCGGCCAGGCTACCGCCCAGTTCGGGGTCATGCTGATTCAGCGTAGCCCGCGCCTGCTGCTCGTCGCCATCCAGCCCCAGCGCCCGTCGCGCCAGCGAGTAGCCGTTGGTGTGCAACCCATTCGAGGGCAGCCCCAGCGCCACATCGCCCTCAGCGACATTCGCGCCATTGATGATGCGCTGCTTCTCCACCATACCGACGATGAAGCCAGCCAGATCGTAATCGCCAATGCGGTAGAGGCCGGGCAACTCCGCCGTCTCACCACCGACCAGGGCGCAACCCGCTGCCCTGCACGCTTGCGCTAGCCCGCCCACCACCGTCGCTACCTGTTCGCTATCCAGCTTGCCAACCGCGATGTAGTCGAGGAAGAAGAGCGGGAACGCGCCGCAAACCAGGATGTCGTTGACGCAATGGTTGACAATATCCTGCCCCACCGTGTCGTGACGGTTCAGCAGGATCGCCAGCTTAATCTTGGTGCCGACGCTATCCGCGCTGGATACCAGCACTGGCGCATGGTAGTTGCCCACCTGCTGATAGGCGGGCGCATCCGCTTCGGCTAGCGAAAAGAAGCCACCAAAATGTCCGATGCCCGCCAACGCGGCTGGCCCATGCGTAGTTGCCACGCTATCACGCATAAGCTCCAGCGCCCGCATCTTGGCATCAATATCCACGCCCGCCTGTTTGTATGCTCCCATGGTCTCCTTCGCTTGATCGCCAGGGCGAACAACGGCTCGCCCCTACGGGATGCTACCTCTGTAGGGGTGAACCATTGTTCGCCCCATCCACCCTAGATCGCGTTCAACGCCTCGATTATCGCGTGGCGGTGGTGGCGAGTGAGGAAGCGCAAGCGGCCCAAGTCACTGACCTGTTGCGACGATATGACAATCATGGCCTCGTCACCAAGGCTCTCCAGCAACAGGATGCCGCGTTCGTACTCCAGCAGCGTCTGCACCGGCGCGCCCTTGGCGATCTGCATCCCCAGAGCGCGAGCCATCGCCAGCCCGTTGTCGGCTAGTGCGCCAATCGCGTCTACGTCCACCCCCGCTTTGGCGATGCTCTCGATCACCAGCCCATCGGAGCCGACGATGGCCGCCAGATCCACCCCTTCTACCTTCTTGAACTCGGTCAACAATTCCTTCAGTGTCTTTGCCACCTTTTTACCCCCAGATTTCAGATTGTAGATTGCAGATCGTAGAATGTAGATTAGGCTCAAGCTAACCCCTCCCCCGCTGGGGGAGGATGGGAGAGGGTGAGCGACGCATCGCCTCTGCAACAATGCGGTTACGCAAGACCCGCTGCGGTTGCGCTGATTATACCATCTTTTGTTCTTTGGTGAAACGTGCCTACCAAGCGGATTTATGGTATAATGCTAAAGAAAGGGTAGCGACAAACCGCGATGGAAAGAAGCCGCGACAAACTTTATCGTACCGAGGCAGTGGCGCTGCGCCGTGTGGATGTGGGTGAGGCTGACCGCATCCTGACTCTCTATACCCCGCAGTTTGGCAAGATACGTGCGATTGCCAAAGGGGTACGCCGCCTCACCAGCCACCTTGGCGGCCACCTCGAACTGTTTACCCGCAGTAAGCTATTGCTCGCCAAAGGCCGCGACCTCGATTACGTCTCTCAGGCGGAGACAGTTGACCCCTTCATCGTCTTCCGCGACGACCCCAACCTGATCTGGTACCCATATTATATCGCCGAACTGCTCGATCGTCTTAGCGCCGACAACCTGGCGAATCCGCCCGCCTACCAGTTGCTGCTTGACACCCTCGGTTGGGTGGGCCGCGCCAAGGAACCCGACCTCCTGCTGCGCTGGTACGAGCTGCAACTGCTGGGGCTGCTTGGCTATCGTCCAGAGTTGCATCGCTGCCTGATCTGCAAAACCCCTCTTGAACCCGACGAAGGTCACGCCTTCAGCGTGCAAGGCGGTGTGATATGCCCCACCTGCGCCCCCACCCAGCGGGCCACCGCCATCAGCCTGGCCTCGTTCAAGGTGTTGCGCCTGTTGCAACGCAGCGCCGATTACCGCGAAGTTGACAAGGTACACGTTTCTGATACAATAGGCAGCGAAGTAAAACGCATCCTCAACAGCTACCTGCAATACATCCTGGAGCGTGAATTGCGCTCCGCCCAGTTCCTCGCCCACGCGCACGAAGAAATTGCCGTACCGATCAACTCATAAACCCAAAATTAGGAGGACCGAACGATGAACCCCTATGTCAAGCACCTGTTGAGCAATAACGAAACCGAACTTAGCGAAACTCACCAGCACCCTTTCTGGCTGATCAGCCAAATCTGGTTGCTCCTGCTGGTGTTGCTGGTAATCATTATCGGTGTCTTCTTCTCTGGCAACCTCGCCAACATCGGCCTCTCGGCTGAAGAAATAGCCAGGACAGGTGGTCGCTCCAACAATATCTGGTGGCCCTTGCTCATCGTCGCGCTCGTCCCGCTTGCCATCATCGCTGTATACTATATTCGCTGGCGAAACCACATCTACGTCGTTACCAACGAAAGGGTTATCACCCTTAATGGCGTGGTCAACAAATCCAGCTACGACATCGCTCTGGAGAAGATCAACGATATTTCCACCTCGCAAAGCCTGTTTGGCCGGATGTTCAACTTTGGCGATGTTACCCTCGAATCGGGCAACGATACGCCGGTGCTGATGCACGGCATCGCCAGCCCGCTGGAGTTCAAGAAGTCGTTGCTCGATGCCAAGTCGGGGATGGGAATTACCCCTGCTACCAGCGCTGGTTATAGGCCAGTAATGGCCGCAAATCCTGCTTCTGTAAACCCGATGGTGCCGCCGGTAGTCAGCGCCGCCAACGGTGGGGTTAGTGCAGCCGCTTTGCGCGAACTTGAAGGGCTACGCAGCCAGGGACTAATCACCGACGCGGAGTACGCCCAGAAGCGGGCGCAGATTCTGCAGAGGATGTAATTTACCGCAATGCTATAAGGCAGGGCGTAGAGGCGGGCGGCTGCCCGCCCTCTTGCTAGGCTGGACGTAGAGGCGGGCGGCTGCCCGCCCTGTTGCGCGAACCAGTTAGCCAACCACTTGCACAGCTATACCCCCGCTGTCGCATTGACATAAACCCCACAATGCGTTATATTTGCCCCTGAACGGATGTTCAATTAACGCAGCAGGGGGCAAGATGGGGCGGCGCGAGGGCGATGCCGAGCAGCGTAAAGCGGCGATACTGGATGCGGCAGAGGCCGAGTTTACTACCCACGGCTATAGCGGTTCGTCCATCAGGGCGATTGCGCGGCGGGCGGGGGTTAGCTCTGCGCTACTCTACTGGTTCTTCGAGAACAAGGCGAAGCTGTTTGCCGCCGTGCTTACCCGCCGCATCGAGACCCCCACCGTACTCGCCTTCCCACCCGAGGTGAACGACATCCCGCCCACCATCTTTCTGATTGGCCTTGCTCACATCTATATGGAGGCGATAAGCAACCCGGAGCAGATCAAGCTCATCCGCCTGATGTTGCGCGAGAACGAACGCGAACCGGAACTGGTCAAGGCGCTCGGCGAAATCATTGTGTCCCGCGCCGTCGGCCCAATCAGCCGCTACTTCAACCACCAGATAGCGCTGGGCAATCTGCGCCCGATGAACACTGATTATGCCGCTCAAGCCTTCTTTGGGATGCTCATCTCCCTCATCCTGCGCCGCAACATTCTGCTGGAGCCGGTCAGCCAGGCGATGAACACGGAGGAGTATGTGGATGCCGCAGTCAGTATCTTCCTGCAAGGTATGATTACAAAGGAAGGGGCGGAGGCCAAACTAGAGGCGCTGCCGCTCGACGCGCTAGCTGGTATAATACCCCACGAGGCGAAGCCGCCCCGCCCAACCGTGAAGATTGAGATCGAGCCATAAGGAAGAGGAGATGAACATGGCAAAGACCCCCACCGAGCAGAACCTGCGCCGCTGGACCGAACACGTATTGGCCGAGAACCGCCGCGATATTGATCGGCTGATTGACACCCTGGATGAAGAGGCGGTATACGAGATCGTGCCGCTCAAGAAGTTCTGGCGCGGCAAGGCCGAGATCCGCCAGTTCTACAATATGCTGTGGACGGCGATGCCCGATGTCAAGCTCGACCTGCGCTCCCGCGTCGCTGACGACCAGTACGTAGTGGAGGAGTCGCACGTACGCGGCACCCATAGCGGCCCCCTGTTTGATATTCCGCCCAGCGGTCGCTACATCGAGTTCGACCTGGTTATCTACTTCCCTTTCCGCGACGGCTGGATCATGGGGGAGCGAATGTACCTCGATGTTAACAGCATCACCGGCCAGGCCCAGGCGAGTGCTGAGTGCTGAGGTTTGAGTGCGGAGTAATCTCCCCTCCCACCGGGAGGGGCTGGGGGTGGGTCTACAACCGCACCGAAGGCAACATCTCCTCTCCCACCGAGCTTTTCTTAATCCACAAGCGGTGAAGGATAGTAGTGGCGGGGGAACGACCGCCGTTCGCCAGGTTTCTGAGGGCTGGGAGCGAAGCTCCGATCGTTCAAGCGCAAACAATGCTTATCGAAAGAGTAAATGCGCCAATGCAGGCAATGGTAGCAGCGCAAACGGTCAGAACGCGATGGTTCCCCTTACTCTTGGACTGGGCAATATGTCTGCTGGATATAGGCACGGTAGCACTGCAACAAAGGGCTACGCCCCCAACCCCCGGTAACCTGGAACGCCGCCTTCATTCTTGCCGCATCGGACCATTGGATGTTTATATTGGTGAGTAAACATGAACCACCAGAAGAGGGTTGGGACGAGGGGTTATGATTGACGAAGCGACCTTAATTGCCAAACTGCGAGAGCTGTGGGGCTATGACGACTTCCGTGAGGGGCAGCTAACCGTCATCAGCCAGGTGATGAGCGGGCAGGATACCCTGGCGCTGATGCCCACTGGCGCGGGCAAGTCGCTCTGCTACCAGTTGCCCGCCATGCTGCTGCCGGGGGTCACGCTGGTGATCAGCCCGCTTATTGCCCTGATGAAGGATCAGTATGACAACCTGCCTGCGGGCGCATATGAGCAGGCCACCTTCATCAACAGCAGCCTGGAAACGAGTGAGCTTGAGCGGCGGCTCGATGAGATGGTCGCGGGACGCTACAAGCTGGTTTATGCAGCCCCGGAGCGCCTGCGCCAACGGCCTTTCCTCGATGCGCTGTGTCGAGCGGGGCTGCATCTGCTGGTGATTGACGAGGCCCACTGCGTCAGCCTCTGGGGTCACGACTTCCGCCCCGATTATCTGTTCATCCGCAAGACCCTCCCCCTGCTTGGCGACCCCCAACTGCTGGGTCTGACTGCTACCGCCACGCCGCAAATGCAGCGCGAGATCGGCGAACAGCTTGGCCGCAAACTAACTACCGTGCTACTAAGCAGCTTCCGCCCCAACCTGCGCTACGAGGTGAAGCGGGCCAGCAACGCCGAGGGCAAGATGCGCCTGCTGGTAGATTTGTGCAAGCAGGAACACGGCAGCGGCATCGTCTACGCCACCAGCCGCGACAATTGCGAGAAGCTAGCCGAGGTGCTGCGGCGCAATGGCATCAAGGCGGAGTTTTACCACGCCGGGCTGGAGAGCGAGGAGCGCAGCGCGGTGCAGGAACGCTTCATGCTCGACCGCACCCGCGTCATCGTCGCCACTGTTGCGTTCGGCATGGGCATTGACAAGGCCAACGTGCGCTTCATTGCCCACTACAATATGCCCAAATCGTTGGAGAGCTATGCCCAGGAGTCGGGCCGCGCCGGGCGCGATGGCAAACCCGCCCGCTGCGTGCTGTTCTATAGCAGCGCCGACAAGGGTAACCTGACTCGCTGGGCGCGCAGCGATCAACTCGATAAGCCCATCCTGCGGGCGGTATATAAGGCGGTGCGCGACGCGCTGGGCGAGGGCGTGCGACAGGCAGATGGCAACGTTAGCGGGCTGGTGGTCAGCGGCGACCTGGTGCGCGAGGTTAATGCAGCCGAGGTCGGCGATGTGGACGAAACCAAGCTGCGGGTGGCAATCAGCTTGCTGGAACGCGCCGCACTGATGCGCCGCCACCTCGACGCGCCACGAACTGCGACCCTGCTGCTAAACGGCACGATGTTCGGTGCGAGCGAACAGGATATGGAGTTTGAGAGATTCTGCCAGCAGGCGAGATTGCGCCCTGGCGAACGCGAGGTTATTGACGTGATGGCAGTGTCGCGGCGGCTGGGGCTGGAGCTGGATGAGCTTGAGGCAAAGATGCTTGCATGGCAGGCGGGCAGTTTGCTGCAATATCGTGGCGGCGGGCGCGATATGGTGCTAGCGCTCAATCCCAACCCGCCCAACGCGGCGGCGCGGATTGATGACTTGCTGGGCCAGCTCGACCGCGCCATGGAGCAACGCCTGAGCCAGATGGAAGCCTACGCCGAGGCCAACGTCTGTCGTCACCAGGCGATTGCCCGCCACCTGGGCGAGAACCTTCCCCCCTGTGGTGATGCCTGCGATGTCTGCACCCCCAGCGATGAGCCAGCCGCTCCGTGGGAGGAAGCCTACATCGCGCCGGTGGCGAATGTCGGTGCGGTGATTATGGAGGCGGTGCGGGCGTTGCCCTATCCACTGGGTCGCACTGGGCTGGGGCAAGCATTGGTCGGCTCGGCAGCGGCTCCAATCCAGGCTGATCGCTGCGCCAACTTCGGCAAGCTGGGCTACGCCACGCGCAAGGAAGTGACGGCGGCGGTAGATAAGCTGATTGAAGCTGGCTACCTTCGCATCTTCAGCAAAGGTGATTACCCGCTGCTCACGCTCGGCCCACAGGGCAATGAAACCCCACCCCCGGACCTGGTCACCTTGCGGGCGAAGCATCAGCGTGGCCCATCTGATGAGGAGCTTGACAACGATGCCACCGATTTGTTCGAGCGACTTCGTACCTGGCGGCGGATCGCGGCGCAGCGCGAGAACGTTCCGCCTTACATTATTGCCCATGACACTACCCTACGAAGTATTGCCCAACTGCACCCTCACACCGTCGCTGAGTTGGCGAAGGCCTACGGTTGGCGCGACCGAAGCGCGATGAAATACGGTGAAGAGGTGCTAGCTGCGCTATGGGGGGAGCGGGACTTGCAGCCAGCCCCACACGGTGGTAGACCCACCCCCAACCCCTCCCGGTGGGAGGGGAGTCCTGCTGCCCCGCTTTCTAGCCCCACCCCCAGCCCCTCCCGGTGGGAGGGGAGTCCTAGCGCATCATCCCCTACACCCGCCCCCAGCCCCTCCCGGTGGGAGGGGAATAGCGCAGAGCCTCGCAGCAGGAGAGAATTGGAAAGCGACCAGCAAACACGTACTTACGCCCGTGAACTGCGTAATAATCAGACACCCGCCGAGTTGAGGCTATGGGGCTACCTACGCAACAGCCAGCAGGGTGTCAAGTTCCGCCGCCAGCAAGCGATTGGCAACTATGTGGTAGACTTCTGCTGCTTGCCAGCTCACTTGATCGTAGAGATTGATGGCGACAGCCACGCTGAACAAACCGATCACGATGAGACACGAACCAACTGGCTGGAACAACGGGGCTGGAAGGTGATTCGCTTCACCAACAGCCAAGTGCTTGAGCAGACTGAGGAAGTCTTGAAGGCAGTACTCGATGAGTGCCAAAAAAGGGGGGGAGGTTAAGCCAAAACTCCCCTCCCACCGGGAGGGGTTAGGGGTGGGTCTTCGGGAGGGCGCGCTATTCCCCTCCCGCCGGGAGGGGCTG
>JANXYP010000022.1 GCA_025355955.1 Chloroflexota bacterium
TTACTGGCCCCGATATGCCCAAAGCGCTGGGGCCGTACTCTCAAGCGGTGCGTGCAGGCGATTTCCTGTTCGTCGCTGGGCAGGCTGGTCTTGACCCCGCGACCGGCGCACCTGCCAGCGACAGTTTTGAAGCCCAGGCCCGTCAGGCTTTCGAGAATCTCTCCACTGTTCTTCGTGCCGCTGGTAGCAGTCTTGAGCAGGTGGTAAAAACCACTATCTTCCTCGCGGATGCCACGGCGTTCCCGATGATGAATCAGCTTTACGGTGAGTATTTTCCGCATAACCCGCCAGTGCGTTCCACGCCGATAGTGCAGTTGCCACGTGGACTGCTGATTTCCATCGAGTGCATCGCGGTTCTTTCACAAGAGTCATAAAGATTTAGAGGTTATAAGTAGGGGTGTGGATTTATCGCGCTCTTGCTGCACAAGAGCAATGCTAACCGCCAGCGTGAGTGTTGCTGTAGGGGCGGGTGGCACTCGCCCTGGTGCAAGGCTTCAATGCCCATCGCAAATTGGAACGCTGATGTAGGGGCGCATGGCATACGCCCTCTTGAAGTGCAACAATGCCTATCGTGACTTACAACCTTGGAGTATGGGCGAATCGCATACGCCCCGGTGAATTGGGTCACAGCCTATCGGCAATGCTCACGGTGGGGTTGTATGATCTGGTTTACAATGAGCATTGATGCGCTTCATGAGGGCGTATGCCATGCGCCCCTACCCAACATTCGCGACTCCGATGGGCGTTGATATAAGGCTAACGAGCGTATGCCATGCGCCCCTACCCCAACATTCACGCTTTCGATGGGCATTGATATAAGGCTAACGGGCGTATGCGATTCGCCCCTACCCCAGGAGATTACTTGTGCTGCCTCAAGTTCAAGCGTCAGATTTGCAAAGTCTTGCCGCCCGCTTCCGCCACTTCAGCGATGTGGATTTTCGTGGCTCAAGCCCGCTTTACGAACTCCTCGCTCTAGGTGTGGCCGACGATGAGGAGATGCTGGCGCTGGCAGCGAATACCCCGCCCAGCCAGCCGCCGACGCTGCTGCTTTTTGGCGCAGTGCAATATCTGCTGCTCAAACAGCTGGACGAGCCGCTGGCCGCTTTCTATCCTACTATCTCTGCCGCGCTCGCTCCTTCTGAGGATCCCTATCCCTACTTCCGCGCTTTCTGCCTTGAACATCGTTACACAATCATCCAACTGCTGACAACCCGTTTGGTGCAGACCCATGAGGTGGGGCGTTGCGCCCTGCTGCTGCCCATCTATGGCCTCATCGCCTCACGCACCAACTACCAGCCGCTATCGCTGGTGGATGTCGGCTGCAGCGCGGGGCTGAACCTCCTCTGGGATAAATATGCCTACGATTATGGTAACGGCCAGCTTTATGGCGATACCAACTCCCCACTCAAGCTAACCTGCGAATTGCGCGGCGATCTTCGCCCATCGTTGCCTACCCGTCTGCTGCCTGTCGCCAGCCGCACTGGCATAGACATCAACCCCATTGACCTGCGCGACCCCGATGCTATGCTGTGGCTAAAGGCGCTAATCTGGCCGGAGCATACCGAGCGGGTGGCTAATCTGGAGCGGGCGATTGATGTTCTCCAACAAGAGCCGCCGTCACTGCTGGCGGGTAGCGCGCTCGACTTGCTGCCCCAGGCCATTGCCGATACGCCTGCTGAAACCGCGCTGTGCATCTATCACACCTATAGCCTGTACCAGCTATCGCCCGCCGCCCGCGAACAGCTATCGGGTATAATTAGCGCAGCCTCCGCCACTCGTGACATCTACTGGTTCGGCATCGAAGGCAACCGCGACGGCAACTTTGTCACCCTCAGCTGCTACCAGCGTGGCGCAGGCGAAGAAACCCTGCTCGCCCGCTGTCACCCACATGGGCGCTGGCTGGAGTGGGTAATATTAGATTATAGGTAAATAGCGGCCATGAGCGATGAAAAAGAAACTCCGAGCAGCAAATATCAGAAAGCTATTGAAGATAGTGAACTCTATGTTGCTCAAACCGAGCAAGCGGGCAATCCAGTCTGGGTAGCACAGGCTCTACAAGACCTAACTCATATATACATTCAGGATCACAACTTCGACCGCGCTACTGAATGCTGCCAGAGGATACTGGATATTGCTCAGCAACTTAGTAACGAAGAAATCAGAATCAAGGCTATGACATACATAGCCCGCATCTATAACGGACAAGGGTTGTCCGATCAGGCGCTTGCCATTGCTGAACAAGCGTTGGTAGACGCTAACCACCTGGGCTATAGTGGTGGGGCTGGCGCAGCGCAGCTAGAAATTTTTTCTGCTAACATGACGCTAGGGCATATTGGACTAGCCTTGCAGGCGACTGAGGGACTGCTCGCTAGTTCCAAACAAGTATTTGATCAGCATCTTGATGGTGCGGTTAGAGAGATACAAGGTGAATATGACGTGCTACCTGATACATCTAACCGCAGAAGCAATGGATCTGACCATAAGCGCAAGCGATTTTGGCAGCGTTAAACTGGAATATTGAGAACTGACGATGAACCTTGATACCCTGCTAAAGCAGTTCCGCCGCCCCTACCCTATGCGAAAGGATGACCTCATATGCCCGACAAACAACTGACGATCGAGCAGCTTCTAACCATGCTTGCCCAAACGCCGACGCGCATCACCACGCTTACCGCCGAACTGACCCCCGCTCAGGCGCAAGCTGCGCCCAGCCCGGGCGAGTGGTCCGCAAACGATGTGCTTGCCCATCTGCGGGCGTGCGCTGATGTTTGGGGTGGCTACATTATGACGATTCTCACCGAGGATAAGCCGACAGTAAAGGTGGTCAACCCCAGGAGTTGGATCAAGAAAACGAACTATCCCACGCTGGACTTCGCGCCGTCGTTGCATTCATTCGTCACCCAGCGGGCCGCTCTACTCGCCGCAATGGAAGCATTGCCGCCTGAAGGCTGGTCGCGGACATTGATCGCCGAATGGTACGGAAGGACAGCCGAACGAAGCGTACATAACTATGCGTGGCGACTGGCAGTCCATGAGCGGTCGCATATCAAGCAGATGGAACGCACCGCCAAAGCCATATCCGGCAACAACCAGCCCTAGCCTGCGGATAAACCTATGAACCTTGACACTCTCCTCAAGCAATTCCGCGAGTCGCCCTTGATGCAGGAGCGCATCACCGCCTGGCGCGAGATAGCGGCGCAGGCTGCGGTCAACGCGCCGTTCCCCGCTGATCTGCACCCGCTGCTGGCCGGGGCGCTGCGTGAGCGCGGTATCAGCCAGCTATACTCGCATCAGGTGGCCGCCTGGGATGCGGTCAAAGCGGGGCAGCACGTTGCGGTCGTCACCCCTACCGCTAGTGGTAAGACGCTGTGCTACAACCTGCCCGTGCTGGACGCAGTGTTGCGCGAACCGACTACCCGCGCCCTCTACCTGTTCCCCACCAAGGCGTTGGCACAGGATCAGCTAGCGGGATTGCACGAGCTAATCACCGCACTGGGACAGGAGATCAAGACCTACACCTACGATGGTGACACCCCCGGCGATGCCCGCAAGCTGATCCGCAGTGCGGGCCACATCGTCATCACCAACCCCGATATGCTGCACACTGGCATTCTGCCCCACCACACCAAGTGGGTACGCCTGTTCGAGAACCTCAAATACATTGTGGTAGACGAGTTGCACCACTATCGCGGCGTGTTCGGCAGCCACGTCGCCAACGTGCTGCGCCGCCTGGAGCGCATCTGCACCTTCTACGGTGCGACCCCGCAGTTCATCTGCTGCTCGGCGACCATCGCCAACCCCGGCGAACTGGCGGCGCGCCTAATCGGCGTGCCGTCGGAGCGCGTTACTCTGGTGGACAAAAGCGGCGCACCCCGCGCCGCCAAGCACTTCATCATGTACAACCCACCGGTGATCAACCGCGAACTGGGCCTACGCCGCAGCACCATCGCCGAGTCCAGCGACCTCGCCACTCGCTTCCTCGCCAACGATGTGCAGACTATCGTCTTCGCCCGCGCCCGCACCAGCGTCGAAGTGCTGCTCACCTACCTACGCAACGCGGCAAAGGGGCGCGTGCCGGAACGGGCGATACGCGGCTACCGTGGTGGCTACCTGCCCTTGCAGCGCCGCGAGATCGAGCGCGGCCTGCGCGACGGCAGCGTGCGCCTGGTGGTCAGCACCAATGCGTTGGAACTTGGCATTGACATCGGCACGCTGGAGGTCTGCATCATGGCGGGCTACCCTGGCACTATTGCCAGCACGTGGCAGCAGGCTGGCCGCGCCGGTCGACAGGCTAGCACGGCGGCGGCAATCATGGTGGCAGGCAGCAGCCCGCTCGACCAATACATCATCAACCACCCCGACTACTTCTTCGGCAAGCCGCCAGAGAATGGCCTGATCAACCCTGATAACCTGCTCATCGAGATCAGCCACCTGAAGTGTGCCGCCTTCGAGCTGCCCTTCAGCGCGGGCGAATACTATGGCGCTACTGACCCCCACGAGTTGCTCGACTATCTGGAAGAGGTTGGCATCTTGCACAGCAGTGCAGGCACATATCACTGGATGAGCGAGAACTTCCCCGCCGAGGCGGTCAGCCTACGTACCGCCGCTGCCGATAACTTTGTAATTGTGGATACCAGCGAGGCGGGCAGCCCGCGCATCATCGGCGAGATTGACCGCTTCAGCGTTCCCATCACCGTTCACGAGGATGCCATCTATCTGCACGACGCGCAGCAGTATCATGTCGACAAGCTGGATTGGGATGAGCAGAAAGCCTACGTCCGCGCCGTTGACGTGGACTACTACACCGATGCCGATCTCGCCGTTACCCTCAAGGTGCTGGATGTGATGAGTGCTGCGGAACCCCCCCTTGCCCCCCCTGTTTCAGGGGGGGAGAATGAAGCTCCCCCTGTTTCAGGAGGGGGGGACGAACTCCCCTCCCATCGGGAGGGGCTGGGGGTGGGTGGTGGCAGCGAAGCAGGGCTGGGGGTGGGTCAAGGTGAAGGTGAGCCAAACAAACTCCCCTCCCAGTGGGAGGGGCTGGGGGTGGGCGGTAGCAGTGAGGCAGGGCTAGCGGTGGGCGCATGGGAATCCGAATCCACCATCCCACGCAACATCGAAGCGGCCCGCTGGCCGACCGACGTGGCCCGCGCCGCCGAGGCCGACTACCGCCCTGAACTTGGCGCGGATCAGGTCAGCAGCCCTTCTGCTGCGCCGCGTGGCAATGCGCCGCGCAATCACGGCGAGGTGATGGTCAGCGCGTTGGCGACTATCTATAAGAAAATCAAGCTGGGAACGCACGAGAACGTGGGCTGGGGCAAAATCAGCCTGCCGGAGCAGCAGATGCACACCACCGCCTACTGGCTGACCGTGCCAGATGCGGCGGTTTCCAGTCTGGGCAAGGACGATTTGCAGGCCGGGTTGCTCGGCCTCGCCAACGTGATGTCCACTCTCAGCCCGCTCTACCTGATGTGCGACCCCCGCGACCTCGGCTGCGAACCTCAGATCAAATCACCCTTTACTAAAAAGCCCACCATTTTCATCTACGACAGCTACCCCGGTGGCATCGGCTTCAGCCAGCGGCTCTACGACCTGCACGCCGAGCTACTGCGTGCCGCCGCCGACCTGATTAGCGCCTGCGACTGCGAGGCGGGTTGCCCCAGTTGCGTCGGCCCCGCCGTCGAGGTGGGCCGCGACGCAAAGGGCGCGACGCTTCGCCTGCTGGCAGGGATGTAGAACACCACCGTTCCAGAGAAGCCAGGTTACCCAACTTAGTCGCAGTCTGCGGCTCATCGCCCCCATCTGGGGAAGCTGTGGTCGGCATCGTCTACGCTAAGTTGGCGCTGGTTGCTGCCATCTGCATTCATCACGTATAGCTGGTGGGGCTGGCTGGCGTCGGTGTGGCGGGCGTAGACGATATACTTACCGTCGGGGCTGTAGCTGGGATAAAGGCCGCCGCCATGGGTAAGCTGGATTAGGCCGCTGGCATCAGGGCTAATGGTGAACACCTCGTCGGTGCGGTTGTCGCCCAGATTGGAGTTGAAGGCGATGCGGCTGCTATCAGGCGACCAGACCGGGTTGCGATCAACCGTGTCGCCAGTGGTCAGCGCGTGTAGGCCACTACCATCGGCGTTGATGATGTAGACATTGAAACGCGCCTGATTATCGCTAACTACTTTCTGGAACGTGTACAATATCCTGTTGCCATCGGGCGACCAGAGCGGGCGGGCCACCAGGGTGTTGTGGTGGGTCAGTTGCTGCGCGCTGCTGCCATCAGCGTTAATTACATATATCTCCGTCTGGTCCGGCGTGCCACCCGCGGTGTAGGCGATACGCTTGCCGTCCGGCGACCACACGGGCCAACCGGAATAACCGTACTTCTGGCTGAGAGTGAGGGGCTGCACATCGCTGCCGTCCGGCTTCATTGTATACACCTGATAACCGCCAGTGCGATTTGAGGCGAAAGCGATGCGGCTCCCGTCCGGCGACCAGCTAGGGAAGGTCTCATCGTAGCTATTATTGCTGAGGTTGCTTGGCTTAACCGCTCCCGCTACCAGGCGGAGATGGAAGATCTGTTGTGTATTGCTGTAAGGCATGGCGGCAAATAGAATGCTATTGCTGTCGGGATTCCACTTCGGCTCCCCCTGTGTCTTCAGCCCAGTGCTGAGGCGGACCCTGCTGCTGCCGTTCGCGTTCATTGCGTACAGATCGTATGTGCCGTCGCTGTCCCGCTCATAGAAAGTCAACTTGCCGCCCAGTGCGGGATCCGCAGTCGGTGTAGGGGGCGCAGGCTTGTTGCTGTCGCACGCTGCCAACGCCAGCAGAAGGAGGAGCAGCGGGATGAGTTTTGAGTTTTGAGTTTTGAGTTTTGAGTTTTGAGTTTTGGAGTTAAGCACGCGATATTATAACAGATCTTTGAAGCCGCAATACAGATCACTATCTTTGCACTAAAAACAGGATACGGGTGCATAATTTAGAGAGACTGTCCTACATTGGGGGTCTGGGGGTTCAGCCCTCAGAGGGTGCAATGTGACCATGCTAATCGCAAGCTATGTGGCTCGACCGCTCTCCTGCTTGCCTTAGTGCA
>JANXYP010000055.1 GCA_025355955.1 Chloroflexota bacterium
CCACCGCGCTCCGCAGGCGGAAACGCGCTGAAGGCAATCGCGGTCGCCAGCGGGAACAATGCGCCACCGCCAATGCCCTGTAGCACGCGGAAGATGATCAGCATGGTCACGTTGGGAGCCAGACCACAGAGGAACGAACCAATCGTAAACATGGTCAGAGAGATGATGAACAGCCGTTTGGCCCCAAAGCGGTTGGCGAAGTAGCCCGCCACCGGGATAATCGCCGCCTGCGCCAGAAAGTATCCGGCGATTACCCACTGGATATCATTGAGACTGGTGTTTAGCGCCTTCGCCATCGGCGTGAGCGCTACGTTTACGATGGTGTTATCCAGTACCGCCATAAACAAGCCCAGCGCTGCGGTCAAGGCTACTGCATACCTGCCATATGTCTTTGCTGTTTGCACTTTACTACCTTTATCCTTTCCCACCCCGCTGCTGATGCGCGAGGTTATATGCTTGCCTGCGGTGGCGCGAACCGGCGTAAGCCTTACGCCCCTACATTCGTCGCGCCCCAGGCCACCAGATAATCACGCACTGCTTGCTGCAAGAGCTGCCTACCGCGCTCCCGCCCGCCACTGATACGGTCATTCATCGTCAATGTAACCAGGCCAACAACAGTTGCCTGCACGATCTGCATGGTGTCGTCTACGCTCTCCACCTTAGCACCGGCCCGTCGCAGCAGTTGCTCCATCGTGTCGCGCACTGCGATGTACACCTCACGCCGTTCGACGGGTGTGTCGGTCATGCCACAGCGGATGCCACCAATGCCGTACATCACCTGGTAGATCTCTGGTCGCTTCCAGGCAAACTCCCACTGAGCCATGATACCGGCCACGATCTGAGCGTTTGGTTGCTGCTCACTGGCCCAGGCTTCTTGCAAATCCTTGAGTAGCATCTGGAAGCCTTCACGCTTTAGCTCTACCAGGATGGCTTCCTTGCTATCGAAGTATTCGTAGATGCCCGCTGGGCTGTATTCCACATAATCCGCCACTTTGCGGATGGTGACTGCGGTCCAGCCCTCTTGCACTGCGATCTCGCGGGCCGCTTCGAGGATGCTGTGACGCATCTCCTGCTTTTCGCGCTCGCGCCGTTGATTTACCACCATATTTGCCACCAGCCAATCTTAGTTTGGTTGCCGAACCATGTCCGTTTGCCGAACTTTGTTCGGTGTATTATAACCAGCTCACCCGCCGATGTCAAGGACTTTCCCCTTGAATCGCCACAGAATATTACAACCGCATATTAGGGAAAGCAGTCGAATTGGTGTAGGGGCGAATCGCATATGCCCATAATCATCAAGCTAAGAAAGTAGGGGATGAGCCTGGGGGTCTGGGGGTTCAGCCCCCGCGGCTCAAGCGCATCAATGCCTATCGTATGCAACCCGCTGGGCGGCGCGGCCAGGCCAGGTGTACGGCAAACCCGCAGCATTTAGAGCGGGCAGCCTCTGTGGACTGAACCCCCAGACCCCCAGAGAGCCATCACCATTAGGCACAAATCAGCATGATGTGGGCGGCGGTTGCCTTAGCTTGGTGTCTATGGGGCGAACGTATACGTCCTGCCTCCCGTCGACCAGGCCAATCGTAAACGTTCTCTGCTTCTCTATAGCTGCGGTTGTAATAATAACCGCTTGCGCTGACCGAGCCTCGCCGCTATCGTGGTGAATTGTTCACCATACTTTGCAATTTACTGACCCAGGATTGCATCAGTCGCTAACAAGCCCAGCACTCGTTGCAACCCCCTGATCAACACCATCACGCCTGGTGTGAGGTTATCCAGCCTCCCACGCATAAAAGGCCGCACATAAGGCAATGGCAGCGGCGCAAGATACCACCAAAAGCTAGGGATTTTAAGCTCGGATGCCTAATATTACAACCTCACGTGTTGGGCAACATAGCGTAGTTACGATTGGCTTTGACACAGGGCGGCAGGGCGTATGCGATTCGCCCCTACACCAATCTGACACAAATATGCCAACTGAGGTTGTTATATTAGCTGCTATGAAAGTTTGATGAACCAGGCGAGAACCCACTGCAACTTATCACCATCCTGCGCGACTAGCTTCATCCCCAGCTTCTCCAGCACGCGGCGCGAGGCGTAGTTGTCGGCATCGCATCCGGCTTTTACCTGACGCACATTGGGCTGGCGCAAAGCCCACTCGATCAGGGCGCGTACCGCTTCGGTGGCAAAACCCTGACCCTGATAGCTGTCCGCGACTGAATAGCCAACCTCGATCGCGCCTTCCTTGTCCGGCGCACCGATGAAGCCGGGATAGCCGATCACGATGCGCCCTGCCTTCAGGATGGCGAGATAGCCGCCCCAGTCATCGCCACTCTTATCCTGCCTGGATAGCCAGGCATCAGTGCGGAACACTCGTTCGAGGTCGGGGCCGGGCCATTCGTCGGGTAGCTGCACCGCCAGCTTCTCGGCAAAAGCGGCTCGATCGGCGACCAGCAGATTGATCAGGTCGCTGCTAAAAGGGATAAGCTCCATCCGCTCAGTTTGTAGTTTAGGCAAATCGGTAGCTCCTCTAATAACCAATTCATTATGCTACAGGTGTAAAACCGATGGGCGTGATAAATCTGCGCCCCCACGAATAAACACTGTCTGCTCGGAAGATTGGTATCTATCAATGAAGAAAGCTGCCCCAATTAGAGCAGCCTTCAACTTGCAACTTGCAACCTTCAACTGGCTATTGTAGATACTCGCGCAAGCGCGAAGCCAGCGCAGGGGTACGCAGCTTGCGGAGCGCCTCGGTTTCAATCTGGCGAACCCGCTCACGGGTCACGCCTAGTTGTTCGCCCACCTTCTCCAGCGGATATTGATGGCCGTTGCCCAGGCCGAAGCGCAATTGCAGCACCATCTGCTCACGAGGGGTCAGCACTTCGGAGAGGGTGTCGCGGATCTCCTGGCGCAGCATACTGCGACCCGCCGCTTCCTCAGGGCTGATGGCTTGCTCATCGCGGATGAAGTCGCCCAGGGTGGTCTCATCGCCCTCGTCACCAATCGAGGTTTCAAGACTGATCGGGGTCTGGGTACTCTTGATGATGTCGCGCACCCGCTGCACCTCCAGGCCGGTGGCGGCGGCGATGTCCTCTGGGGTGGCGGGCTTGCCAGTACGTTGCAAGAACTCCTGACCCGCCTTGCTGACGCGGCTAATGCTCTCACTAATGTGGGCAGGTAGGCGGATGGTACGGGCCTGCTCGGAGATGGCGCGCAGGATGGCCTGGCGGATCCACCAGGTTGCATAGGTGCTGAACTTGTAGCCACGGCTGGCATCGAACTTGTTGACCGCCCGCATCAGCCCCATGTTGCCTTCCTGAATCAGGTCGAGCAGGCTGAGGCCGCGGCCCACATACTTCTTGGCGATGCTGACCACCAGGCGCAGATTGGCAAGCACGAAACGCTGGGTGCTGTCCACATCGCCCCCCGCGATGCGGTTGGCAAGGTCGAGTTCCTGCTCACTACTAAGCAGGGGGGCGCGGCTGATCTCCTTGAGGTAGAGCTGCACCGCATCGGTGTTGAAGCCCTCCAGGTCGCCGGGACGCAAGTCAAGTTCAGGCATTTCGTCATCATCGTCGAGGTCGAACACCGGCCGCTTGCCTTCCGGCACGCCACTAATTATCAGATCGGTTGGCTCACCATGCTCAACCGCCGCCATGGTCTTTACATCCTGGTACACTTCATCCCCCAATTCATGCTCTTCAAGCTCATCATCAAGCACTTCGTTTTCTTCATTCTCTTCGTCATTGTCGAACTCATCGTGCAGCAAGGCCTGGTGTTCCACCCGCTCGTTGCTGACTATGGTATGCTGATCATCCAGCAAGGCGGCTTTCGCCGTGCGGTTGCGTCGTCTGGTCGTTCTCCTGCCTTCAATCTCAGTCGTATCCATTGTTGTACCCTCTCTCCCTATTGGTCAACCCTTTATTATACGCGATGCGGCGCTAATTGTTCATTATATTTGTATTATAAAAACACTAAGGTTCGGGTGCGGTAGCAGTGGGGTGCTGAGTAACTGGCAAGGGTTATGCCACTGCAGCCGAGTTGCAGATTCTGGTTCAAGATTGGCGCGGGCCGCCGTCGATGAGGGTTCATCCTGGCCCTCTGCCCCTGAGCGAGGAGGTGCGCTCCAGGTACTGGGGCAGGCTAGCGAGGGGCGGCAACTCCCAGGTCTCCAGTTCGCGCCACTCCACCTCGTGGGCGGTACGGCGCGGGTTGAGCCGACCGCCGCCCAGCAGTTGATGCAACTGAGCCACCTCAGCCAGCGCTGCACTGCGCGGCCTGCCACTGCGATAAGCGCCGTCGCGCAGGTAACGGCCAATCAGTGATAGCAAGCCATCCGCCTTGTGACGCAAGCGTGCGCCTTCCTCCATCGGTGGGCGTGACAGTTCTACCTGCCCCAGCCGATTCAGGCCGCCCTGATCAATGACCGCCAGCAGCAAGCCGATGGTAGACCACGACCCCGCCACTACCGGCAGCCGCTCCAGGGTACGGCGGTAGATCGCCAGATCGTAGCTGTTCGGCTCGGTCAAACCGCCCAGAGGCGGGAAGAAGTGATAGCACAATGCACCAACCGCCTCGCTGCGTCCCGCCCGCAATCCCTCGGCAATCGCTTCAAGCGACCAGTCGAGGGCTAGCCCCGCGCCATCACGCTTATGTGCCGCCCCGCCGCTGACCATCTCCAGACCCGACTCCACCAGCAACGGCCCCAGCAGGCCCGCTACGCTGCCGCTAATCACCCGCCCGGCCCGCAGATCCAGCCAGACCAGCAGATCGCCATTGGTGCAGGTGGCGCTCTTCCACAGCAGGCAGCCGTGACCGGAGTATGTACTGATCTCCGGCAGGAGATCGCCCTGGCGATAGGCAGTGAAGCCTTGCTGCCGTAGCGTAGCAGCAATCGCACCGTCGGCGCTGCCGTCCAGGGTTACGATTTCATCTACCAGCGGCGCTTGTTCCTGCACCGCCACCTGCAGCCCGTGCAACATCGCGGGCAGGTTGTGGGTTGGCTCCTCGACTAGCAGGCAGAGGCTGACGCGGCAGCCCTGGCGCTGCTTCAGCTCGGCGAGACGAGCATAATCGGCGAACTCACCCACCTCGTAACTGTTCTCCACCCCCCAGCGTTCGATTAGCGGGCGCATCACGCTGGCCGACAGGCCGGTTTCTGCGCTTGGCTCGACATCGAACTCGCCCAGCGGCTGGCGCTCAGGCCGCTGATAGCGCATCAGCTCCAGCGGCTGGTGAGTTTTCGCCACCAGCATGGACTTGTCCAGCGTGCAGGCAAGGCGGCTGAGTACCAGGGTAGTGCCAGGCCGTCCCTCGTTACTCATGTGCGGGCTATGAAGTTCACCACTTGCGCCGATGATGGTCAGGTCGTGGTTGGCAAGTTGCTCGGTGATTGCCTCCAGGCCGTCAATCCCGCTGAGGCTACGGTGGGCAACGCCCTGCAGCTCCTCCTCGATGTCGCGGAATGGCTCATCCCACGGTGCTGGCGCATCGGGTTGCGCTAGCCTCGCCCCTGCGTGCATCACCGCCAGGGTCGCGTCAAGCTCCGGCATCAATGCCTGACCGATAAGCAGGGCCATTTCAGCGTAGGGGCCACCGCGCACCGCCAGCAGCATCTCGCGCACCGCCGCCAACCCGCCCGCACCAATGCGGGCTAGCAGCACATCGCAGGTCGCCCCGCGCATCACCTCATCGCAGATGCGCCCATAGATATGATCCGGCTCGTGGCTGTAACCCTTCCACGACAGGATAATCAGGTCAGCATTGGCCTCGCGGGCCGCCTCGATGATGCCTTGCGCCACGCTGTGTGCAGTGGTGACGCGGGTGTAGACGCTGATGGCCGCCTCACCCTCGTGCGGATGGGGCTGCGCGGGCGGCTTATAGTTGAGCAGGGTGCGATAGGCGCGGGCAAGCGGTCGAGCCGAACTAAACGAGCTGTCATGCACCTCGGCCACGCCCAGAATAATCGCCTCTGCCGTACCCGCCCGCCTGCCACTGCTCTCCGCCCGCTGCCGTGCCATCGCCTGGGCAATGGTCAGCAAGTCGGCGGCCAGCCGCTGATTGAGCAGCGGGATCAATACTCGATAGGGGCGGATCAGACCATCCGCCCTTATTAGACTACTCATCTGCCCTCTTCGTCGACATTGACCAAGAGTTGGGCGATTACCACGCCAATGTTGTCTTCACCACCGCCCGCGTTGGCAGCCGCAAGCAACATCTGTACTGCGTCGTGTGGATCGGCGCTATGTTCGATGATGCTGGCAATGCCCGGCTTGCCCTTGATATCCTCCTCGTTGACCATCTCCCACAAGCCATCGGAGCAGAGCAGCAGCACGTCGTAAGGGCGCAACTTGAGGCTGAACAGATCAACCTCTATCCGCAGGTCGTCGCCTAGCGAGCGATAGATCTCGTTGCGGCGGTCGAAGGTGCGAATATCCTCGCGGGCCAGTTGCCCCGCCTCCACCAGTCGCCAGGCCAACGAGTGGTCTTCGGTAATTTGCTCCAATTTGCCGTCGCGGTAGAGATACCCGCGGCTGTCGCCCACGTTGGCGAACCAGGCGTTGTTGCCAATGATCATCGCCGCGACGCAGGTGGTACCCATATCGCTCTTGCGCGCACGACTCTGCTCCACGATCTGGCGGTTGGCTTCGGCTACCGCCTGGCGGAGCAGCTCACCTACGTGCGCGCCACCCGCCATTACGTCAATCTCGCCTTCGGCTTGTTGCGGCTTGACATTGGTGCCATAATTGAAGATGACCCGCCCCAGCACGTTTTCGGCTACATAGGCGGCAATGGCGCGGATCGCCATACTGCTAGCCACCTCGCCACTATCGTGTCCGCCCATGCCATCGGCGACGGTCAGCAGGGTAAAGGGCTGGCTGCGGCTCTGCTCGACTGCGTTGAAACCGATCAGCAGCACACTGTCTTCGTTCAGCTTGCGTACCATGCCCACATCGCTGCCGCTGGCCGCTAGCACCGTCAGGGTGGGCGGCATGATGCCTTCTTCGCGGTACTGCTCCAGCGCATCAGCCAGACTGCCTGCGTCGGGATACTGCCCGACCACCGCCTGGGCCAGCAACTCGCTGAGGCTAGTGGGTGCGCCATCCTTCACTGTAGCCGGGTCGACGGTTTGAGCGGCGAACGAGCTGAGGGTCTGGGCCAGCGCCTGCACATCAGCGGTACGGCCAGAGGCATCGGCTTCGTATGCGGCGGTGGCATCGTTGATGCGTGGCAGTTCGCCGCTAATGATATTGATGTTGTCGGAATTAATGCTGCCCAAGGCCAAGCCTGCCTCATGCAGCGAGCGCAGCGCGGCGGCCAGTGACATTGCCCAACCTAGCAGCTTCTCCTCACCGATCGGCTCACCGCCTTCAGTCAGGGGCGCGAAGCTGGTCAGCGGTTGGCCTGCGCCCTCCTCGGTCAGAGCGTAGTCGCGCCCGTCTTGTCGGAAACTGCGAAAGATGCGGCCAAAGCCGGGGGTCTGCCCCAGCCCCTTGCTGAGTAGCAAACCCGCGCCGCTGGTCGCCTGGTCCCCACTTGCCCAGCTCTCGCGTAGCCAGTAGATCTTGTTCGCCAGTTGCGCTCCGCAATTCGCGCAGTAAAGTTCGCCCGGCTTGTTGTTGGCGCTGCCGCACACCCAGCACTGCTCCGCACTGCGCTCGTCCACGCTGCGATAGACGTTGTGGGCCTTGTTGCCCTGCGGCTGGCTCTGCACCAGGTTGGTGATGGCGTAGCGGCCATCGACCAGCGTATCGCGTTCAAGCGGGGTGAGGTCGCCGTGTGGTATGGTGGCCGCCTCCGTCAACTCCGCTTCACTCAGTGGCGTGGTTACGGTGGCGGGGTGTCGCGCTTCGGCTTCGGCCTCACTCTCACCCTCGATGCGGGGCAGCGGCGCAGTCTGATCGTCGACGGGCGGGTTGCTGTTCAGCGGCGTGGTGGGCTGATCGCCCGCTGCCTGCTCACCATTCAATGGCGGCAGCGGCGCAGTCTGATCACCCACCAATGGGTTGAATTGATCATCGCTATTGCCCTCGCCCGCTGCCTCATCTTGATAGGGTGGCGCAACTTCAGGCAAGGTGGGTTGCTCACCCTGCCCTGCGCCTGCAGCAATCGCAGCTTCGACATCGTCTGGCTCGGCCAGGGGCAGCTTACCGCCCGCCTCGGCGATCACTATTGAGGGCGCTTGCTCTGGCAGATGCTCCTGCCCTGCCGCCCGCGTGCTGGTCACGACCTCCTGCGGTTGCTCATCACCACTCTGGTTGCTGTCTGCAGGCATCGGCTGGTTATCTCCTTGTTTAGTTGAATCGGGTGCTATGGGCGCTGAATTGGTGCGCCCCTAATATAGCACAAAGGCGGCTGGCTGGCAAGCTGATTACTTTCTTTCGATTACGCGCACCGCCTTGCCCTCGCTGCGTGGCACCTGGCCGGGCGCTTCGAGGTGGACGGCGGCGTGCAGCGAAAGCACGGTTTGCAGGCTGTGTTCGACGCGCTCACGCAAATGCAGTATCTGATCTGGCGCTTCTTCGCTGCCCTCGACGAACAGGCTGCTGCCTGCGCTGTGGAAGAACTCCGCGCTAACCTCGCTATGTACCTCCAGGCGCGGCATGGTGGCGCGGCGGTCAACCACAATCTGGTAGTAGGGGCTAAGCTCTGCGTGGGTGAGCAACACTCGCTCGATCTCCGAGGGGAAGACGTTGACTCCGCGGATGACTAGCATATCGTCGGTGCGCCCCTTTACCCGGCTCATTCGCCCGTGGGTGCGCCCACAGATACACGGCGCGGTGATGAAGCTGGCGATGTCGCCAGTGCGGTAGCGCACCAGCGGGAACGCCTCTTTAGTCAGGCTGGTGAAGGTCAGCTCGCCCTCCTCGCCCTCGGCCTTTCGCTCACCCGTAGCTGGCTCGATGATCTCGACCAGGAAGTGATCTTCCCATACGTGCAGGCCGCTTTTGCCCTGGTGGCATTCGCAGGACACTCCTGGGCCGATGATCTCGCTTAGGCCATAGAGGTCTAGTGCGATGATGCCTAGCCGCCGCTCGATCTCGGCCCGCATCTCCTCCGTCCACGGCTCCGCGCCGAACACGCCGTAAGCCAGCTTGAGCGTGCCGGGGGCGATGCCCTCGCTCTGCAAATAGTCGGCGATGTTCAGGGCGTAAGAGGGCGTGCAGGCA
>JANXYP010000073.1 GCA_025355955.1 Chloroflexota bacterium
CATACCTACAACAAACATCATGGCTTCGCCAGCCTCACCTTCACTGCAGCAACAATCTCATCTCGCCGCACCGTCGTCTGATTTGGGATAGCATCCTTATCCCCGCTCTCGCCGATCTCGCGCAGCATAACTTCGCCTTTAGCCTGCTCGTCTGGCCCCTCGATGATCGCCAGGCTGATGCCCTTGTTGCCTGCATAGCGTAGCTGCTTCTTCAGCCCGGAATCAGGTTCGTAGGCCACCTCGGTGTTGATGCCCGCCGCCCGCAGTTCGCCGGTAATCGCCAGCGCCGAGGCCAGCATCGCGCTATTGAAGACGGTGACGAAAACCTCGCTGGTGGTGCGTGGCAGTGGCCCACCGATCTTGGCTTCCTCGATTACGTCGATGATCCGTTCCAGGCCAAAGCTTGCTCCTACTGTGGGGATGCTGCGACCGCTGAACATCCCCACCAGTTCATCGTATCGCCCGCCGCCGCCCAACGAGCCGATCTGAATATCTTGCGACACCACCTCGAACACCGCGCCGGTATAGTAGTTCAGTCCTCGCGCCAGCGTGAGGTCCAGTTTGTAGTAGCGGTCTGGCACGCCGAAGTCGGGCAGCAGTTTGATCATCGCCTCCAGTTCATCCAGCCCAGCGATGCCTACGGGAATATCGGCGAATGGCTGGCGCAGGTTGGCGATCAGCTTCAGATCGTCGCTCTGGTCGCGGCGGCCCTGGCTCATCTTCACGATGTCGATGGCGCGGCGAGATGCCTCAATGCTCACCCCGCCCGCGATCATCTCGCCAATTACCCCGGTCTCGCCCACCTTTGCCAGCTTGTCGATCGCGCGGAAGATGCTGCCCGCCTGTTCACCCGCCCCAGCGTAAATACCGATGGCGGTGAGCAGTTTGCGACTATTGAGCAGGGTCTGATAGTTGACGAAGCCGAGGTCGCGGAAGCCCTCGTAGTAGAGGCTGACGCACTCGGCATCGGCTAGCGGGCTACTTGTGCCAACGATGTCAACATCGCACTGATAGAACTCGCGGTAACGGCCTTTCTGGGGGCGGTCGGCGCGCCACACTGGCTGGATTTGGTAGCGCTTGAACGGGAAGGCCAGGGTATTGACGTACTGGCCCACCACGCGGGCCAGCGGCACGGTCAGGTCATAGCGCATCCCCACGCGGCGATCGCCGTGGTCGGTGAAGCGATACAGCAGCCGCTCATCGTCACCGTACTTGCCCTCCAACGTCTCAGCGTATTCAAGCACCGGGGTCTCTAGCGGCTCGAAGCCGTGCTGCTCGAAGACATGGCGTAGTGTGCCGATAACGTGCTGGCGCAGCACCATCTGAGCGGGCAGGAAATCGCGGAAACCTTTGAGCGTCTGGGCCTTGATTTGGCCGTCGGGCATGGGAAACCTCCTAATAAAACTCCTCCGCTATTTCGGGGAAGCCTGCGCTAAAGCTCCTCCCCATTACGGTGGAGGTTGGGCGGAGGTTGGGCGGTGGAAGATTGAGCTAATTGTATCATATGCACGATGGGGTGACAAGCAGGCGCGAACGGCAGGGTGTGTTACAAGTTATTGGGTAAAGGTAGGGGCGGGCGGTGGCCTCCCTGGTGAGGGCGCTAACCACCCCATAACTTGTAGCACACCCCGAACGGCAGACTATACTTCACATTCTTGCAAGACAAGCATTCAGTAGGGGCGAACCGTTGTTCGCCCTGGTTGGGTATGCAAGAACGTGACAAGCAGGCGCGAATGGTAGGGTGCGTTACCATTTATTGGGTAAACGTAGGGGCGGGCGGCGGCTAGCCCTGGTTGGAGATGCAAGAACGTGACGCGCACCCCGAAGGGCAGGGTACGTTTCAAGTTATTGGGTAAACGTAGGGGCGGGCGGCGGCTAGCCCTGGTTGAGTATGCAAGAACGTGACAAGCAGGCGCGAAGGGTATCCCCATTGTAACCTTTGATACACAAGTAGCGTATATTATCTTACATTTGGGCAAAACCTCTTGCCTAATCTATCCTCAAGCCTTATAATAAGGTCAGTATCAGCACTGGGCAAGATTCGTTTGTTCGTTCGTTCGATTGATTGATTGATCAACCTGTTCATACAAATCCAAGGAGGGAAAGATGTCCGACAATTACGGTCAAGGCGGCGGGCAGCCGCCGTATCAGCAACCACCGCAGCAGCCACCCTATCAGCCGCCGCAGCAACCACCCTATCAGCAGCCACCGCAGCAGCCACCTTATCAGCAGCCTTACCAGCAACAGCCTTACCAACAGCCGCCCTACCAGCAGCCACCCCCACCGCCAGTTCAAACTACCACAGTAGCGACCACTGGGGGCGGTGGTTCGCCAATCGTGCCGATCATCATCGCCGTCGTGGTAATTGCCGCGCTGGCGGTAGGTGGGTACTTCCTGCTTACCAACAAGAATACTACCACCATCGCTAACAATGCAACCCCAACGGTGGCCGCCAGCAACAACAACGGCGGCGCTAACACCAACACCCCGACCGGCAACAACGTCAACACTCCGACCGACAATGGCAACAACGCCAACACTCCGACCGACAATGGCAACAACACCAACACTCCGACCGGCAATGGCAACAATAACAATGGCAATGGCGGGATCGCGAGTGGCCTGATGGTGCAGGCTAACGGCAAGTCCGCCGATATGCTGCTGCCTAAGCAGACGCTCGGCTACCTCAGCTTCAACGCCAAGCCCGGCGGCGACCAGCAGGCTAACCTCCAGCGCATCTCTGATGCCTTCACCAGCCAGGCGGGCTGGAGCCAGATCGCCCAGCAGTTGGGAGGCTTGAGCAATAGTACAACCCAGGGTACTACCCAGCAGTGTGCAGGGCAGACCACTGGCACAAACAAGAACGGCTTTATTACCAATGCCACCGACGTGCTGCAAGGCAACGTGCTGGTTGGATTGCTCACCCCCGATGTGAAGAAGCTGCAACAGTTGGGACAGAGTGGCGCGAACAGCAGTTGCGCTGCGCTAGCCTTTCTCAACGAAGGATTCGTGGTCATTGCCGACACCAGCACCAGTCAGGGTACCCTGCTCGGCAAGCTCAAGAGTTCGGCAGGTAGCGCCACCAAGGTGAGCACCTACAACGGCCAGGATATCACCAAGTTTGACGACAATGGTTCGACCTACTTCCTGACCATGTATGGCGGCACCGCCGTGCTAGCCGCCAACGAGGCTAACATCAAGATGATTGTTGACACCGCCGCAGGCAGCGACTCCCTGGGCGCGGACCAACAGTATCAGGGCGCAGCCAGCCGTCTGCCTGCCAACCGGCTCGGCAGCCTCTACGTCAACGTCACTGAGGTAGTCGCGCTATCCCAGGCCGCGATGGCGCAGAGCGGCGGCAGCGGCAGCAGCAGCACCGATCAGACCATGGCGGCACTGAAGGACATCAAGGGTGTGGCGATGATCAGCTTCACCGCCCAGCCCAACGGGCTGCAGATTGATATTAGCTCCAACCTCGACCTCGGTTCGATGGCGGGCAGTTACATCAGCCCCAAACTCGATCCGCGTGCCTTCCTCGACAAGATCCCCACCGATGCCTGGATGGTGGTGGGTAGTCAGGATTTGCCCGGCATCTACAATGGCCTGGTTGATCAAATGAACAAGACAAACAGCATATCCAGCACTGGCAGCACCTCCACCACCAATTCACTCGACCAGTTCAAGCAGCAGATCAACTCCGTCACCGGCATGGACTTCGACAAGGATCTGCTCCCCTTGCTCAACGGTGAAATGGCGCTCTACGTCTCGCCTGATGCCAGCGGCGCAGGCTTCCCAGTCGGCGGTGCGCTGGTAGTCAAAACCAGTGACGCGACCAAGGCCGCCACCCTGGCGCAGAACATCGCTACTCGGATGGGCGCACTCAGTGGTGGTACGACTAATCCGGTGATGGGCCAGGCCGCTGCAGGTCTGGGTGCAGATACCGGCACTCCCACTGACACCACCGCGCCAGCATCGGGCGGCACCGGCGCAGCCCCGCAGGAGCAAGACATCAACGGTGGTAAGTTCTACTCAGTCACCACCTCGTCGGGCCTGATTTACGTCGGCACCATCGACGATGTGTTGTTCATCTCCTACGGCAAGGGCGCAATTGACAACTGGGGCAAGAGCGGCGTGAGCAGCAGCAACGTGTTCAAGCATAGCACCGACACCACCGAGAAGCCTAACAGCCTGCTTATGTACATCAACCTCAAGGCCATCGCTGCGTTTGCCGAACAGATGGCCCCTAGCCTCGGCATCACCACGCAGCAGATCGCTTCGTACAAGCCACTATACGCCCCCCTCGAGGGTCTGGCGATCACCAGTACCCAGTACGACAAGAACAGCAGTCACCTGGTAATCTTCGTCGACATCCAGAAGCCGTAAGGCAGAAGGAGCAAGAGGGTAAAACACGAGGGGCGCACATAATGTGCGCCCCTTGCTTGTTATAGTGAGATTACGGAAAGCAAAAAGCCCCAGTGGGAATGAAAGCAAAAAGCCCCATGCGCTTCAACATTCTCCCCAACCCCCGCTGGGGGCTTAGTTGATCAAGGATTTAATGACTAGTCCAGGTGGAAAGCCAGAGATACTGATATGGCTCAAGCCTGGTAATCTCCCCCATTTCCTTATACTCAGTGTTGGTAAGCAGATCGGTGGCAACCATCGCCGTGAACTCAGCAGGGAAGGTGAAGGTTTGAGGCTGGGCCGACAGATTGTGCAGAGCGACGATGCGTTCGCCCTGCCACTCGCGGCTGTGGACCAGGATGGCAGGATTGGCGGTTTCGTGTAGCGTCAGCCTGCCCGCGCCAAAGGCGGGGTGGGCCTTGCGTACCGCAATCAGGTGGCGGAGCTGGTGGTAGAAGGAATAAGGGTCAGATTGCTGCGCGGCCACGTTGACATGGGCAGGGTCGTAGGGCGGTTCGTTCACCACGGGCGCGTAGAGGCGAGTAGGGTCGGCGGTGGAGAATCCAGCGTTCGCCGTATCATCCCACTGCATCGGGGTACGCACACCGTTGCGGTCGGGCAGGGCGATGTCGTCGCCCATGCCAATTTCGTCGCCATAGTAAATAACTGGCGAGCCAGGTAGAGTAAGCAGGGTGGAGTAGGCCAGCAGGATGCGGCGCGGGTCGTTGCCCAGCAGGGGGGCAAGGCGGCGGCGCGTACCCCAGTTGATGCGCTGGCGGGGGTCTGGTGCGTAGTAGTTGAACAGGAACTCGCGCTCGGCAGGGCTGACCATCTCGAAGGTAAGTTCATCGTGGTTGCGTAGCATCGTTCCCCACTGCGCCCCCTGCGGCAGATTTTCAATCTCGCGCAGGATGCGGTAGAGCGGTGCCGCGCTCTCGGTGGCAAGCGCGAGGAAGGTGGTAGTCATCCGTGGGAAGTTGAACAGCATCTGCAACTCGCCGCCGTCGCCAAAGTATTCCAGGCTGGCGATGGGCGGTTGATTGGCCTCACCCAGTAGCACCGCTGCGGGGTTGCGCTCATTCACGAACTGACGCAGCCGCTTGAGGTAGGCGTGGGTCTCAGGCAGCCCTTCGCACTTCGTCCCTTCACGCTCATAGAGATATGTAACCGCATCGAGGCGGAAGCCGTCCACGCCGAGGCCGAGCCAGTAGCCTGCTACATCGAGCATCGCCTGCTGCACCGCTGGGTGGTCATAGTTGAGGTCAGGCTGCTGCGGGTAGAAGCGATGCCAATAGTATTGCTGCGAACCCTCGTCCCACGTCCAGTTGCTGGCCTGGGTGTCCTTGAACACGATGCCCGCTTCCTTGTACTTGTTGGGGTCGTCGCTCCACACGTACCAGTCGCGGTATGGGTTGGCGCGGCTGCTGCGCGACTGCATGAACCATTCGTGTTGGTCGCTGCTGTGGTTCAACACCAGGTCGCAGATGATGCGGATGCCGCGCTGGTGTGCCGCGTCCACCAACCGACGAAAATCGTTAATAGTGCCATACTCCGGCAGCAGCTTGCGGTAATCGCGCACATCGTAGCCGTCGTCAACCAGCGGCGAATCGCAAATTGGCAGCAGCCAGATGCAGTCCACTCCAAGTTCCTTGATATAGTCGAGGCGGGCAATCACCCCTGCCAGGTCGCCCTGACCGTCGCCGTTCGCATCGTAGAAGGCGCGCACGTATAGCTCGTAGAAAATAGCATTTGCATACCAGGGCGGTTGGGGCAAGTTGGGCAGCGGGTTGAGCGGCGCATCGGGGAAGCTGGGGCAGTTGGTCATTGCGCTTGTTCCTCTCTAAAGCGGTCAAACATTGATGTTCCTTGATGGGGCGATTGTACTACACGGTGCAAGCTGAGGTCAAGCAGTACCAAAAGCCAAATCCCAGTCCTACCCGCTTGCGCTAAAGTGATGAGATTGGGATTTGGGATTGGGATGGGGATAGAGGATACGGTTAACTTAGCCTTAGGCATCGGCGCATCCAGAAACGAGGTGACAATCGGAATCATCAAGTTGGCGCGGAATAGAATGGTGACATGGGTGGTGCCGGGGATGATGGCGAGTTGGGAGTTGGAGACACCGACCATCATACCGTCCACCTTGCCGCCACCGAGCAGGCCAAAAAACTCCAGGATGTGCTGAGGGCGGACGCTGTCGGCATCGCTGTATACGAGCAACGCGGGTGCCTTGATCGCTGCTACGCCAGTTGACCAGTTATAATCCTGGTTGAGCATCTGACTCAGCTTGACGACCAACGTGGGCCAATCTTCCGGCCTGGGTGCGACGTTGGCATATGCCTGATGCATGGGGCTGCCAACGAATGATTTGGCTGCTTCTGCATCCATCGTCGACATTCCGTCGCGGCTCTCAGGGTACCAGCCATCGCGCTTGAAGACAGTCGAGACGACCACCAGCTTACGCACCACCTCGGGATGGCGGATGACGGTTTGCAGCGCGACCCCGCCACCTAGCGAGTAGCCGAGGATGTCCGCTTGCTTGATGCCCAATTGTTCCAGCAGCGCGGCGATGTCGTCCGCCATCAGCTCGTAGCTCAACGGGCGCTCGATGTCGGCGGTATGCCCATGGGCCTGCAGCTCGACGGCGATAACCTGCCGTGTCCGTGCCAGGGCGGGGAGGATCGGCTCAGACACTTCACTCGCACCGAAGCCGGGCATGATTGGCTCAAACATATCAATCACCCCCAGCCCACCGTGAATCATCACCAGTGGTTGCCCGGTGCCGTGGATTTCGTAGTACATCTTCAGGCCGTTCACCGTAGCATACCCGGTGTGTGGGGGAGTGGTTGCCATCTCTATTCCTTTCGGGTTATCGCCATGCTGGTTGCGCCACTGCGAGGTATATTCGACCAGGGTGAGCGCCGCCCGCCCCTACATAAATCCCCCGCGGCGCAACCAATCGGTATTACTCAGGCTGCGCTGGCTGGTAGTTTAGAACAACGATGCCCGAACTGAACATCTTTGTGTCTACCAGTTTCAGCCCCTGGGTCGTAGTCCCCTCTTGGAAGAGGCGCTTACCGCCGCCCACCACAATCGGATGCACCATCAGCCGATATTCATCAATGAGGCCCGCTTGCATCAGCGCGTTGACAAGCATGGCGCTGCCCGCGATCAGAATGTCCTGACCGGGCTGCTGCTTCAGCTTGGACACTTCCTCCACGACGTTCTGCTTAATCAGCGTTGAATTATTCCACTCCGCCGTTTCCAGGGTGGTTGAAACAACGTACTTGGGCAGGCCATTCATTCGATCAGCAAACCCCGCTTCATCAGTCATCGCGGGTCAGGCTGCGGCAAAACCCTGATAAGTCACTCGCCCCATCAGAAAAGCATCACTGGCAAAGAGTTCATCGAACTTATACTTGGCCGCCTCCTCGCTCCAGAATTGAAAGCTCCACCCGCCATGGGCAGTGCCTTCGCCACCACCTGGGTCTTCCATAACCCCGTCCAGCGTCACGTACTCGGTTACAATTAGTTTCCTCATGTTATTTATCCTTTACAACAGAGATTGTAACATCGGCTTCATTATAGCACAGATGTTTGTAGGTTGCAATGGTTTGCATCGCTGTTGAACCTTGCAACGGCGATTAGTGGTATAATGCAGAGACATGAAGCGCGGTTGAACAATCGCTAATCACAAAAAGGAGCGCGGGCATGGCAAGAGTAACGATCGTGGGGTTGGGGCTGATTGGCGGCTCGATTGGGCTGGCGTTGCGGCAGTGGATGACCACGCCCGATGGCCGCAAGAATCCTTTCGAGCTGGTTGGCTATGACAAGGATGGCGAGAAGGCCAATATGGCGGCGCGGATGGGCGTAGTCAACTCCGTCTCCCGCGACTTTGGCGGGGCGGTACGCAACGCCGATATGGTGATCATCTGCACGCCCGCGCTGGGTGTACGTGAGGTGCTGGCCTCGCTCGCGCCGGTAGTCAGCAGCGGCGCGGTCGTTACCGACACCACCAGCACCAAGCAGCAGGTGCTGCAATGGGCCGACGAGTTGCTACCCAACAACGTCCACTTCGTGGGCGGCCACCCGATGGCGGGCGGCACCGGCGGGCTGGGCGAGGCCAAGAGCAACCTGTTCACCGGCGCGACCTATGCCATCTGCCCCTCGATGCGGGCCAGCGAGACGGCCATCGAGCAGGTCATCATGATGGTGCGGATGGTGGGCGCTAGCCCGCTGTTCATCGATCCGCTAGAGCATGATGCCGCGGTGGCGGCGGTCAGCCATATGCCATTCGCGCTAGCCGCCACGCTGGCGAAGGTGACGATGGACAGCGATGGCTGGTCGGAAATGGGTAAGCTGGCCGCCAGTGGCTATCGCGATATGACCCGCCTGGCCGAGGGCGATGCGGTGATGCACCGCGACATCCTGCTCAGTAATCGCGAAGCGGTGGTTAGCTGGCTGGATCGCTATATTGCGCTGCTGTTCGACCTGCGTGAGATGGTCAAGGCGACCGACCCGAACAACCCTAACAGCGAGGCGGCGCTACGCATCGAGAAGTTCTTTGCCACGGCGCGGGATGAGCGCGAGAAGTGGCTGAACGAGAGGGCGGGCGGCAATCGCGCCCTGGAGAGCGAGTTGCAGAACATCAGCATGGGCAACGTGGTCAGTCGCGGCATCCTGGGCGGCTTTGGGCGCAAACCGCAGGGCAAGTAAAGGGCCAATGAAGCTAGAGCGCATCCTGGTGGTCAAGCTGGCCGATGTCGGCGATCTGCTGATGATCAGCGCCGCGCTGACCGCGCTGCACCACGCCCACCCCGATGCGCGAATCGACGTGCTGGCCCCTCCCAAAGCCGCGGCCACCCTGGCCGCGTTGCCACACATCGACGGTACGATATTGTTTGACAAGTTCGGCTTCGACCGGCCCGCTGCGCTGCTGAACCCGCGCCGTTGGGCCGATGGTTTGCGCTTCGCTCGCCAACTTCGCACCGCTCGTTACGATGCGGTGGCGGTGATGCACCACCTCACCACCCGCTTTGGTAGCTGGAAGTTTGCTGCGCTGACCCTGACAAGCGGCGCAAAGCTAAGGGCCGGGCTGGACAACGGACGCGGCTGGTTCCTCACCGCACGCTACCCCGACGCGGGCTTCGGCGCAATGCACGAGGCGGCCTACTGGCAGCAGGTGGCCGCCCTGCTCGGCGCGGACGCTGCACCCCTACCTCTTTCATTCATCCCCACGGCAACGGATATACAACGTGCTGGGGAACTGCTCGCCCCGCTGCTGCATGAAAGCGGCCCGTTGGTGGCGATCCACCCCGGCACCGGCGCTTACGCACCGGCGCGACGCTGGCCCGCTGGCTACTTCGCGCAACTGGCGCGGCGGCTGCACGACACGCTGAACGCCCGCCTCGTCATTGTCGGCGGGTCGGATGTAAGCGAGTGGGCGGTGAAGATTATCGCAAGCGCGGGGCTGGGGGATGATGCGAAGACTCTGAACCTGTGCGAACAGACCACGTTGGGCGAACTGGGGGCGGTGCTGGCCCGCTGCGACCTGTACATCGGCAGCGATAGCGGTCCCCTGCACATCGCCACTGCCAGCGGCGTGCCGGTGCTGGGCATCTACGGGCCAAGCAACCATCGCGCCTGGGGGCCATACGTAGCGGGCGGTGCGGCCACCGAACTTGACGCGCTGACCCAGCCGCCGCAGGATTGGCCGCAACCTCCAAGCCATGCAGTGCTGCGCCAATCACTAGCCTGCAGCCCCTGCCTCTACCGCGAACACGCGGTGGGACTACGCCACGGCTGCCCCCCCCGCGAATGCCTCGACACTCTCACCCCCGATGCGGCGTTGGCGGCGGCGCGGCTGATGTTGGGCGGAAGGTAGAAGGTAGAAGGTAGGTGGATTATCCGTAGGGGCGCAGATTTATCGCGCCCTTCCGCTGTATAGCAGCACCATAGCGAATTGGTATTATACCAATTAGCCGAGCAGCAAGTACAAATTGGGCCAGGGCGAATCGCATAGCCCATAGGCATCAAGCTACGAAAGTAGGGGATGAGCTTGGGGGTCTGGGGGTTCAGCCCCCAGCGGCTCAAGCGCATCAATGCCCATCGCAATCAGCCTCTTTGTGGGTAGGTAAGTGCAAAGGTGCGGCAAACGCACAGCATTGGGGGCGGGCAGCAGCTGTGGGCTGAACCCCCAGACCCCCAGAGAGCGATCACCATTAGGAACAAGTCAGCATATGTACACTAATATCAATTAGCCGAGGCGATGCTATAGTTCTGTAGGGGCGAACCGTTGTTCGCCCTGCCTCAATCTATCTATAGAGGAGAGGTGCCACTGCTAATTGGTATAACACTAGCGCTTGCCCCTCTTGACCAACCGCTGCGAGGCACTGGCGGCGACCGCGCCACAGACAACCGCGCCAGCGATACCCAAATCAGTCAACAGCGGCCAGGCCAGAACGTAGCCCACCACCCAGGTAAACGCGAATACCACTGCCACAGAAAATGCGCCACGCGAGAGACGATAGTCGCGCTGAGGGTCGCCGCCGGTCCATGAGCGGCCCGCGACTACTGCTGCGATGGTCAACACCACGATGGCAACAATGACAATAACTGCTTCCACGATTCTTCTCCTAACCTGTGCTACTCAGCAGCTCACCAGGGTGCGATAAATCCGCGCCCCTACGAAGGTACTCATCAAAATTAAGGTTGTGAGGTACTCAGTACCTCGTAAACTAAGTTATGATGGCTGGGTAAAGCCGCTTCAACTTAATACGTGCATCAGCAGTGCTGAACTGCCAATCCACGCCTCGCTGACTAGCATTGCGCGCCTTCGTCCACCCCGCGACCTCCACCGCCAACGTTTCCGCATCTCCAATACGCCTTGCCAGACACTGACGGCTCAACGCGCTCAACTCAATCTCGGCCACGTCCAGCCAGCTACCATGTTCGGGCGTGTAGTGAAACTCTAGCTTATCCGCGATGCGCTTGGCCTGCGCTGGCGGATATACTTCATACAGCACATGCGGCTGATGCGTGTTCAGGTTATCGCAAATCAGGATGATCTTCACTGCGTCAGGGTAGTCCTCCTCCACCAATGCGCGCAACTGGGCCGCGAAGTCAGCGCTAGTGCGTCTGGCGGTGACACTCACCTTGCGCCAGCCGCGCAGCGGTTCAGTCGCTAGATAAAGATTGACCTGACCATTACGCTCATACTCGTAATCCTGCTTGGCAAGCTGCCCAGGCTGAACCGGCCAGCCAGTGCGAACCTCAAGACGCAACGCCTTGCTGGTCTCATCAATGCAAACTACTGGATAGCGGGCATCGTAAGGTCGGTGGTAGACATCAAGCACATCTTCCATCTTCGCCACGAACTTGGCGCTGGCGGTGGGGATGACCCACTGCTTCACTCGCCAGGGCTTGAGTTCGTTTTTTTTAGTAGGTCAGCTACGGCAGTGTGCGAAAGATGCTCAATGTAGCCGAGTTCGACCACCCGCCCGGCCAACAGCCGGAGCGTCCAAGTCGCGTAGCCAACCGGTGGGGTGGTGCAAGTCAGGGCCACCAGTCGGGCTTCAATCTCACCAGTCAGCAGCGGTGGCCGACCACTACGCGGTCGGTCATAGAGTGCCTCATGGAAGGGCTGTTGCACGAAGCGACGGCGGGTGCGCTCAACAGTTGGCACACTGATGAGCAAGGATTGGGCAATCTGCTGGTCGGCTTGCCCTTGGCTAGCGAGCAGGAGGATGCGGGCGCGGGTCTGCACGCGGGCAGGCGCATTGCCCTTGTGAATAAGGTTGAGCAGTTCGGTTTGCTGCTCGTCCATAAGCTGGACACGGTTTGGTTTTTTCATAACCTTGAATATACCAAACCCAGCTCTTTTCGTCAAGACTTTGTTTACAAAGCACTAGTGGGTCACAAGTAGTAGGAGTCGGTAAATACAATTGCCCGTACACGCCCCCTGACCCGACTGCTAATATGTTTTCAAATTATTATTAATATGTCTCTATTAACACATGACATGTATTGTACATGTTTTGTTCAACCTGTAATTTATCGACAGCGTCTGTGTAATAATACATGCGTCTTGCAGGAGGCTGAGAAGTTGTCGTGATGAAATAAACATGAAGTAATTTTGCGGTTTTGAAAAAAAAAATCCGATTTTATTCGACCGAAAATGATGCCTGGTTTATTACTATTCACGAAATTGATTATCGGATTAAATATTTTGCTACAAATTAATGCCGATAC
>JANXYP010000091.1 GCA_025355955.1 Chloroflexota bacterium
CTTCTGGATCTCCGTTGGCCCACTAGTCACGTTTTTGCATACCCAACCAGGGCGAACAACGGTTCGTTCCTACTGAACCAGGGCGAACTGTTGTTCGTCCCTACTGAACCCCTGCTCTGTAAGAACGTGAGGCACCCTTCCCATTGGCACACATAAGCGCCATATGGTAGAATAACCCCGCCTTGAACCAGAACAATACAACTCAGCACTCAACACTTAGCACTCAGCACTCAGCCTTGGCCCGCGAGCTGCTCCCCCTGCTGCGTCTGGCGCAGAGCTGGCTTGTATTGCTGATCGCCTTTGCTGCGCTCGGTCTTGCCTTGCTGCTCAGTTACCAGATGCGCCCCAGCGTCGACCTGCCGATTGACAGTCCCTTGATTGTTGGACACAGCGGCGCACCGTTCTTCAGCGGTCTCTATGATATTGAAAAGGCGAAGAACCCTGACGGTAGCCTGCTCTATCCCTACCGCTGGACCAAACCCGACTTCACCCTGGAACTGCCCGGCCTTGCCCAACAGCCCTACACGCTTACTTTGTCTCTCTCAGGCAGCCGCCCCGCCGACCAGCCCCCCGCAGTCGTCACCATCACGGTTGGCGCAGCGGGCCACGAGCGACCGCTTGCCAACTTTCGTCCCGAAGCCAAACTACGCGAGTACAGCTTCCTCATCCCCGCTACCGCGCTCGACAATGGCGATCTGCGTGTTGTCGTCTCGACTAATGGCTTCCACCCAGCCAGCGACAACCGCGACCTCGGCCTGATTTTCAACCGCGCCCGCCTTACCCCCGCGCCGAATGTGGGCCTCATCCTGCCACCAATGCTTACTAGCTTGTGGCTGGGGTTGGCCCTGGCCCTGCTGCTGCTCGGCCTCGTCCGCCTCGGCTGGGGTGATCGCACCTTGCTGGTTAGCGGGCTGCTGTGCGCCCTTACCAGCGGTCTATGGCTCACCTTCGATCGCCTGTTCCTTACTTCGGTTGCGCCGTATCTATGGCAGGCGCTGCTGGCCGCTTATATTGGGCTAATCATCACCGATAACATCCTCCGTCTGCTGCGCCAATATCGCGGCGAACTGATCGTGGCCGCGACTGCGCCCGATGACCGCCCATGGTCGGCAGCGGCGGCGCGTTGGTTGCTCACCATCTTCTTCGCCGCCTTTGCCATTCGCCTGGGCGGACAGTTGCATCCCCAGATCATGGTGGTCGACCTGTTCTTCCATGTGCATAGCCTTCAGAATGTACTGCGCGGCACGTTGCTGTTCCGCACCTTCGCCTCGGAGTCGGGCGGCCACACCACATTCTACCTGCCCACCGCCTACCTGCCGCTTGCACCGTTCTCCTGGTTGTTCGGCAGCAGCGAAACCGCGCTGGCGCTGGCGATCCGCATCTTTATGGTGGCGCTAGATACCAGCGCCATCTTCCTGGTCGCCACGATTGGGCGGCTGGCTGCCAGTCAACGGGCGGGCATCGGCGCGGCCTTCCTCTACGTCAGCATGGCGATGGGCATCCTGCCCTTCTCCTGGGGCATCGTTACCAACATCTTCGGCCAGTACGTGTTGCTCTGGCTGCTGGCTCTGCTGGTTAGCGGCGTGCCGGAGTTCGCGGCTACGCCGCAGCCAGCCAAAGCCCGCTGGCGACCTTCCGGGCAGCTACTATTGTTCCTATTCTTCCTCACCATCGCCTTGCTATCGCACCCCGGCGTGGTGCCGCTCACCATTGCCAGCCTGGGATTGGTTGTGCTGGCCTGGGGTATCAGCGCGGCGCGACGGCAGCGGCAGTGGCGCGGCATACTCGCCCTGGTGGCGGTGGGCATACTGGCTGCGCTGCTAGCCTTCGGCTCTTACTACCGCAACACTATTGGCGAGACAATCAGCGACCTTACGGCGATGCAGCAGAATCAAACCCCCAAAGGTGGGGATGTGGCGAAAAGCGCCACCTTCGCCCGCACCGTCGGTGGCGCGGTTAACGACCCTTCGATTGGGCTGACTCCCCACCTGGTCTACACGCCAGGCCAATGGTTGGGCGAGGGTGTGGTTGGGTTCTTCAAGGAGGCGTGGGCCTATTACGCCGCCTGGCCGATATTCGCTGCGCTCGGCTACGCCCTGCTCTGGCACAAGCGTAGATGGTCGCCTGCCACATCGCGGCTGCTCAGTCTGATGCTGGTCTGGGTGACAGTCGCCTGCATCTTCGCGGTTATCGGCCTGCTCGACAACCTCTACGTGCGCTACGCGCTTTATCTCCTGCCAATTGTCGCACTAGGTGGTGGCATCCTGCTTGCCCATATGTGGAGCGAGCGCTGGGGCCGCACCGTCGCGCTGTTGCTCGGCGGGTTCACCGTCGTCGCTGGCTTGGTGCTGTGGTATAATCGGATCATGTTCTATCTGCATTGATGTTGATCGAACGGTGAGGACAATGAACTATCGCACGCTGGGCAGTACCGGGCTGCGGGTTTCGGAGATTGGCTTCGGTGGCTGGGCCATTGGCGGCAACGCTAACGGCAACAGCTACGGCTGGACCAGCGACGATCAGTCTATTGACGCAGTAAAGCGGGCGTTCGCCCTGGGTTGCAACTTCTTCGTCACCGCCGATGTCTACGGCTTCGGCCACAGCGAGGAGTTGTTCGGCGTGGCCTGCAGCGAACTGGGCCTGAGCATGAGCGACGAAATTGTGGTAGCCACCACTGTCGGCAGCAACTTCTACAGCGGGAGTGTGCGACCCGACTTCAGCGCCGCCTATATCCGCTTCGCCGCCGACCAGAGCCTGCGCCGCCTGGCCCGCGACTGGCTCGACCTCTATCAGTTGCACAATCCTACGCTGGACGAAATGCGCGACGGCAGCATCTTCGCGGTAATGGCCGAGCTGAAAGCGGCGGGTAAGGTGCGGCACTGGGGTGTAACGGTGTCCAGCGTGGCGGAGGGATTGGCGGCGATCGCAGCGGGTGCGGAGACGGTGCAGATTGCCTACAGCGTGCTAGCCCAGGAACCTGCCCGTCAGTTGTTCCCCGCCGCGCAACTGGCCGGAGCAGGCATCATCGCCTGCGAAGCGCTGGGCAACGGGCTACTTACCGGCAAATACGACTTGGATAGCCATTGGGTGGATGGCGACATTCGTGCCGCGATGCCGCGGGCCGAGGTGGCACAGCGGGTGCAGGCCGCCGAGGAGCTATGCTTCCTGGAACGCGACGGCGAACGCACTACGGCCCAGGCGATGCTCCGCTTCGCCCTCGACCAGGTGGCGGTCAGCAGCGTGGTTGTTGGCATCAAGACAGCGGCGCAGGCGGAGGAAGACCTGGCTGCCGCCGACCTTGCGCCAATCAGTGTCCGCGAACGCAGGCTGCTCGATGGGTTGCTATTCAGCACATGAGGTATGGGGGGTTCAGATTGGGACAGTTTGAGAAGCACGTATTCGTTTGTACCAGTGGGGATTGGTGTCCGCTGCAGGATGGTGATGGTCTCGGCGTTCACGCCCGGCTCAAGCAACTGGTGAAGCAGGCGGGGTTGAATGAGCGCATCCGCATCAACAATAGCGGCTGCTTCAATCAATGCGGCCATGGCCCGATGGTGGTGGTCTACCCCGAAGATGTCTGGTACGCGGGCGTTAGCGTCGCCGATGCTGACGAAATCTTCAGCCAGCATCTGGTGGGCAATCAGCCAGTCGCCCGCCTGATCTACGATGCCCCATTGGGCAGCAACAAGATGAAGCGTGACGACGAGGGGCGAATTATTAGTTAGGGTTGCCCAGCGTGGGGGTGGAATCGCGCTGTTGTGGAGTTTCCTCTGCGCCGCGGTTGCCCAGGTGAGGGGTAGCGTCGCACTCTTGCAACATCTCCAACACCATCGCCAGGTTACGCGCCGCACCAACCTTACGGAAGATGGCGGCAGCCTGCTCCAGCAGCGGCATCAGCTGTTCGTGGCTCACCCCATCGCGGCGCGAAGCGGCCCTGGCGTATTCGAAATAGTCGCGGCCAAGTTCGTAAGCATCGCCGCGTTGCTTGCTCTGCTCGATCGCCAACTCGAAGCTCTGCACCGCCTGCTCCCAGTCGCCCAGCGCCGCGAAGTAGATGGCAAGTGGCAGATAAAGACGCTCTGGCTCATTCTGCGCCTGCTGCTCAAAGTTGCGGATCCAATTCACATACTCGCGGGCAGCGGCGAAGTCGCACCTCGATACATGGAACTGCAAAAGCTGCGCGGCGGCCTCTTTCTGTAGCACTGGCGGCGCATCCTGATCGCCGAACAAGCGCCCGGCGATGGCATAACCGCGCTCATAATCGCCGCCGTCGAGATATACCTGACCCAGCTTCGCCAGCGCGTCGGCGCGCACTACCTCGTTCGCGCTGCGCTCGGCGATCTCCAGCGCAGCCAGCAAATAGCTGCTCGCCTGTTCGAGGTTTCCATAGTAGCGGTTAACTACGCCAACCGCAATTAGCGCGTTGCACCTCTGTCCCTGGTTCTCAATCTTGGGCAGCAACTCGACGATGCGGTTGGCGTATTCCATCGCCCGCGCCAGGGGGCCAATCACTACGTAGATATAGCACAACATTCGGTAGCACATCGCCAGTGCGGCGGCATTGTTGTCCAACTCGGCAAACTGCGTGGCCTTATTGTAGTGGAACAACGCCTCGTATACACGCCCCTCACTGACGCTGATATTGCCCAGGTTGGTCCAAAGCTTGACTGACAATTGATGGTTGCGGGTCTGCTCGGCCAATCGCACTCCGTGCTGGTAGTAGTCGTGCGCCGCCTTCATCTCGCCGCGCATATAATCGAGGTTGCCCATGGTGTTGAGCGCCTCGGCCAGCAGTGGTTTACCCGCCTCATCCCCTTCCAACAGCGCAATCGCGGCTTTAATCTCAACGGCGGCTTGCGCTGCCTGCCCTTTGATGTAATAAATCGTTCCCTGCACCCAACCAGCGCGGGCGATAATCAAAGCATGATTAGCCTGCCCGCCTTCAAGTTCCGCAATCGCCGCTGTCGCTTGTTGCATATCCGCCTGTGCAGCCGCCAGGTCGCCGTGCATGATGCTGGCCTCGGCCCGCGCTAGCGTGTGGGTGGCCCGTGCGCCGATCAGGTTCGTGCCACAGTTCATGCAGAGGCTAGCGGTGTTGGGGCTATCGGTGTGGCAAACCGGGCATTGTGTCATAGAGGCAGCAACCTTTTCTTTGTTGTGATACCAGATAGCGAATAGGTATAATATCGGTCGGGCCAATCAAAACCCCTGCGCGTT
>JANXYP010000114.1 GCA_025355955.1 Chloroflexota bacterium
TTCACACTCATGATATAATAACCGCACCGTTTCGCACAAATCCATATCCGAAAGGAACAAGATGCAGAAGATCACCCGCCGCATGGTCAAGGATTACCTTGCCACCTTCGATTGGTTCAGGGAGCCAGCCAAGCAGGGCTACCTGGCTACCGCCGTAGATCGCTTTGCCCACACTCTGAACATGATCCCCCGCCTGCCCAACCCAGAGCAGGTTAGGGTACTAGAGATCGGTGGCGTGCCATATTTTATGACTGTGCTGATTGAGAAGTTCCTCGGCTACCATGTTGAAGTAGCAAACGAGCCAACTTACGAACACGGCGAGGAGCAGAATCATCAGGTGCTGATCAACGACGATGGTGAAACCTACGACATTCGCTACAAAACGATGAACATCGAATACGATCCCTGGCCCTATGAAGATAACACTTTCGACCTGGTGGTCTACTGCGAGGTGATCGAACACCTGGTATACGACCCCACCCATACGGTGGTCGAGGCGCATCGGGTGCTAAAGAAGGATAGCGGCAAGCTGCTGATCAGCACCCCCAACGCGCTTTCCTATACCGCATTGCTACAGATGATTCGCGGCGAGAACTTCTTTCCGCCCTACGATGGCTACAGCCATTACGCCCGCCACCATCGCCTGTTCAGTACCGATGAGCTGATCTACCTCTTGAGCAAGGTTGGCTACCATGTGCATACTTGCTACTCAGCTTACGACAAATCCTATCTACACCCCAAACGACTCGACCCCCTGGTCAAGCTCATGATGCGGCGGGGGATGCTGAAGAAGCGGCTGGATGTTATCTACCTGCTTGCAACTCCTTATGGCGAGGCCAAATATGCCTACCCTGATAGCCCACCCTACGTACTCTATCAGGACGTGCATGGCTATCGGCGTATTATCCGCAGCATCGTGAAGATGGCTGACGCAGAGGGCGCTCAACTGATGGATGGCTTTTACCCGCTCGAGGACTGGGGCGGGGGTGTACGCTGGACGGCCAAAGAAGCCCGCCTCTTCCTCAAGCACACTGATGAGCAAAGCCTATCGATTACCTTCTACAGCGGGCCTGCCGCTCGTGGGACCGATATCAGCGGCAAGGTGATCATCGGCGACCGGGACCATGTGCTTGAGGAAAGCCACCCCTTCACCGTTGCCAGCGATACGTGGCAAACCCTAACCTTCCCCGTGCCAGCCGCCGCGCCCACCGAGTTGCTGGTGACCATCGCGGTTGATAACCCGATGGTGCCAAAGAAGCTGGGCGTGAATCCTGCTGATGAGCGCGAGCTTGGCGTAGCGGTGAAGGAAGTAGCGCTGGGGTAATACCTTTAGCGGCAGCATACAGCGCAGCGGCGAAACCCCGGCCCGGTGCTGTTCAGCACTCTATCAGAAATCCGCCCTTGCCATTTTCCTCGAAGTGTGGTATATTATGGGGGTAAGGACACCGCGGGGTGTGGCTCAGCCCGGTAGAGCGCTGCGTTCGGGACGCAGAGGTCGCGCGTTCAAATCGCGCCATCCCGACCCCTGATCGGCGACCCGTGTTCCGGGTCGCCTTTTCTATGACCCCGCCCCCTCCCAACTTCCCCCGATATGGGGAGGAGCGATTGTAAGGAAGCCCATGATTCGTACGGTAGTAATCTTCGTCTCGATGATCCTGATGGCGGTGCAAAGCTACGTCGCGCCTTATCAGTCTAACTTCACGCCACTACCCACCTCTACTGCCATTGCCACACCACCTGCTGCCACCCCCGCTGCTGAAAGCCTCATCACCGAGGCGGCAGTGCGCGACACGCTGGTTCCCTTCGCCGACATCCGCGCCCTCACCTCACGGCTGAAGCTGGGCGGCCAGTCCGTTCCCGCCAGCGTCAGCCAGCCCGCGCCCGATCGTCAGGTCGGCATCCGCGAACAGTTCTGGATGACCGATATTACCCAGCACCGCTACTACACCATCACCGCCCAGCTTGTCGCCAAATCGGCCCACGCCTATATGTACGTCGCCGCTGGCTACCACGTCAGCACTGCCGACCTGCAACATTCGCTGCAAACCTTCGAGAGCAAGATTTATCCCACCAACCACAAATACTTCGGCAGCGAGTGGACCCCTGGTGTGGACAACGACCCGCGTATCACCATCCTCAACACCCCAATCAGCGGCGCGGGTGGCTACTTCTCCCAGGCCGATGAGTTCCTGCCCCAGGTCAATCCCTACAGCAATATGCGCGAGATGATCTACATCGCCACCCCGCCCGGCAACGATGAATACGATGGCACCATCGCTCACGAGTTCCAGCATATGATCGAGTTCAACGAGAACCCCGACCAGGGCGTATGGCTGAACGAAGGTTCGTCGGAACTGGCGATGTGGCTGAACAGTTACTCAGTGGGTGGTACCGATAGCTACTTCCTGCTCAACCCCGATGTACAACTAAACGCCTGGGGCAGCGACCCCAACCAGTCGGTCTCCCACTACGGCGCAGCCTATCTGTTCCTCCGCTATCTCACTCGCCTCTACGGCCCCGACTTCATCCACGAGATCGTGAAATCGCGGCAAAGCGGCATCGCGTCGGTCGAAGCCGCGCTGAAGCAGCATGGCGAACAGCGCGACTTCAACAGCCTGTTCAAAGATTGGGTGGTCGCTAACTGGATAAACAATCAGTTCAGCAGCGACCCGCGCTACGGCTACGGCGATGGTGGCCTGATTAACGTGCAGCGCAAGGCCGCAGTTGCCAGCTACCCCACCCACCAGCAGGCTACCGCGCACCAGTACGCCGCCCGTTACTACGCACTGAGCGGCAGCGGCAGCGATGTGACCATTGCCTTCAGCGGCAGCAACACGGTCAAGGTCATCGGCAACCAGCCGCCCGCCGGTAACTACGAGTGGTGGAGCAACCGCGAGGACGCGGTGGACAGCAGCCTTAGCCACGACTTCGACTTCAGCAATGTGAGCGGGCCAATCAGCCTGAAGTACAACGCCTGGTACGATATCGAGAAGGGCTTCGACTACGCCTATGTGGATGGCAGCAGCGATGGTGGCAAGACCTGGCAGACACTGCCCGCCACGCATACTAGCGATTACAATCCCTACGGTAACAGCTACGGCAACGGCTACACCGGCATCAGCGGCAGCGACGGCAGCGATGCTAGCAAGGCACAGTGGTTGAACGAGAGCGTGGACCTCAGCGTCTATGCGGGCAAGCAGATCAAGCTGCGCTTCGAGCTAATCACCGACGGTGCGTACAACGCTCAAGGGATGGCGATTGACCAGATCAGCATCCCCGCCATCGGCTACCGCGCCGACGCGGCCCAGGGCGACGGCGGCTGGCAGGCGGCAGGCTGGCTGCGTATCTACAACCAGATGCCGCAACGCTACATCGTGCAGGTAGTCGAGCTTATGGCCGATGGCAGCTACAAGGTCGTAGATATGCCAATCGGAGCCGACGGCAAGGGCAGCCTGACCATCACCCACCTGGGCAGCGACGTGCAATCCGCCGCTCTGATCGTCGCCCCCTATGCGCCCAAAACCACGCAGCAGGCCAGCTACAGCGTGGACTTCAGCGCGAAGTAAGGACTGATGATGGTGGGCTGAGGACTGAGCAATACCAGTTTATCACACCGATGCTGTATTGTCGTAGGGGCGGGCGGCTGCCCGCCCTGGTGCAATTTATACCAAATAGCCGAGGAGACGGTGTATTTTCTGTAGGGGCGAACCGTTGTTCGCCCTGGGCCAATTTACATCAGCACCAAAGCTATCTGTTATTACACCGATGCCATAGCGATTTGGTATAAAAAGAGGACCACCCTTGCAATCAGCAAAGGTGGCCCGTTTGTTACTCAATCCTCAGCACTCATACCTTATCGTGGCGTGGTGATGCCCTTATAGACGATCTGGGCGGTCTCGTCGCGCTTGATGTTGTTGTAGGAGCGGAAGGTGTGGTCGGGGTAGCCAGCGATGATGCCCTTTGCCACGGCGGTCTCGATGTAGTTGTAGAATGGGTGGGAGGGCGGCACATCGATGAAGGTGGGGCTGGGTGGAGTGGTAATTGGATAGTGGGCGGCGTTGACCACCAGCTTGGTCAGCTCACCGCGAGTGGTGGGGTGGTTGGGCAGGAAGCAAGGGAAGGTGGCGTTGAACTGAGCGCAGAGAGTTGCGTTGTAGCCGTTGAGTACGCCCGCATGGAAGTCGGTTTCGATGTAAACGTAGGCAAAGTTGCTGGTCGGCACATCAGTGAAGTCGGGGTTGCCGCTGGGGGTGTAGAACGGTATGCCGAAGCCAGCGGCGATTAGCTTGGCAATCTCTCCCCGATTGGTAAAGTTGTTGGGGCTGTAAGTGGTGGCAGTCGTGCCGTTGACTACCCCACGGCAGGTAAGCGCGTGGATCGCGGCGAAGAAGGGGTTGCCGGTGATGTCGGTGAAGGGATTGGGGCAGGTGGTGGGGGTTATGCCAGGGGTTGGGGTTGCGGCGGGCAGGGTTGGGGTAGGGTTGGCCGCGTTGACCGTAACATCGCCGGTCATATTGTTGCTCACCACGTGGTATGTACATTCATAGGCAACAAATCCGGCGCTGATGAAAGTAAATCTGGAGGTCGCGCCCGGTCGCATATCACCGCTGTCGAACAGCCCGCTGGTGACGGTGTGGTGCTGGCTGCCATGATTAGTCCACACCACAGTGTCACCTACGTTGACCGTAAGGTGGCGGGGGCTGAAGGAATACTCAGAGACGCTGACGCTAATAGTCTGCGGCTGATGCGGCGCATTGTTGGTCACATCGACAGTCGCATTGAGGCTTGCATCGTAGTTGGTGTCGGTCTGAGAAACCCCGTCGTGGTGGGTGTGTTCGCTGCTCCCGCCAAATGCGGCCAACGCTGAACCGGCCAGGGCCAGGCTGAGGACCAGCAACCCGCTGGCAACGAGCAACAACGGCACGGCGCGATATTTGTTAGTTCCGATCATTGGTTCATCCTTTCCATTGAGTGAGTGAGCGAATGTGTCTGCTGGATACGAACGGTTGGCTCGCCTTGGCCTGGTCGACTCCGACCATAGGGGATTGCAGTGGCAGCCACCTGCCTCGTAACGTATACTGGCCCTACTACGTTTGCAGATCTACCGATTACTTTGCTCCACAGAGCAAAGTACAATGCGATGGGCATTGCTTTTATGTGGCAGAGGGGTATAAGCCGAAGCGGGCTTTAACCTGGGATATTATCCTCGGCTGGTGGGCGGTGAAGTCGAGTCTGACGAGGCGGCATCGTGTGCGTGGAGGTTCGTCATGTTGAATTGGATTGATCGCCAACGGCAGCGGTTGCACTTGCAACCGAGCCAGGAGGGCGATAGCGCCGCTGCCGCTCCTGCGCTCGCAGCTGCTATTACGCCTGCTGAGGGACATTCATCCGTTCCCCGCTTGCTGGTGGTCGACGATGACCTGTTCATCGCGCGGCTGATGATCGATGCGCTGGGGCCTTATTACGATGTGGAGGTGGCCTGCGATGCAACTGAAGCGGGCCATGCCATCGAAAAGCGCTCACCCGACCTGGTAATCCTCGACATCATGATGCCCGGCCAGGACGGACAGGAGATTGGCAACCAGTTGCGCCGCCACGCCCTCACTCACCGCATCCCCTTCATCATCGTTAGCGGCGACCGTCGCATTGCTGAGAAAGCCGCCGCCGCTGGCGCTGCTGCCTATCTAGCCAAGCCATTCGACATAGACGAGCTAGCTGCGCTGGTCGCCCGCGTGCTAGCCCAGCGCCAAAGTAGTTAACCCCTCCCCAAAGGGGGATGCGGGGAGGGGGAGTACATCACCATTCCGCTACTCCACCGCCGTGCCAGCCCAGCGCCAACCTCCGCTTGAATAATACACCTTCCTTTTGAGAATTACAACTGGCAAGCAGCAGGGGGGTGTGTTACGAGTTATTGGGTGGCAAGCGCCCCCGCCAGGGCGGGCCACCGCCCGCCCCTACGCTTACCCAGTAACTTGTATCACACTCGCAGCAGGGCGAACCGTTGTTCGCCCCTACAGAACTTTCCACCTTCAACTTTCAACTCCCCTCAATACCCCACCTTCTGCCCAACTGGCAGCGCCTCAATCCAGGTGTTGCCACGATTGAACTGCATCTCCGCGCCGCTGGAGTCGAGGAAGCGTAGTGGCGCAGCCGGGCTATCCTTCTGCCAGCGGCCCGCCACCACTGTGCCATCCAGAGCGAACAGCGCGGCACCGCTGCCACTGGTGCCAACCTCGATGCGCCCTTTGTCGTCACCAGTGATGTCGCTGCGGGTGGTGAAGACAATCACCACGTTTTTCGCGCTGAGTTGCTGGCCGCTGATGCGGTCGAGGTGCGGTGCGCCCCACATCCAGCGCAGATACGAGTTGGTGGTGGGGTCGTAGCCCCAGACTACGTCCGAGCGGCTGACCGCGCCAAAGTCGAAGCTGATGCGGGTGTGTGGCCCAGGCCTGGGGTTATCATCCTTGTGCAGCAGGCGGGCGGCGCTGAAATCGACGCTCTGCGTTCCATGATCAGCCATCCATTTTTTGAGCGTCGTCGAACTGGTGTACAGGTTGTGGGGCGCGAGACGATCGCTGCTGCGCCAGCTTGGGCCGGTACTGAGCAGATCGGTGTTGATCAGCAGCACGTGCCAGAGCAGATCGAGCGCAGCGGGGCTGCCGCCCGCATGGACATAGAGCGCCTGATAAGGTTCGGCCCACTCGATATAATAGACGCGCGCGCTGCGGATCGGGCCAATCTCGCTGGCATCAGGGCTGCTGCCGTCGAATACCGCCATAAAGCGGGTAATCCCGCCCTCGGCCAGCGCCTCGTAGACGATCGCCGCCTTGTCCAGACCCGACTGCGGCACCGCGTTGGGGTGATTGTCAATCATGGCGATGTAAGGGCGCAGTTGCGCTGTCGTCGCGTCGATGGGCAGGCCAGTGAGCGGGTCGGGCGGATTAACCGGAGTTGAGGTGACGCTCGGCACTGGCGTGCTACTCGGCAGTGGCGTGATGGTGGGCATATAGATCACCAGCGAGGCGCTGGTAGGCGGCAGGGTGGGCGCACCATCCCCCTGCCCAGCCTTTCCCTTTAGGGGTAGGGGAGGGGATTCTGTCCCAGCCCCGCCCTGAGATGGGGTGGGGGGATCGGTGGCGGCTTCTCCACCTGTGAATGCTGTGGCTGTGGCGCTAGCAACGTGGGTGGATGGATGTGGGTCGCTGGCACGTGGCCCATCACCTACGATGCCCTCGCTAACTATTGGCACAGCGGGTGCGCTGATCACTACCTCGCGGCTCTGGTCGTCCCGCCCCTGCCAGCCAAACCAGGCTACCATCGCCAGCGCTACCACCATACTCGCGCCGAACAGCGCCAGTAGCAGTGGGCTGACGATAACAACCTGCGGCGCGACGGGCAGTGGCTCTGAGTCTTTGTGCTGCGATAGGTTCAATCTATAGCTCCCCGATAACCAGCAGGTGCGTCACGTGCTTGCATACCCGATCAGACGAACAACGGTTCGCCCCTACCGACCGCTTGCTCTGCAAGCAGGTGACGCGCAGCTGTAACCAGCATGGTTGATGGTGCAGCAGCCCAGGGCGAACAACGGTTCGCCCCTACTGACCGCTTGCTTTGCGAGCACGTGACGCGCAGCTGTAACCAGC
>JANXYP010000197.1 GCA_025355955.1 Chloroflexota bacterium
CTCAGTGTCAGCTATGCCTACACCTTCGGCCACGCTCCCCAGTGGCAGGTGAATGACCCCAGTGGCGGCGGCCACACCGGCCACAGTTCCGCCAACTTCTACTGCCCCGCCAACATCATCGGCGGTGGCAGCGTACAAGCAGTTTCGGGGCAGGTCGCTACCCTCTCGATGGGCGACGACTGGCAGCCCGGTGATGCCATCCTTTACTGGAATGCCGCTTCAACCGTTCCTGACCATATAAATATGTACGTGGGCAGCTTCACGGGTACTGATCGCGAGGGCAAGACTCGGGATGAAACCGGCCAGCGTATGGTTGTGAATACCAGCCTCGATTTTGGCGGCCCTTCCGATATCTGGGGGCCACAGGATGCCATCTTCCCTCTCAGTGTGATAGTGGGCGGCTTTGGCTTTGCCACCCGCCAGCATATCCGCCTGCGCGACCTATTCAGTTAACAGTAGGCACAGCAGCACAGCAAGAGGCGACCCGGTGCGGTTGGTTGCATCTGGTCGCCTCTGCCTTGTAATTACCCCGACCCAAAGTTCTGAAGCTCTCCCCCCCCGCCGGGAGGGCTGGGGGCGGGTCTACACAGCTATGAGAACTTTGCTTATCCGGCACTGATACCTTCCTCGTTGTCGCGCCTTTCTTCATCTTCCTCATCTCCCCCAGCTTGCCTATTAGCGCTGATTGTCCAAGTGTAAACCACTTGGCAGACAGCTATTGTGTGACCGTGCTATAATAGTGCTAGCATCTATTAGCGTCCCCGCAACACCACCCCTTCGCATTTGAATTGTAATTACTGTATCTGTTTGGAGTTTGCAATGCTCTGCATCCGTCTGCTTGGCAATCTGGATGTTACCTACAATGGTGTGACGCTGAAGCTGCCAGTGCTACCCCGCACCGTGCCGCTGTGGGCTTACCTGCTGCTGCATCGTGGCAGCGCGGTGCCTCGTCCCACTCTAGCCTACACCCTGTGGCCGGATAAATCGGAGGCGCTTGCCCGCACCAACCTGGCTCGCCACGTCCACCAGTTGCGCCGCGCCCTGCCCACCCATCCGTCAAACGATGATTGGCTGGTTGCCACTACCTCCACCCTGCTGTGGCAGAGCCACCCCGACTGCTGGCTCGATGTCGCCGAGTTCGAGCGGTTGGCCGCCAATCCTGATACCCTTGCCACCGCTGTCGAACTATATCGCGGCGACCTGCTCACCAACGTCTACGACGACTGGCTGTTCTACGATCGCGAACGCCTGCGCGACCTATATCTCACCAGCCTGGAGCGGCTGGCTCAAGAGCGCCGCGCCCAGCGCGACTATCCCGCTGCGATTGCCTATGCCCACCAGCTACTCGCCGCCGACCCGCTGCACGAGTGCGGGGCGCGACTGCTGATCAGCGTGCGCTATGAAGCGGGTGATCGGGCCAGCGCCCTGGCCGAGTATGAGTGCTTCGCCACGCTTCTGGGCCGCGAACTCGATGTTGCGCCGATGCCGGAGACGGTTGCCGTCTACGAGGCGATTGTCCACAACGCCAACCTGCCCGGCGCGAACGCAAGCATCAGCCTTGCCGCTAGCCCTGCAGTTGCGCTTGGCGACGGGGCCAGGGCGCGTTTCAGCTTGCCGTTCGTGGGGCGGCAGGATGAGCTTGAGCGGCTCAAGCTGGCCTGGAGCCGCGCCGCCCACGGGCATGGCGGTATCAGCATTATTGCCGGTGAAGCCGGTATCGGCAAGAGTCGACTGGTTGCCGAGCTAGTCCAACTGACCGAGGCGCAGGGCGCACGCATCCTACGTGGCAATGCTACTCTCGCCGAGCCGATACCCTATCAGGCGCTGGTTATGGCGCTCCGCTCCGCCCTTCCGTTGCTGGCGGCGCTAGAGAGCGATGCCGCCACCCTCAGCGCCATCCTCCCGCTGCTACCCGAGCTGTCGACTCGCCGCCCCGACCTGCACCCCCTGCCCCGTATTGACCCGCAGCATGAACGTGACCGGCTCTATCAGGCGCTGGCTGCCATCCTGCGCCGCCTGGCACAGCCTCGCCCCTTGTGCTGCTTATCCTCGAAGACCTGCATTGGGCGGGCGCGGCGACGATTGACCTGCTTGAACTCCTTGCTCGCCAGGTGCAGACCCAGCCGATTCTCATCATCGTTACCTACCGTGAGGAAGAAGCCCGCCGCAGCCATCCCCTTCGCCTGCTACGCCGCCGCCTTGCACAGGAGGGTGGCCTGCTCCACCTCGACCTTAGCCGCCTCAGCGCGGAGGAGAGCGCCGCGCTGGTCAGACAAGTGCCAGCCCTCACTGCGGCGAACACGGCACAGGTGCAGCAATTGTACGATGAAAGTGAAGGCAACCCCTTCTTCCTCGGCGAACTAATCCTTAGCCAGCTTGAGGCCGGTGCGGTCCCCGCTCCTGCGTCAGAGACCAGCCGCACCCTGCCCAGCGGCGTACAGAACACCATTAGTGAACGCATTGCCCGCCTGCCCTCGAACACACGTTTGATCGCCGAAGTTGCTGCTGTAGTAGGCACCGCCTTCAATCTGGAGCTTGTCCGTGAAGTCGCGGGCTGGGACGAGGATAAGACGCTCAACGCCCTTGACGAGCTGCTTGACCGTGGGCTGGTGCGTGAGGCAGGACGGCGTAGCGGCTATGACTACGCCTTCACCCACCACCTCATCCAGGAGGCCATCCATAACGCGATTGACCAGATGGTGTGCAAGCGCCGCCATCGTCGCCTCGCCCTGGTGCTGGAGGATATCTACCCTGAGCGGCAGGAAGAACTCAGCCTCGAACTGGCGACCCACTTCGACCAGGGCGACGATGCCGCCCGCGCCGTTCCCTACTATCAGCGTGCCGCCCACCGCGCTCTAGCCGTCTACGCAATGGAGGAGGCGCTGGCAGCCTGCACCCGCGCCGCCGAACTTGCCACTGACCCGCGCTCCCGCTTCGACAGCCTGGCCCTACGCGCCGATATACACCATCAACTGGGCAACCGTGAGGACGAGCAGGCCGACCTCGAACAGATGGCGAACATCAGCGATGATCTGGGTGATGAGCAATTGATTTGCGCGATGCTGCAGCGCAAAATCAGCTTCGTCAGCGCCCTGGGCGACCGCGAACAGCAGGTGCGGTTGGTGAGCGAGTTGGCCGCCCACGCCCAGGCTAGCGACAACGCTTACTGGCAGGCTGCTACCCTCTACGCTCGCGCCTTTTATCATTATCAGATTAGCGAGTATGATGCGGTACGCCCAGCACTCGATCAGGCAGTCGTCTTGTACCAGCAACTCGATGACCGCGCCGCGCAGGTGGAGTGCCTCTGTCTGCTCGCCGATAGCGCCACCAACCAGGGCCAGATTGAGGAGGCCAGAAGCTTGCTTGAGCGGGCCAGAGCGTTTTCCTCTGCCGATAATCAGACCCTACTCCTACGCATTCTTAGCGTCACCGCCAATGCTGCAGTTCTGCATAACAATTTTGAGGCTGGTTATAACTTGAGTATCCAGGCGCTGGCGATTAGCCGCGCCCTTCATGATCGTGAAGCCGAAGCTGATGCCTACAACCGCCTGGCGGCGCTAAGTGAGCAAGTGGCTCACTATCAAGATGCCCTCCATTACTACGAACAGGCAATGGAACTGCATACCGCGCTGAACAAGCCGAAGGGGATGGCAATTGCGCTCGGCAATATCGGCATCTTGTATGGTCGCATTGGGCGCTACGCTGAGGCAACCACTGCCTTCCGGCGCTCCGAGACGCTCTACAAGTCAGTGAACAACATCCTGGGGCAAGTGCTGAATACCATCAACCTTGCCGATACTGCCAACATCTACCGCGACTATGCTCTCGCCAGGAGCGCGGCCCGACGCGGGCGGAAACTGATGAAGCGCATCAACAACCCGACCCTCGAATCCGACCTGCTCTGTAACCTGGGCGTAAGTGAGCTGGGGTTGGGCGAGCTTGCCATCGCTACTCGACACCTTGAAGCCAGCCTCACGCTGCGCCGTTCGCTCGATTCCTCCACTGCTGAAGATCTGGCCGAGGGTTTGTGTTACCTGGTAATTGCCCGCCTTCGCACTGGCCGCCTTGCTGCCGCCCGCCAGGCGAGCGAAGAGGCGTTGCTATTCTCCGCCGAAGGCGAGGAGCAAGCCTTCAGCCGCGAATATATCCTCTGGGTCGCCGCTTGCGTGGCGCGGGCGGCGGGCGAACTTGCCCACACCCGCGATTACCTGACTCAGGCATACCTCACTGTCACCCATAATCTGGCAGCATGGCAGCTGGAGCTAGCCGACTTCCCCCCGGCCCAGTGGCAAACTGCCTTCCTCGACCACTACTTCAATGGCGAGATCATCGCCGCTTTCGAGCGCAACGACTGGCCCGCTTACGCTGCGCCCGCCTCCGTTTCGCGGAATGTTGAATTATGAATTATGAATGTTGAATTAGGTGAATCCGCCCCAATCCCCGCCCTAATGCGGGATTTTTGTTGCCCATCAGGACCTTCAATCATACCTCGTACCTCATACCCCAAACCTTCATCAACATAGGATGATTATCGGATGCTGCCCGTTTACAATGGCCGCAGAGTGGTGGGAGCGGGAACGTGAGTGAAAGGGTAGGGCGCTAATGACACGGGTTCAACATCTGTTCATTGTTCGTATCTGGCACGAACTTGACCAGGAAGGGCAGGCCACCCAGTGGCGCGGCTCAATCGAACACGTGCCGTCCGGCCAACGCCTATATTTCACCTCGCTCCGCGACCTTTGCGATTTTATCAGCAGCAACCTACAGTTACCGAAAGAAAGGATTCAGACTAATGACCGAACTAGATGAGCAAACTGTAACCAGCCAGACACAAGAGGTAGCCACCCCATCATTCGACGAGGCGAAGATGGGTGCCTTTGTCGGCAAAGCATTGGGCGATGCAGGCGGCATGACCGCCGTGATTCTGGCAAGCCTCGGCGACCGGCTTGGCCTGTTCAGTGACCTAGCCGCGCATGGCTCCGCCACCAGCACCGAGCTAGCCGCCCGCACCAACATCAAGGAGCGCTACGCCAGAGAGTGGTTGGCCGCGATGTTCACCGCTGGCTATCTGGAGTACGACCCCACCAGCCGTCGCTTCACCCTGCCCGCTGAACATCAGCCGGTACTGGCCCAGGAGAGCGGCCCCTACTTCTTCGGCGGCATCTTCCAGATGTTGATCAGTTGGCCGGGTAACCTCGACCAATTGGTGCAAGCCTACCGTCACGGCGGCGGCGTGCCGCAGTCGGCCTACAGCGATGATATGTGGGATGGCTTCGAGCGCTTCAGCAACGGCTGGTTCGAGAACCTGCTGCTGCAGCAGTGGCTGCCCGCGATGCCTGATGCCCTGGCCGCGCTGCAACACGGTGCCGATGTCGCCGATATTGGCTGTGGCCGGGGCCGGGCGCTGATTAAGCTGGCCCAGGCGTTCCCCAACTCTCGCTTCGTCGGCTACGATGTGTTCGCCCCCACTATCGAACGTGCCAGCGCCAACGCGGAAGCCGCTGGTGTCGCTGACCGCATCCGCTTCCAAACCCTTGATGCCTCGCAAGGTCTGCCGCAGCAATACGACATCATCACCACCTTCGATGTGATCCACGATGCAGTTGACCCGCTTGGCATCCTGCGAACCATTCGCCAGGCGCTACTCCCCAGCGGCACATACATCTGTCTGGAAATCAATGTGTCCGACAAGCTGGAGGTGAACGCCAATCCCGTCGCTGCCTTCTTCTACGGTGCGAGCAACCTCTACTGCATGACCACCTCGTTGGCCGGGGGTGGGGCAGCGTTGGGTACGGCAGGGATGCCGGAGAAGACGACGCTTGAACTGTGCAAGGAAGCAGGCTTCAGCCGCGCCCGCCGCGTACCGCTGGAGAACCTTTTCAACAACTTGTTCGAGGCCAGGGCCTGAGCGGCGCGTCAACGGCGCAATGTTTCGTTGCGCCGCACATTGTATGAAACTTCAACTAGTTAATCCAAAGAAAGGACCAGTACCATGAAACTCAACCGCATTACCTCCCTCGTCGCGTTCGCGCTTGCCCTGCTTGTCGTGTTCGCCCAGCTTATCGGCAGTGTCCACGCCGCGCCAACCCGCCAGATCAGCGCGGTTAGCGTGCAGTTCGCCCCCGGCGCGGGCGGGGCCAGCGCCAGCGTCAGCCAGCCCGCCAGCCCCGCCGACCAGACCCCCTACCACCTCACTGTGCAGGGCCGCCTCACCGACCCCAACGGCAACCCTATCACCGTTGCCACCAATGTTACCTTCAAGATGTACAACTTCGCCAGCGGCGGCTCGCCGCTCTATACCGAGGGGCCAGTCTCCATTACCCCCAGCAGCAACGGCCTGTTTACCTACCTGCTCGGCAGCAACGTCACCTGGGATGACACGACGGTGCAACTGTTCTCCAACAAGATTTACCTCGGTGTCACGGTTGCCTCTGATGCGGAGATGACCCCCGCTTCGAGATGACTGGCTCACCTTACGCCTACAGCCTCGCTCCGGGCGCAATGATCGCGGGCGCAACCACCGGCAATAGCCCCGACCCCGCCCTGCTGAACGTGATCGCTACCGGCGGCAGCGCTAATAGCACCATAGCCAGTGAATTCGATAACGTCAATGGCGGCATGGGTAGCCGCACTGCCCTTAAAGCCACAGCTGGTGGCAGCGGCTCCAGCGGCAACAATCCCATTATCGCTGGTAGTTTCTACAACCAGGGCGGTGGCAGCAGCACTGGTAGTCAGTCGGGCATCCAGTCTACTCTTCAGGGGGCAGTCGCTGGTTCAGGCTACGGCGGCATCTTCCAGGATCTCAGCAGTGGCGGCCACTACCACTATGGCATCTTCTCGCTGGCCTTCAGCGGTGAAGGCATCCATGCCATTAGCGACAGCAGCACCGGCCAGCAACAGAGCGCGGGCGTGACCGGAGTCAGCCTCGCCAGCGGCAGCGATCGGGGTGCGGGTGGTGTCTTCACCGGCACAAACGGTGTGGTTGGTTACGCAAGTGGCGACATCGCGACGGTCTCCGGCTACTCGGATGGCGTTAGCGGCCTTTCTTCTACCACTGGCGGCAGCGGCCTGTTCGGCCACGCCATCAACAGCACCGGCGCAGGTGTGTGGGGTACCGCCTACCTCGGCCCCAGCAACAGTTTCGGCGGCTTCTTCGACAGCTACGACCAGGCTGCCAGCCATAGTGCTATCTATGCTCGCGGCGCGGGCCACGCCACTGGCGGCTGGTTTACTGGCCTTGGCTTCGGCCTGATGGTCAAGTATGACGGCAGCGGCGACCTCCATACTGGCGATGTGCTTGCTCTCGACGGCAACAACACGACCGCCGTAGACGGCAGCCCGGTACTCGGGGTGGTCAAGGCCGATGCCAGCAACGCCGATGCCGCTATCGGGGTCGCCCAGTATCGCTACAGCGATACTCCCGCTGTGGACAAGTCCAACCCGATGAGCCACGACACCATCCAGGTGGATGATAGCACTACCACCATCAAGTCGGGCGACCTGTTGCAAATCGTCATCGCCGGACAGACACGGGTCAAGGTCAGTGGTAACGTCAAGCTGGGCGACCACCTCACCATCACCCGCGATGGCAGTGTCAGTGCGGCACAGGCCAGCGACCTCACTATCGGCAAAGTCGCGGGTAAGCCGGATGCCAATGGCCTTGTCACCGTCGTCGTCAACTTCAAGTAGTCGGTTCGCGCTCAGAAAGGAGCTTGACGATGAATCGCTCATCCATACCGCGAAAGCCGCTACGCGCCAGCCTGCTGGGTATCTTCTCCACCATGCTGCTGATTACCACCACCCTGGCCGCCAGTTCCGCCAACTATGCCATCCCCTGGAGCCAGCTTGGAGCCAGCGGCGGCGAGGGCCGCACCTCGACCAACTATCGGCTCGACAGCACCATCGGCTTGCCTGCCAATGGGGTTGGTAGCAGCACGCACTACGTTGCCCGTCTCGGCTACGTGCCAGTGCAGGGCGCAATCCTGACCAGCACACCAAGCGAAACGCCTGGCGGCCCTACCGACACGCCGCGCCCGACACACACGCCGGTGCCGACCGAAACCCCTGGCGGCCCCACTGATACGCCGACCATCACCCCCGCGCCAACCAACACGCCAAGCGGCCCCACCAGCACGCCTGGCCTGCCAACCGATACGCCTCCGCCCGCGACCGATACGCCCTTGCCAACGGCGACCCCGACCGATTGCGCCAACCCCTTCACCGATGTTGGTGGCGACGTTTTCTATGGCGCAATCCACTATCTGTACTGCCGTAGCGTGGTCAACGGCACTGGCGCAACCACCTTCAACCCCAGCGGTCAATCCACCCGCGCCCAGTTCGCCAAGGTGGTGGTACTCGGCTTCGGCCTGACCCTGACCACGCCGCCCCATGGCCAGGATTTCACTGATGTGCCGCCCAGCTACTTCGCCTACACCTTCATTGAGACCGGCTTCATCGGCGGTATCCTCAATGGCTTCGACCCAGCCACCTGCCAGAGCGCTGGCGCGGTTCCACCTTGCTATCTGCCCAACCGGGCGATCACCCGTGGGCAAATCACCAAGCTGGTAGTCAACGCCGCCCACTACATCCTGGTTACGCCTGGCACCCAGACCTTCAGCGATGTGCCGCCCAGCAACGTTTTCTACATCGCCATCGAAACGGCCCACGCCCACGGGGTGATCAACGGCTATCCCGACGGCACCTTCCAACCCAACGCCAACGTCCGCCGCGACGCGATGTGCCAGATTGTCTTCAAAGCGGTCACCAGCCCTTGAGTTGAAAGTGAGGGCTGAAAGATGAAAGTTGGGGCGCACCCGTAGATGCGCCCCAACTTTCATCTTTTGCCTTTTTCCGTTATCATATGGGTGACAACAATTTTGCGGGGAGATAGCTTATGCTTGATGGTGTTACCATGAATCACCTTATCGCTGCACTCAACGATACCATGGGTGCGGAGAATGTCCATAGCGACAATCTGGCGCAGTGGAGTCATGATGCTAGCGACGGCTTCGCCCTGCCTGCAATTGTAGTCGAGCCGGGCAACAGCGATGAGGTTGCGGCAGTGGTGAAGATGGCGGGGCGGTTCGACGTACCGATCGTGACTCGTGGGGCGGGCAGCGGGTTGGCCGGTGGCGCGGTCTCCGCTGGTGGCCTGGTTCTCAGCCTCGCCCGCCTCGACCGCATCGTCGAGATTGACGCTCCCGCGATGACCGTCACCGCCCAGGCCGGGGTCGTCACTGGCGAGTTGCAGGCGGCGGTCGAAGCGCAAGGGTTGTTCTACCCACCCGACCCCGCCAGCCTTAGCTGGTGTAGCATCGGTGGCAACGTCGCGGTCAACGCGGGCGGGCCTCGCGCTTTGAAGTATGGAATGACTCGCAACTACGTGCTGGGCATGACGGTGATACTGGCCGACGGGCAGGCGCTACAACTGGGTGGCAAAGCACATAAACAGGCATCTGGCTACGCCCTGATGCACCTGTTCATCGGCGCGGAGGGAACACTGGGCATCATCACCGAAGTGACGCTGCGCCTGCTGCCCAAACCGCCGGTGCGGGCCACGCTCACTGCCCTTTTTCCTAGCCTCGATGCGGCCTGCAATGCAGTCACCGCCGTGTTGCACAGCGGCATCTTGCCCTGCACCATCGAACTGATGGATCACGCCACCCTGGTTGCGATCGAAAACCTCCTGCACCTCGGCTTGCCTCAGAATGCAGCTGCGATGATGCTGGTAGAGCAGGATGGTGGCGAGGTGCGGGCGGTGCTGGATGAGCTGCAGCGGGTGCAGGCTGCCTGTGAAGCGCACGGCGGGCAGCAGGTAGAGATTGCCACCGACGAGGCCGAACGGGCGAGATTGTGGCTAGCGCGGCGCAATGTCTACAACTCGATGGTCGCCGCCGCTCCCAACCTGTACGTCGAAGACGTGGTGGTGCCGCGTTCGGCCATCCCCCAGATGGTGGCGCGTTTGGAGGAAATCGCCGCCGCCACTGGCGTGAAGATCGCCGTCGCAGGTCATGCTGGCGACGGCAACGTGCATCCCTGCATCCTGTTCGACGCGAACGACCCCACTCAAGCCGCTGCTGCCAAACTTGCCGAGAGCCAGATCGTGCGCGCCGCGCTCGATCTGGGCGGGATGATCTCCGGCGAACACGGAGTCGGCAACCTGAAGCGGCCCTATCTCGAAGCGGGAGTCGGCACTGCCGCGCTCGACCTGATGCGTACCCTCAAGCGCACCCTCGACCCACGCAACCTGCTCAACCCCGGCAAGGTGCTGCCGGACGAGGCATGAGGACTGAGGACTGAGTAGAGTACCGAGGGTAAGACGGTTATAAACAAATAATTGCGTTCGGTACGGAAACCTGCTATAATCGCAGTGAGTTTATCCTTCCTAGAAAGAACCGAGCGCCTTATGTCTGTTACCGCTACCAACCTCAATTTCATGTCAGAACTGCTATATAGCGAACTGGGCGATAGGTTTGTCCGCGATGGGGTAATCATTTACAATGCCGATGTAACCACCCTGTACAATTCCTGGAACTCGCCAGTTGTCATCATCTCCGATGGCGCTTACGGGGTGGCAGGGTTTCCTGGCGATCCTCCGGCTGCTGAGGAACTGCCTGAGTGGTATGAATCGCACATTCGGGCTTGGTCCATATCTTCGACCCCCCTTACCACCCTATGGTTTTGGAATACAGAGATCGGTTGGGCCAACGTTCATCCGCTATTGGTGAAGTATGGCTGGGCTTATCGGAGTTGCCACGTTTGGGACAAAGGCATTGCCCATATTGCGGGTAATGCCAATAGCAAGAGCTTGCGGAAGTTCCCGGTTGTAACCGAGGTTTGTGTCCAGTATGTAAAAGAGTCTGCATTTCCGGTGGGTAGCCAGCAAATGTCCATGCAGAACTGGCTGCGCTACGAGTGGGGACGCTCCGGCCTGCCGCTATCCAAAACAAATGAGGCGTGCGGGGTGAGGAATGCGGCAACGCGAAAGTATTTCACTAAAGACCATCTATGGTATTACCCGCCAGTAGAAGCGTTTGAGCGTCTGGTTGCATATGCCAATCTGCATGGAGAGCCTGGAGGGAGACCTTACTTCTCGCTAGATGGTCAACGCCCACTTACCAGCGCTGAATGGCAAATGATGAGGTCGAAGTTTTACTGTGGCGTTGGCACCAGCAATGTCTGGCGTGAACCCGCTGTGCGGGGACCGGAAAGGCTGAAGAACGGAAGCAAGCCAATTCACACCAATCAGAAGCCACTTAGACTGATGGAACTTATGATCAAGGCATCCTCTGATGCTGGGGACCTAGTATGGGAACCATTCGGGGGCCTTTGCTCGGCAGCGATTGCCGCCCATAAGCTGGAACGGCGCTGCGTTAGCGCTGAGATGATCAGAGATTTCTACGAAATCGCCACAACCAGATTGGAGACGTATGATCGCCCCGCAGCCAAGTGAACCCATCCGTATCCTCCCTGATCCAGCCTGGGAACACTATGCCCTTTATCAACGGATAACCGATGCGATCCAATCTTTGCCCCTCTACTTTAGAACAGAGACGATCATTTCCGGAGTAAGCGCAACTGACGTATTCACACTAAATGCAACCCTCGGTGCGACGATCGAAGAGCAGGTGGTCAGCACACTGAACGTAATGCGCCCATTCTGGGATCCACACGATGCCTACAAAACCCATGGATTTATCCGTCAATCGCAAACTTTCCCCGACGTGCTGTTCAAGGATTTCCACTCAGGTACTCAACCGGCGATCATGGGTATCGAGCTAAAAGGTTGGTATCTGCTGGCGAAGGAGGGTGAACCTAGCTTCCGCTTCCAGGTAACACCTTCCGTTTGTGCCATTCAGGATTTGATCGTAGTAGTGCCATGGACTCTTTCCAACGTCATATCCGGCTCACCACAAGTTTTTGCCCCCTTCGTCGAGTCGTCACGTTATGCTGCAGAGTATCGAAATTACCATTGGCAGTACCTGCGCGGAGCCAAATCCGCATCTGCAATAATCTTGGCGCAAGATCTTGCCCATTATCCAAAGAAGTCAGACAGAATCGTCGATAAACCAGTCTCTGATGCGGGCAACAACTTCGGTCGGTTTGCGCGGACTGGAATTATGGATCAATACCTTGTACTTGCCAGGTCACAGTTGCTACGAGGTATCGAGGCCAAATACTGGCTGGCGTTCTTCCGCGCCTTCCAGGAGCAGGGTAGTAATACGGCGATTGAAGCGGAGATAGAAAGGCTGAGGCGGAGGTTGGCAGTGGATGGCCTCGCTGCTGATGATGTTACCATTGAGCGAGTTAGAGCAGTAGTGGGTGAAATAGAAAAGCTGCTCTCCTAAGCCCCAATCACGCCAACCTGAACCCATGCGCCCGCACCGTGACGATGATCTGCTGCTCCGGCTCCAGCAGCGCGAGGCGTTCGCGCACTCGCTTTACCACCGCGTCAATCGCCTCATCGCTCACCCCCTCGCGCTCATAGTGCGACCATAGCTCTTTGGCAATCTCGTCGCGGGTGAACACTCGCCCAGGCACGCTTGCCAGCAGGCGCAGCAGGCTGTACTGCACTGGCGACAGCGACGGCTCGACCAGCCTGCCGTTCAACCAGACCTCGCGTCGCGCCTCGTCCAGCCGCAGGCTCGTCTTGCCGCCCGCTTTGGCTGGCGCGTTGATTAGCATCTCGCGCATCGCCTCGGTGGCTGGCACGGTCGCGCCTACCTCGGTGAACAGCAACCGCGCGATTGGCCCCAGCCGCACCTCGCTGCCGCTGCTCAATAGCTGAGGCTTGTTCGGCTCCAACCGCTCACCGTTGACAAACGTCCCGTTCAGGCTGCCCAGGTCCTCGATATGGTATTGTTTGCCATTGCGGATAATTCGCGCATGGTGGCGTGACACCTCGCGATCGGGCAGGGTGATCTCGTTCTCCCCTACGCGGCCCAGCGTTGCGCTGAGGCCCAGGGTGAACTCCTCGCCACGCAGGCTGGCCGCCGCGCTCTGCAACACCGTCAGCGTTGCTTCCACCTCATCCGCCATCGCTACCTCCGTTGGAATGAAGAATGTAGAATGTAGAATGTAGATTAGCATAGCAGGGCGAACAACGGTTTGCCCCTACCCAATCACTTTACGCATTCGCCGCAGGGCGAACAAGGGTTCGCCCCTACCCAATCACTTTTCGCTTTCGCTGCAGGGCGAACCCTTGTTCGCCCCTACAAACTCGTACGGCGTGCGTCAACTCGTCACTGCTTGCGGTCAAGCTGGATGATAGTAAAGGTATCGCCTAGGTTCGAGGTGACCACCGAGTCATTGCCCGCCCACACCAGGGCCTGAGCGTCGGGCAGCGACAGATCGGTCTCCTGGGTGCTGGTGTAGACTTCGGCGGGGTCGCTGCCATCGGCGTTGACCACCCACAGGCTGCGTGGTGACTCGGATGTGGCGGCGTAGTTGTGGGTGATGTAGATAATCTTGTCGCCCGTCGGACTCCAGGCCGCGCCCACTGTAGTTGCCCCGCTCAACACCTCCGGCGGGGTGTTGGTCATCGCCTGGGGGAAAGGCAGCAGCAGCTTGCGGTCGCCCGCCTTGAGAAGGCTGAACCACAGGATCGAACTGAAGGTGGCAGTTATGATATAGGTACCGCGATTCTGTTCTACCAGCACGCGGTCGCTCTGCGGCGACATATGCAGCGCCGCCACGCTCGGCTCGTCGGCCAGCCGCTTCAGGCCCGACCCGTCCGCTGCAGCTATATAGATAGCGCCTTGTGGCGTTGCTGCAGCATTATCGCGGATATTGTACACGAAATGGGCGCTATCCGGTGTGGGCTGCACGAAGTCGGCCTGTTCGGTCGGCTTGTTGGATGTGACGAACATTGTGGTGATGGTCGTGCCGTCGCGCCCCACGTTCATTACCTGCTGCATGCCGCCCTGGTATGCGAGGAAGTATAGGGCAGTACCTTTGCTGTTCCAGACCGGGCTAGTAAGCCGATCTACGCCACCCTGCTTCACCTCCACGCTGGTACCGCCGCTTGCGTCGCGGATAATGATCGCGCTGCCTGCCTGCTTGCCGTCGGCGCTAGCGAGGCTATAGGCGAACGCGCTGCTGTCGGATGACCACTCCACCTGCGCCGGTTGCATGCCTGATGGTAGGGTCAACTTTACCGCACTGACCGCATCGCCCTTCGCTAGGTTCACCATGCTCATGTTCAGGCCATTGTCCATCACCAGCAATTTGCTGCCGTCGGGCGAGGGCCAGTAGTTGCGAATCGCGCTGCTCATCTTCAGAGTGCGGGCCTTCGCCACCAGTTGCGTAGGGCTTAGATCTTTCAGCCCGGTGGCCTGACCACCACCGCTATCGCAGCTTGTCAGCAGGAGCAGGGCTACCAACGGCATCATCAGCCCGCTGCTTCTCCTCAGCCTCATCAGCACGTCCTTTCCACACTGCTCCGGCCACGTAGCAGCCACAGCAGCTTCGTCCTGCCGCTCAACCTATGCGCTATTATACTCCGTGCCAATCGCAGGCGCAAAGTGGTTGACAGGATAGCACAGCCGTGCTAAGATGCCGATACAAAGGAGGCGAAAATATGGATGACGCACAGGAAATCGTCACGGCCAGCGCCAAAGGTGATCTTGCTCAGGTTAAAGCGCTACTCGATCGTAACCCGGAGCTTGCCAACACATTCTCTGGCAGCGGGGCGACCCCCCTACATGGCGCAGCGGCACGGGGGCAACTCGATGTTGCCGCGCTGTTGATTGCTCGCGGCGCGAATATCATGGCGCGATCGCGCAACGAATTGAACGCAACCCCGCTGCATAGCGCCACTGCGTTTCGGCAAATCGAGGTAGCTCGCTTGCTGCTGGAACACGGCGCGGATGTGATGGCGCAAGAGGTGGGTGGCTGGACACCCCTGCACGAGGCCGCGCTACAGGATGAGCCTGAGTTGTTGGCGCTCTACCTGGACTATGGAGCGGACATCAATGCGCGTAAGGAGGACCGTAAGACACCATTGGACGTAGCAATTGAGCGCGACAAGCCGAAAGCCGTCGCGTTCCTCCGTCAACGCGGCGGTACTGAATAGAGAACCATTTAGGATAAGGAGAATACCAGACCATGGAAATCACCCCCGAAGCGGGGCAAATCACCACTGCGGCGATGAATGGCGACACTGCTACCGTGCTTGCCATGCTCGACCGCGACCCCAGCCTGCTGAACGGCTGCGGTATTGGCGGCTGGCCGCCCCTGCACCTGGCTGCTCACTTTGGCAAGCGGGAGACTGCTGCGGCGTTGCTGGCACGCGACGCGGACGTTCATGCCCGCTCGTGCAACGACAACGCCAACCAACCGCTGCACGCTGCTGCGGCCAACAAGCAGGTCGCGCTCTGTGAGCTGCTGCTCAATCACGGCGCGAACATCGAAGCGACCCAGGAGGGCGGCTACACCGCCATGCACTCCGCCGCGCAAAACGGCGACATCCCGCTAATTAACCTACTGCTGGAGCGCGGCGCGAATGTCAACCCCCGCGTCGAGGGCAAGACCCCGCTTATTCTCGCGCAGGAGGCCAAGCAACAGGAAGCTGCCGACCTGCTGCGGAAGCACGGCGCGACCGAATAGCACACATACCAGCCTTATGTTATAATGGCGGCGTAGCGTCCACGTTGTTTGCCTTCTGCCCGCGCTTGATATGGAGGTAAGATGACGAACCAGATAGCCACCTCGCCACCAACGGCTAAAGCCGCGCCGCTGGCGATGCCGCGCCCCTCGATGCTGTCATACTACGCCCGTCGCGTAATTGCCCAGCCGATTACCGTGGATATAGCCCTGCGTCTGTTGGGGTCTAAAGCCTTGCCCAGCTCGGCACTGCTGCACCTCAACGCCCAGGGGCTGCCCGCCAACGATGTGCGCCGCGCCATCGAACGCGCCCGCAGTGTCAACAACTGGGTGGAGGGCTGGCGCACCGTTGCCAACGAGCGCGAACAAGAGGGCCACCGCCTGATGGCGCAGGGTTACACCGTCAGCGCGTCACGCTGCTTCTTCTACGCCTCGCTTGCCTACCACTTTGCCCAGTTCATCTATTTCAGCGACCTTGCTGACAAACAGGCCATCCACCAGCGCAGTGTGGAGTGCTACCAGTTGGCGGCGCGGATGTTCGAGCCACCCGCCCAGCGCGTGGAGATACCCTTTCGTGACATCACCATGCCCGGTTACCTGCGCGTTCCTCGTGACGTAAGCCGTCCGCCCGTAGTCATCAACCTGAATGGTGCGGCGATGGCGAAGGAGCAGTTCCACCTCTGGGAGAATGAGTTTCTGGCGCGGGGGATGGCGACCCTCAGCTTCGACGGCCCCGGCAGCGGCGAAACCTGGGCCAAAATGCCCATGGCCCTGGACTACGACAAGGTGGGCGCGGCGTTGTTGGGCTGGCTGGCGACCCGCCCCGAACTCGATAGTGAACACGTCGCCCTGAACGGGGTCAGTCTGGGCGGCTATTTTGCGCTGCTGATTGCCGCCAGCGGCGATCCGCGCATCCGCGTCATCGCCACCAATTGTGCGCCCTATAACATCGCCCGCGACTATGGCGTGGTGATGCCGCTGGTGCGCCGCGAGATTCGCTACCTCTTCCACTTCGACAACCGCGCCCTGCGGGCCGTCTTCCGCGCCAGCAAGACTGACCTCGCCAAAGCGATTGCTGTACCCGCGCTGGTGGTCGGCGGCGGGCGCGACATGATCGTGCCACCTCGCTCCAGCCAGCGCATCTACGCCGACCTGGTGGGCAAGAAGCAGATGTTGTTCTACCCTAACGGCAGCCATCTCTGCCACGAGGGTTTCCCTGACCTGCAGATGAAGCTGGCCGATTGGTTTGCTACCTATATACACTAATGCTGAGTGCTGGGTGCTGGGTGCTGGGTGCTGAGTAAAAGCAAAAGCCCTCTCCCTTCACGGGAGAGGGTTGGGTGAGGGTGAATGGTGAAGCGCATTAATGCTCATCGCAGGTAACAATGTTGGTGTAGGGGCGGATTGCGTCCGCCCTGAGCGCAATTAGCCAACGGATTGTAAAAACGGATAATATTACAACCGCACACGCTGCTAGAGTAGGCACAAAACCTGATGCAATAGGAGCGCGTATGGCATCAAGTTGAGCGCACTGAAAGCCGGTTTTGCCAAGCACGGTTGTAATAATAAACGGATTGGGATGGCCGTAGGGGCGGATTGCGTCCGCCCAAAGGAGAGAAACAGTAATGAACGAGCAAAATGCCATCAAGCAGATGCTTGGCTACAAGAATATCGCCATAGTCGGCCTGAGCAGCAAGCCAGAGCGCCCCAGCTATGGCGTGGCCGCCTATATGCAGCGCCACGGCTACAACATCATCCCCGTCAATCCAACTGAGACGGAGGTGCTGGGCCAGAAGTGCTATCCCAGCCTTGCCGACATCCCGGCGGAGATCGAGATTGACGTGGTGGACGTGTTCCGCAAGGCCGACCAAACCCCAGCAGTGGTGGACGAAGCGATCGCCAGGGGCGCGAAGGCAATCTGGCTGCAACTGGGTATCGCCAACGATGAGGCCCGTCAGAAGGCGGAAGCCGCTGGCCTGCTCTACGTCGAGGACAAGTGCATCAAGATTGAACACGCCTACTATCGGTGATTGCAGATTGTAGATTGTAGATTGTAGAAGCGTACCGCACCTTGCTCCCTCTCCCCTTGTGGGAGAGGGTTGGGGTGAGGGGAGCGGGCGAAGCGCATAGCCCGCAAGGATAGACAGCCATGCCAGATAGATCGTTTGACAAGTTCACCGAACGCGCCCGCAAGGTGCTGAACCTGGCGCGGGATGAAGCGCATCGCTTCAACCACAACTACATCGGCACCGAGCATATCCTGCTGGGGTTGGTGCGCGAGGGCGAGGGTGTGGCTGCCCGCGTGCTTGCCAACCTCGGCGTGGGGTTGCCCAAGGTTCGTCAGGCGGTAGAGAACATCATTGGGCGCGGTGAGAAGATGGTAGTGGGCGATATTGGCCTTACACCACAATCTAAAAAGGTTATCGAACTTGCCATAGACGAGGCAAGGAAGCTGAACCACCACTATGTTGGCACCGAACACCTGCTGCTCGGTCTGGTGCGCGAGGGTGAGGGCATTGCCGCTGGTGTGTTGGAGAGTTTGGGCGTAAGTTTGGAGCGAGTGCGGGCTGAAGTAATCAACGTGCTAAATGCCAGCGTTGGCCCGCTACAGTTTCGCAGCGAACCGCAGTCAGTGAACATTGACCGCTTCAACGAGGATGCACGGCAGGTGTTTACCGTCTCCCAGCAGGAAGCCCGCCGCCTCAGTCATCGCTACCTCGGCACGGAACACATCCTACTCGGCATCGTGGGCAGGCCAGAGAGCATTGCCGCACAGGTGCTAACCCAGATGGGCCTCGATCTGGCGGGTGTGCGGGCGGAAGTCGAGGCGATCATTGGCAAAGGTGAGCAGAGTGATACGCTAGAGGCAGGTCATGCTGGGACCTCGCGTGCCGGGCGGGTGATTGCGTTGGCGCTCAAGGAGGCGCAGCGGCAAAGCCGGGAGTACGCTGGCAGCGGAGACCTGCTCCTCGCCATATTGCGTGAGGCGGAAAAGAGTCGTCGTCCCGATGGCACGATTGTCCGCACCACTCGGAAGCTGTTCACCGGCGCGGTGCCTGAAGGCGAAGGCATTGCTGCTGGCGTACTGATCGGCTTTGGCGTAACTGCGCCGAAGGTTCAGGCCGCGCTTGAGGATATATATGGTAAAGAGGTCAGCGTTGATTGGAAAGAGGCGGTTGCCTCCGATCAGTTCACCGAACGCGCCCGCAAGGTGCTGAACCTGGCGCAGGAAGAAGCGCACCGCTTCAACCACAACTACATCGGCACCGAACACCTGCTGCTTGGCCTGGTGCGGGTTGGCGACACGGTTGCTGCCCGCGTGTTGAGAAACCTGAACGTCGAATTGCACAAGGTACGCAGCGCGGTGGAGTTCATCATTGGGCGGGGTACGAAGATGGTCGTCGGCGAGGTCGGTTTTACCCCACGAGCCAAAAAGGTGCTTGAACTGTCGGTTGACGAAGCCCGCAGACTGGGCCAGACGCAGGTTGGGCCGGAGCATCTGCTGCTCGGACTGGTGCGCGAGGGTGAAGGCATCGCCGCTGGTGTGTTGGTGAGCCTCGGCGTTAACTTGAACAAGGTAAGGGCAGAAATAATCAAGGTGCTGAGGGCAGAGGCTGCTGGCGGCGCTACGGCTTCGCCTGAGATGCAAGGTTCATCTGGCGACAGCACCACTAATCGCAATTGGGTACGTATTATTGCTGATGAGCAACTCAACCCGATGGTGGATGCTGCATACGAGCAGGCCGAGGCGTTCGGTCACTTTGATGTGGGCAGCGAACATTTGCTGCTTGCGCTGCTGGTTTACGAGCGCAGCCTTGCTGCCCGCTCCTTGGGCAACCTCGGCGTGACGCTGGAGCAGGCAAGCGCACAGGCGGGCATACTTCGCGGCCAGGGCAACCCTAACCCCAGGTTGAGGAGCGGCATTTCGCCACGCTTTGCCAGGGTGATCGATACGCAGGCTAAGGCTAAAGCGATGGAATTGAGTGCTAGCAAGATCGGCGCAGAACACGTATTGCTCGCCCTGCTTGATGAAGCGACAGCCTGGCTGCGACCATCCTACGCAACCTGGGGGTAACGCTGGAGCAGGTGCGCGATGAGGTAAACAAACTGATAAAGGAGAACGATACGGATGAGTGATAGCATCACCCCGCAGGCGGAAATCGGCATCATCGGCGGCAGCGGGTTCTACAATATCGAGGGGCTGGGCGAGGTGCAGGAGCTTGACCTGGATACCCCCTTCGGCAAGCCGAGCGACAAGCTCACCATCGGCGTGCTGGAAGGGCAGCGGGTTGCCTTCATTGCGCGGCACGGGCGCGGCCATCGCTTCAGCCCCAGCGAAATCCCGGTGCAGGCCAACATATACGCGCTAAAGATGCTAGGGGTGCGCCACGTCATCTCGATCAGCGCGGTGGGCAGCATGAAGGAAGAGATCGCCCCATCACACATCGTCGCCACCGACCAGCTATACGATCGCACTGTATCTCGCCCGCGCACCTTCTTTGGCCGCGGCATCGTGGTACACGTCACCTTCGACAAGCCTTTCTGCGAACCGCTGCGCCAGATTTTGCTGGCAGCCGGGCGCGAACAAGGCGCGACTATCCACGATGGTGGCACCTATGTCTGCATCGAGGGGCCGCAGTTCAGCACCTTGGCCGAGTCGGAAACTTACCGCAGTTGGGGCGTATCGGTAGTGGGCATGACTGCCATACCGGAGGCCAAGCTGGCCCGCGAGGCGGAGATGTGCTACGCCACCATGGCGATGGTAACGGACTACGATTGCTGGCACCCTAGCCACGAAAGCGTGACCGTGGCGATGGTGATCCAGACCTTGCAGCAGAACACCGCGCTGGCGAAGCAGGTGGTGCGCGCGGCGGTGCGGCGCATCGGCGCGGCAGGGGCGCAAGATCATGCCTGCTTCCACGCGCTAGAGAACTCGATCATCACCAACCCTACCGCGATGCCTGCCCAAGAGGTGGAACGATTGCGGCTGTTGATTGGCAAGTACGTGGAGCGATAGGTCCATCTCCCCTTGTCAAGAGGGGCTGATTCCTTCCCCTCCCACCGGGAGGGGTTGGGGAGGGTGTTTGTAGCACCCCAACTCCCTCTCCCAGCCTCCCCCAAAGGGGGAGGGGTTTATCCAGCCTCCCCAAAGGGGGAGGGGTTTATGGAGCGATAGATGATAAGTCGGATGCGTAAGCTGCGCTGGACGGAGATTCAACTGCTGGTCGGGCCATCGTTGATCAGCCTGCTGGGGTTGGCAATGGTGTTGGTGGTACCACTGGGCGCATTCGCGCTCACCTGGCGCGACCTGTGGACCAGCATCGTGTTCATTGCGCTGTTGTTTGCGGTCAACATCTGGCTGACCATCAGCCGCCCTAACGCCGACCAGATCATCTTCCCGGTGGTAGCGATGCTCACTGCGCTAGGTCTGACTATGAGCCAGCGGCTGCAACCCAGCCTCAGCAGCGTGAACCAGGCGCAGAATTATCTCGCCAACAAACAGGTTATCTGGATTGGCCTCGGCCTGCTGGTACTACTGCTCACCCTCAGCCCCATCTTTCAGAGCCTGGCCTGGATGCGGCGTTATAAATACACCTGGGCGGTGCTTGGCATCCTGCTGCTACTGGCTACGGCGGTGGTTGGGCGCGGCCCCGCCGACGCACCGGGGGTACGCATCTACTTCGACTTCGGCTTCTTCCAGTTCCAACCCAGCGAATTGCTCAAGGTCATCTTTACCATCTTCATGGCCGCCTACCTGTATGATAAGCGCGAACTGCTGGTAAGCAGCAAGCTCCGCCTCGGCCCGCTGCCGGTGCCGCCCATCCCATACCTTGCCCCTTTGGTGCTGATACTGGGGCTAATCCTCGTTACCATCCTGATTCAGCACGACCTGGGTACAGCGTTGCTCTTCTTTGGAGTCTTCGTCACGCTGTTGTATGTTACCAGCGGGCAGGGCTGGTACGTGGTCGCCTCACTGATTGTGTTTGCGGGCGCGGCGCTGGCGTTGTATCAGTCCGACCAGTTCGGCCATATCCGCGAACGGGTTGCTATCTGGGTCGACCCGTGGGCGCTTGCCAATACCACCGGCTACCAAATTGTGCAGAGCCTCTATGCGCTCGCCAACGGCGGCAGCTTCGGCGCGGGCATCGGCCAGGGCCAGCCTTACTATATTCCGGTGGTGCAGTCCGACTTCATCTTCGCCGCCATCGGCGAGGAGATGGGGCTGGCTGGCACGCTGGCGGTAGTGGCTCTTTATATCCTACTGGTCTATCGCGGCTTCCACATCGCGTTGCGGGCGGGACGCGGCTTCGCTCAATTGCTGGCGATTGGCCTCACCACCATCTTCGCGCTGCAGGCAATCATCATCATTGGCGGCTCGATCAAGCTCCTCCCCCTCACCGGCATCACCCTGCCGTTCATCAGCTACGGCGGTAGCAGCTTGCTGATCAACTTCCTGATCGTTGGCCTACTACTACGTATCTCCGCCGCCCACCCAGGGGAGTTTTAGAATTGCAGATTGCAGATTATAGATTGCAGATTGTTGCCTTTGTTCCCAGGCCAATTCAATATTCATCATTCATAATTCCCCCACGGCGTTCTGATATAGACTGAAGCGCGGCTGTGGGCCGTCCAGTTGCACCGCGAGAACGTCGATGCGCCAGTCCAAGGTATCGGGGTTGTGGCCGTGTTCGTCCAACCAGGCGTAGGCGAGGCGCACCAGGCGGCGCTGCTTGGCGGGGTTGACGCTCTGCTCGGCCAAACCCACCTCTAGCTGGCGGGTACGCACCTCGACGAACACAATCGCCGCGCCATCCTCGGCCACTATATCAATCTCGCCAACATGGGTGTAGCGCCAGTTGCGCTCCCGGATTACATAACCCTGCGAGATGAGATACTCGGCGGCCAGGCGTTCGCCATCACTGCCTATCTCGCTGCGGGTACGCTTTGCCATCGGTATCCTCAATTCTCATCACCAGGCAAACTAATACCAGATGCGTTTGGAGATGGTGAGTTTTTCGTAGGGGCGGGCGGTGGCCCGCCCTGGTGCAATTTATACCATAGCGAATTGATATAATACCATTCCAGCCGGTAATGCAATGAACCGTAGGGGCGGGTTGTACTCGCCTTGGTGAAGCTCATCAATGCCGATTTTACCGCGCCAGCCAGCAGATTTGGTATAAGTTCTGCTGCGATGTAGACCCACCCCCGGCCCCTCCCGGCGGGAGGGGAGAGCGTTAGATCTTTGTTCACTCAGTCCTTAGCCCTCAGCCCTCAGCCCTAAAAAGAGCCGCGATCGGCGCGAAGCAGCGACGGTGCAGCGGGGTAGGGCCGCGTTGCGCCAGCGCGGCCTGGTGCGCCGCCGTGCCGTAGCCCTTGTGCGCGGCAAAGCCGTAGCCAGGATAGTCCGCTTCGTAGCAGCGCATAATGTGGTCGCGGTAGACCTTTGCCACCACGCTGGCGGCAGCGATGGCCGCACTGATGCGGTCGCCGTGGATGATGCTGCGTTGCGGCAGCTTGAGGCTGCGGAGCTTGAAAGCGTCAATCAGCAGGTGGTCGGGCGGCTGGGGCAATGCCCGCACCGCCCGCACCATCGCCAGGCGGTTCGCTGGCCCCAACCCGATTAGATCGAGCAGCGCGGGTGAGACTACGCCCACCCCCACCGCGATTGACTGCGCGAATATCAACGGATATAGTTGTTCGCGGGCAAGGGGAGTGAGCAGCTTCGAGTCGCGCACCGCTGCCCAGGGCGGTTGTTCGCGCTCAACGTTAGGTGGGATGATCACCGCCGCTGCCACCAGCGGCCCCGCCCACGCGCCGCGCCCGGCCTCATCCAACCCCGCCAGAGCGTTATAGCCCGCGCCCCAGAGGGCGACCTCGTGTTCCCATGTCGGCGCGTTGTTCACAACGTGAAGTATAGCACGATTTAGGCAAGAGGCATCAGGTATGAGGTTATCAGTGCCAAGTTAAGGTATTTGCGAGTTTGTCAAGCCCAATTTTGGCGAGGCGGCGCAGATATGGTACAATTATTGTATGAATACTGCTACCCCTGCGCCCCGTCCCAAACAGAGCCGGGTGCGCCATACTCGCGCCATTATGCGTGACCATACCAGGCGGCGTATCTCTGCCCCTGATGATAAACTCGTTGAAGCCCGCATCGAAGCATTGCTGCGCCCTGGTATCTTTGCCCTGGGTGGCCTTTACCGAGAACTGGGCTTGCGTAACCGCATCCTCACTTTGCCCGTGATGGTTGCGGTGCTGCTGGCAATGCTCTGGCGGCAATTCAACGGCCTAGCCGATACGGTGCGGGTGCTGGAGCAAGAAGGCTTGTTCTGGGTTGCCCCCACCAAGGTAACCGATGAAGGGTTGAGCCAGCGTCTGCAACATTTGCCAGCCCAGTTGTACCATCGGCTGCTTGATGAACTGTTGCCGCATTTGCGCCAGGCGCAGGCTAACCGCCACCGCCCGCAGACTGCGATACTGAAGTGGGCGCAGCGTGAGTTCGCCCAGGTGTTGAGTTTTGACGGCTCGACCCTTGATGCTTTGTGGCGCAAGGGTAATCAGGAGCAGCAGAGCCATCACCTTGCGCGGCTGGGTGGGAAGATGGCAGGCTTGCTTGATGTGGTTAACCATCTGCCCCAGCAGGTCTGGTACGAAGGGGATAGCGCCGCCCACGACATGAACTTCTGGAGCAAGCTGGAGGGACAACTGGTCGCCAACACCATGCTCTTGATTGACCGGGGCTTTCTCAACTATGAGCGTTTCGCCTGGCTGAACGAGCAACAGGTCTGGTACATCTGTGCAGCCAAGCACAACACCAGCTACCGCATCATCGAAGTATTGCGCCAGGATACAGTAGTGCATGACTACCTGGTGCGCCTGAAGGGGCAAGGCGCAGAGCAAGGTTTGGAGGTGCGGTTGGTTGAGGTAAAGATGGAGAGCGGGTCGTGGTACCGCTACCTGACCAACCTGATGGATAGCCAGCGGCTGCCCGCTGCCGAGATAGTCGCGTTGTATGGGCAAAGGTGGCGCATTGAGGAAGCATTCGCGCAGGTGAAGCGACTGCTGGGACTGGCCTACCTTTACAGCGAAAGCACGAATGCCATCCAAGCGCAGTTGTGGATGACGTGGCTGCTGTATGCAGTATTGGTGGATCTGTGTGATGAAGTAGCAGAGGCATTGGGGCAACGCTGGGAGCGCATCAGCATCGAGATGGTATACCGCAGCTTGTGGCTGTATAGCAAGGCGCACGAATGTAAGCCAGAGTTGGGGTTGGTCGAGTACCTGGTCGCCAACGCCAAGATGCTGGGGGTGGTAAAGCAGCGGCGCAAACCGCCAAAAGGTGTAGCGAAAACTTGACATTGCGTTTTGATCCTTAACTTGGCACTGATA
>JANXYP010000206.1 GCA_025355955.1 Chloroflexota bacterium
CGGCGCATATGGTCGGGCGAGTAGCCACCAGGGATGATCACCGCATCGAAGTCGGCTCCGTTCACCTTGTCGGCGCTGACATCCTCCGTCGCCTCGATGCCCGCCTTGCCCGCATACGGCCCCTTGCCGCTGCCGACAATGGTGACTTCCGCGCCCGCCTCCTTCATTCGTAGGTAGGGGTACCAGAACTCGCGGTCATCGTAGAGCTTCTCGACCATCACGGCAATGCGCTTGCCGGTTAGTTCGTTGGGCATTTGGTTCTCTCCTCTCTTTACTTCAAACGTTATTCTTCTACAGGCTTTGCCTTGGAAGCGACTTCAGCAATGTGATCCAGAACACCAATCACTTCTTGATCAATATCTTGCTTCGGTACAAACGCAGCCAGCACATGAAAGTTACTTTTTTTCATCATGTTATATAGGCCCAGCTTTCGATAGAAGTTGCGAAATAGGGGGTCAAGGAAGGTATCAGATGCCTTCCGCTCTGGGGACCAGGGTGAGGGTTGGTTGGCAAGCTCAAATGCTCTCTCCAATTCTGCAATGCTTTCTTCCATTGTGTTAGCCCAATAATCAGCCCCCAATTCGCTACTGGATCCTGCACCTCTGGCCCAATTAAGGAGTGTCGCTTGCTGGGTCAGGTAATTTTCGATCTCGCATCGTTGCCACATATGCTCAGTTAGACCGGGGCCGCCCCGAGGGGTCAGCTTGGTATGGTCAGTAAGGAGAAAAGCAACCAAATTAGGTTTGGCTTCGCGCATGCCATAGAAATGGCTCCTGGCTTTGTCCGGGTTATTGCTGCGTAGGTAGTAGACGAATGGGCTAGCCAAGGGTTGCTGTGCGGGATGATTTAGCTGGGCGGCAAAAGCCTGCAGGATGTCCAGGTCAGTTGCATCTTCGACATAAAGCACCCAACCCCGTTGCTCTGCCTGGTAGTAGTCTTCAGGGTCAATCTCCTTCAAAGCCTTCGCCAGATCACTGCGGTTATCCATGCGATGCGGCTTACCTACAAATGATATTACTATGTCGCGGTCGGCAGCTTCGTCAAGGACCACCTCTGAGTGGCTGGCAGCAATAACCTGACCACCCTGTTCACCTGCGGTTGCGACCACTACATTATAGATTTGACGCTGACGCAACACTTCCAGATGTGCATCTGGCTCGTCCAACAGCAGCACTGTGCCAGGGTTGGCGTATAGATAGACCAAGAGCAACAATGTCTGCAACTGACCACGTCCTGCAGCTGAGATGTCGAGCTGGATGTCGGCGCGGGTGCGATAGCCCATCCTCACCTCACCACGCACTGGCACATAGACAGGATCATCAATATTAACCGCAAACAACTTCTTCATTCTATCTTTTACCTTTAGCCACTCATCAGGTTTGTTCGTTGCCAGATAATAGCAAAGGTTGCGAAGCGCTTGTGCGGTCTGGCCTTCGCCAACTAGCACATTTACCGCACCGAATTGAAGTAGTTGCTCCCTAAGCACAATTCCTGACATAGCAGGTAGAAACGCTACTTTTACTTCGTAAGCCTCGGCGGGTACAGATGACCTATGCAATGGCTCACAGTAGAGTGACTCCTCGTTTGCATAGCGAAACTCCAAACCGCAAGACCAAATCTGTTCAGCTTCTATACCCTCAACCTCGATCTCTATCTTACTGCCAGTTCGAGAGGCTCTACGGTTAAACCACAGGGCATCTGTATCCAACACGGGAACGGCATATAGAGCCTCACGACTAATTGCTACACCAGGACGGTTATGGGGGATGTTACGACCTCGTCTCTTCTCACTCCATGTCTGCAGCCCTATATACCACATACTAAGTGCTTGCAATGCGCTAGTTTTACCCGAATTGTTCGGGCCGATAAAAACAACATTATCACCCAACTCAATCTCGTTATCCTTCAACTGCTTAAAGTTGCGGATTGTGAGTTTAGTTAGCACTTTATTTACCCCCCCACCTGACTGAAAGCCCTCATCGTGCTGGCGGTCTTGCCGATGCCCAGATAGTGGCGCTCTGGCTTGATCTTCAGCGCGGCCTTGAAGATGTCGCCGAGGTCAGCGAGCGATGCGCCGGTGCGGAGCGGGGTGCGTAGGTCAATCTCGTTGTCGCCAAACAGGCAGAGGCGCAAGCCACCATTAGCGGTGAGGCGCACGCGGTTGCACTTGTCGCAATAGTTGTGGCTCATCGGGCTGATTACCCCTACTGTGCCTTTCGCGCCGGGCAGTTGGAAGTAGCGGGCAGGACCGTTACCGGCTGGCCCTGGCACCGGCTGGAACTCACCCAGCTCCAGCAGGCGATATAGGATCTCGTCGGCGGAGATATGCGCCTCCTTCTCCAGCTCCAGGTTTTCCTCCACCGGCATCACCTCGATGAAGCGGATATGCACCTCGCGCTCGATGCTAAGGCGGGCCAGATCCAGCAACTCGTCGTCGTTGAAGCCACGCATCGCCACCACGTTGATCTTGATGGGCTGGAAGTTCCAGGCAATCGCCGCATCTATGCCCGCCATTACCTTGTCCAGCCCGTCACGGCGGGCAATTTCCTTGAAGCGGTCGGGGCGCAAGGTGTCGAGGCTGATGTTGACGCGATTTAGGCCCGCCTTTGCCAACGCCTCGGCCTGGTCGGCCAGCAGCACACCGTTGGTGCTGAGGGAGATGTCACGGATACCCGGCACCACCTTCAGGCGGGCGACAAGTTCGGCGGTATGTGGACGTACCAGCGGTTCGCCGCCAGTGATGCGTACCTTCTGCAAGCCCCAGGGCGCAAAGGCCCGCACCAGACGCTCGATCTCGTCGTAAGTGAGGATGTCGGCGTTCTTAATCCAGGGCAAGCCCTCTTCTGGCATACAGTAGACGCAGCGTAGGTTGCACTTGTCGGTTACAGAGACGCGCATATAGGAGATGGCGCGACGAAACTGGTCGTAGCTGACCTGCTGGGCCAGGCTGACCGCCTCGCCATCCTGCACCGCCCGCTGCACTGGTTTTAGCACGAGATTGAGTGGCTGGGCGGCGGTCCTGCGTTGGTTCTCTGGTTCCATGGGATACACATCTTTCTTGGTTATACAACCGCATAATCGCTTACGCAATCTGCCCATATGTTATGGTTGTCGCTAATTATCAGCATTGATGTAAGGCGACATTTCTCCCCCAAACCCCCGCTGGGGGCTTTTTGCACTCAGCACTCAGCACTCAGCACTCAGTCCTCAGCGCTGGTAGCGCCGGTTTGCCCTTGTCCTCAGCCTGGGAGCCGAGCCACTGTCCGCCATCGGCGTATTGCTCCTTCTTCCAGACGGGAACGCGCTCTTTCACCGCATCAATGGTGTAGGCGCAGGCAGCGAACGCCTCACGGCGGTGGGGTGCGGCAACCGCGATCGCGATGCTGACCTCACCGATTTCCAGCCGCCCCACCCGATGAACGATGGCAACGTTGGTCGCGCCGTATACGCGCATCGCCTCACTACCGATCACTGCCATCTCGCGCTCGGCCATCTCGGCATAAGCCTCATATTCGAGGTAGCTGACCCCCTTGCCCGCGTTATTGTCACGCACTACGCCCTCGAAGCTGACGATTGCGCCATCGGCATCGCTACGCACGCGGCTGGCAAGCGCGTTGGCGGAGATTACCTCTTCGGTTATCTTCACATATACCATGGCTATCCTCCGCTGACCGGCGGAATGAAGGCTAGCTCGTCGCCGTCCTGCAAAGACTGGTCGAGGGTGGCATAGCGGCTATTGACTGCCACCATCTGGCTGCGGCTGCCCTTCGCTAGCCTGGGCGCACGGGCGACGAGTAGCGTCCAGGCATCGGCGACGGCGCTACCTGCGGGGAGCGTCATCTGCTCCTCGGCGCAGCCCAGCAGTTCGCGGTTCATCGCAAAGTGCAGCAGGTGGATGGTGATGGTGCCGGTGGTTGGTTCGATTTTGGTTGGCATTGTTTCTATTGCTTTCGATAAGCATGATCAGGGTTCGAGATTTCTCCCCTAACCCCCGCTGGGGGCTTTTTGCACTCAGCACCCGGCATATTCCAGGTGGGGCGAGATTTCTCCCCAACCCTCGCTGGAGGCTTTTTGCGCTCAATCCTCAGCACTCAGCACTCAGCACCTAGCACTGGTTAGAGGCCGCCGGAAACATCGAATGAGCCGCCGGTTATATAGCTAGCGCGGTCGCTGGCGAGGAAGGCGACCAGCGCGGCGGCTTCTTCGGGGCGACCGACGCGACCCAGCGGGATGCTGGCAGTCAGCTTGTGCAACCAGGTCTCGTAATCGGCAGGGCGACCGGCCTTCTCCCAGGCCCGCCGCCATTGCTGGCTCTCGACGAAGCCGAGGTTGACGCTGTTGACCAGGATGCCGCTGGGCGCAAGCTCAGTGGCGAGCAGCTTGCTAAAGGCGATGCTGGCAGCGCGGACTGCGCTAGAGGTGGCAAAGTCGGGGTGAGGAGTGTGGCCGAACACCGAGTTGATGCTGATGATGCGCCCAGCCAGGCTCTTACGCAGGTGGGGTAGAGCAGCACGGGTGCAACGCACTGCGCCCAGTAGCTTGACATCCACTTCGGCCAGCCAGCGCTCGTCGCTGATGCTAACGATAGTATCGGGGCTGGTGCGGCCTGCGTTGTTCACCAAAATGTCAATCCCGCCCATCCGCGCGGCTACCCGATCCATGAACTCGCCAACCTGCTGTGCATCGGTTATGTCGGCCAGCGCGGCAAATACCTGACTGCCAGCCGCGGCGATTTCGTGCGCCACCTGGTCCAGATAAGCGCTGTCGCGGGAGAAGATTGCCACGTGTGCGCCCTCGGCTGCCAGCGCCACTGCGATAGCTTTGCCCACGCCCTTGCTGCCGCCCGCCACCACTGCGACCCTGCCATTCAGCCCTAGCTCCATGCTTACTTATACCCTCCCGGTATGTGATAGCGGGCGAACGCTATTCACCCCTTATATTACGGCCTGCCAGTTTTTGCAGATGCAGCTGCCTTCTCTTATTATACCATATGGGTTCCAGTTTTCCGCAGTTTTTTGGCGTGGCAGGCAAGAATCGGGTATAATATTCGTACATATATTCTAAGGATGGGTAGCGATGCTGGCAGCAGAGACACGAACCGAGACATTGCAATACCGCGACATCGTGGCACAGCGGGAGCAACGCTGGCATATGCTCCACGACATCAAGCTGTATGGTGACGACGGGCCGACCTGGTTCATCAACAAGGTGGGCATCAGTATGCCATTCTCGCGTCAGGGGCTAGTATTGCCCACGCTTTGGGCGGCGATGGCGGGGCGCAACCACGATTTGTCCAACTGGCACGATCATAATGTGGGCAAGGTGTGGAGTTACAAGGATACCGCGCCGGGGCGCAAGGAGGTCTGGTACGGCAAGTTCATCAAAAATAAGCCGACCTTCATCAGCTTGGGCCTGTTCCCTGCCTTCTATGCGCTGTCCAGCAACTATGGCGAGCTTGATGATTACATCGAGGAGTATGCTGACGGGCGCTTGAGCGACGAGGCCAAGCGGGTATACGAGGCGGTGCTGAAGCTGGGGCCAGCTAGCACGACGGTGCTGCGCCGCGAACTGGGGATGCAGAAGAACGAGGCCGCCCGCCGCTTCGACCGCGCCATCACCGAACTGAGCGTCGGGCTGAAGGTAATGCAGGTAGGCACCGCTAACGACAATCGCTGGAAGTATTGCTTCGTCTATGATGCGGTGCCGCGTCACCTGCCGGGGCCGGTGCAGGCCGCCCGCCAGCTAACCAGTCGGCAGGCAACGGCGCAGATCATCAGCGTATATCTCAGCAACGCTTACGCAATGCCGCGTCGCTATATTAGCTACCTGTTCGGCTGGCCGGAGCTTACCGTCGAGCGGGCGATTAGCGACCTGCTGGCCGAGGGCAGTCTGCGCGAGGTTACGGTCGAGGGTGGTGAGGCGGAGATACGTACGCCTAAGGGCAAGGATAGCGGCTGGCTGGCGTGGCACGAATAGCGAGTTGCACGTTCAAGGGAAATCAGAAATTGTCGTAGCACTCAGCTAATTGTTATTATACCAATTAGAATGATGCCTCTATAGATTAGATTGAGGCAGGGCGAACAACGGTTCGCCTATACAGAACTATAGCATCTCCTTGGCTAGTTGTTATTAGAACTCCCAACTCAGCACCCAGCACCCCTACTTCCGCAGCGCCTCACGCTCCAACCTCGCCACCGCCTTCGCCACCTCGGCCAGGGCGATTTTCTGCTTGCGATAGTAGTCGGCTTCGCTCATTGCCAAGCGGTGAGCCACCTCGCGGGTGCCTAGGCCCTTCTTGTAGCGCAGGATAAGGATGTTGTAGATGGTCCACTCCGGGGTGTCGCCTGGCGCAGCCGCCCCGTTAGGGCGCAGCGCCTCAATCGCCTCGTCCAACAGCTTGCGTAGCCCGTTAGCTGGCACGCTGCCCGCCGGTAGCGCGGTGTGAACAACCTTCAGCTTGAGCAGTGGTGATTCGCTTAGGCGCGGCCCACCCCAGTAGCTGTCCAGCGCCCCCTTCACCAGCTTGGCGAAGTTGGGGTCATCCACAATGCTAGCATCTACCGTCTGATACTCTGCGCTGTCGCCACGGCGTGTATTGGGGTTCTGGCGTTCGCGCTGCAATGCGCCGCGCCAGCGCTGCACCTCTTTCATCTCGTGGCTCATCTGCCGCAGGGTTGCGAATAGGCGGCGCTGCATCTGGCTGTCCTCCAGCGCTACCTCCGCCTGGCGTACCAGGATACCGACGCGATGCTCCTCCTCGTAGCTGAGACCCAGGCCCAGGCCCAGCCGCCGCCCTGCGTCGCTGGCAGTCACGCCCGCGCCTGCAACCCGCAGCCCGATCACGCCGAGGGTAGCATCGCGGGTGCGGGTGCGTAGCGGCAGCAGCAGATAGCCGCGCTCCAATAGCCCCACCACTCCGTCCAGGGGGATGAAGCGCTCATCGTCGGGCGGTAGCTGCCCACGCCCCAGATTGACGTTTACGTTTACGTTGACATTGACATTGACGTTCACGCTGCCACCATCATTGCTAACCGTCGGCTGGCTGACACTTGCTTGCGCCCCGATGAAGGGCTCCAGCAGCGGGCGGATCGCCTCGATAGTCGGTGCGCCAGGCGGGTGGGTTCGCCCTAGCAGGCGCGGCGCGTTGGCCCGCACCTGACCCGGCAACGCCGCCAATGCGCCCAGCGCGTGACTGCCGCCCAACCCTTCGCGGTCGTACGCCGCGATTTGCGATAGCGCAGGCGTGCCGCCTTCCCAACCAACCGTCGCCGCCATGTATGGGTTCAAGTGTTCGCTATCCTCGCTGAACACTACCAGGAATCCGCGTTGCGCTCGTAGCAGGTCGGCCAGCGAAGCCATAGTGTTCTCGAACAGTTGCTCCAGGTCGGCATCGGTCAGCAGCGACTTGTCCAGGTCGCGCAGCCAGAGGATGTCTTCACCATCGTTGCGGTAAAGCAGGCGATCAATCCAGGGTTGCAGCACGCTGACCGCCGCCTGGGTCAGCACCACCAGCAGCCCGATGGTGAACACCAGGATGATGTCGCGTGGCACGCCGAGGATGCTCTGCAGCCGCGACGTAACCAACACTGGCACCATCACCATAATCGCCACCAGTGGCCCGCGCAGCAGGAAGTAGACGAGGCTGTGCTTGACTACCCGATCGGGAGTGAGTGCCCCATTATATGAGACGCTGTAAGCCATTATCACGCTGAGGATAGCGAGGCCGATGTTGCCAGTGAGAGTTAGGAGGGGCAGGGCGCGAGGAAACAGGCCGGAGGGGGCGAAGGCGATGGTCAGCAGATATGGCAAAATGGCGATGGCGGGGGCGATGCTGGCGACCACCAGGTAAGTGCTGCGCCGCCGCGATGCGGTAGTCAGGGTGCGAACGCGGGCGCGAATGATGCTGCTGATGCCCCAGATCAGGCTGATCAGCAGATAGACAAAGAAGACCCAGAACAGTGGGCCACCCGGCACTGGCACATTGTTTTCGCCGGGTTGCGCGACCAGCTGATTGCCGGGGGTGCGTGGCACGCTTGGAAGTATCACCTCGTTGGTAAGACCAGCAACGATGAAGAAGACCAGGCTAATTGCCCAACCGACACGGATGCCCGCCTGCCGCTTGGCGGAGAAGGCGTTGGTATCCTCCAGCAGCATATTGCTGAATTGCACATAGGTAGGGGGAACGAAAGCAAAGCCGAGCCACTGGATACGCAGCCAGATGTCGGTATCAACGCCATTTGGCAGAATCAGCAGCACAGTGTTGGCGATATAAACTGGCATCAGGGTGGCGATAAGGGCGCAGAAGCTACGCGCCACCCCCTTCTGCCAATTGTGCGACAGCACGTAGATAAGCAGCGAGAAGATGATGACGAAGTTAGTGGCCGATAGGGAGACGTTGATCAGCCGTACCAAGTCACCAAGGTTTATTTGCATAGGACATCAGTACCAGCAAACAGGGTTCTGATATTCTCCCCTCCCGCAGGGGGGGCTGGGGGTGGGGTCCGTGCAACGCGACTCGCACCCTCCCCTACCCCTCCCGGTGGGAGGGGAAACTATTAGCATCCCTTTGCTGAGATACTACTCCTCGTCCTCATTCATGTCCGCCAGGGCAGCCAGGTCGCTAAGGCTGGTAAGGCGGGTACCCTTCTTGGGCTTGCCCCTACGTCCCTTTGTTTCATCCTCGACGGGGGCGACTGGCTCAGGCTCGACGGGAGCGCGGGCGGGCAACAGGCCGCTAACCGACACAGATGCGCCACCAGTGGCAGGCTCGTAGCCCTTCGCCTGCAGCTTCTGATGCAGTTCGTCGAGCGCCTTGTCGCCAAAGTTACGCAGGGAGCGCAGATCACTATCGTTCATGGTCAATACCTGACCGATGGTATCAATGTAGGCCCGCTTTAGCGCGTTGAAGGTACGGCTGGTCAGGTCGAGGCTGTCGATTGGGATACGCTCAAGCTCCGGCACCACGCTAGGGACGTGTACCTCAACCTCGTCAGCTAGTTCGTAGAGGCCACCGCTGAAGCCCGCGATGATCTGCCCATGCTTGGTCAGGATCTGGGCAGCCTGGCGCAGCGCTTCTACTGGCTCAATGGTGCCATCGGTCCAGATTTCAAGAATGAGGCGGTCATAGTCGGTGCGCTGACCCAGGCGGGTGCGCTCTACCACATAATTTACCTTTGAGATTGGCGAGTACATCGCGTCAATCGGCACCATATCCAGCGGCGTACTATCCATGCGTGCCTCGGCGGGGCTATAGCCGTAGCCACGCTCCACCATCAGCTCGACGTTAAGCGCATCGCGGTGGCCCTTATTGAGGGTGATTAGCTCCACTTCGGGGTTCATCAGCTCCACGCCATCGGCTAGCTCGGCATCGGCAGCAGTGAGCACGCGCCGCCCATTGGGGAACGTGCTGGTGTGCAGCACCATTCGCTGCGGCTCGTCGCCACGATAGCGCAGGCGCAGTTGCTTGACGTTGAGAATCACGTCAATCAGGTCTTCTTCGATTTGCGGCAGCCGCCCCTCATCGTCGGGTGCAGGGTCGAGCTTGATCGCGGTCACAGCGGCACCGGGCAGCGAGTTAAGCAGAATCTTCTTGAGCGCAACGCCCAAGGTGGTTCCCCAGCCCGGCTCCAGCGGCTCCATCTTGAAGCGGGCATAATCCGGTTCGGTCGCAGTCTGTTCAATCTCTGGCAGGGTAATATCGAGCAAAACAGCACCCCCATTATTTTACTGGCGAATAGCACGAACGCGCCTCACCAAACGCGGGCGCGAACGATATTATACCAGATCGGCGCTGTATTGTGCAAATACACTGGCGTGCTAGAGTGCGTGTCACATTTTACATACCCGACCAGGGCGAACAACGGTTCGCCCCTGCTGAACGCTTGCTCTGCAAGAACGTGATGCACACCAAGCGTGCTATCCTTCCAACAAAGGGATAACCGACCACTTTCTTATTCTTGTTGTTCAGCGTCATGCCGCCACCTACAGGGGCAAAGACGGCAATAGCAACCGCGATCCATATCGCGGTAGTGTCACCCGAATTATTACCACGGTTCTGGCTCACAGGCGTTGGCTGGACTGCTGTAGCGCCGATTATGGGGCGGGTTCTGTCCACCTGGCGCGAGCTGGACTGCAGCAGCGTAGCCAGCCAACCGCCCAGCGGGTCAGGGTCGGCAGCAAGAGCAGGGCGAGGGTAGCACGTTTGTTATTCAGGACCTGAAGCTCATTTCAAGAAACACCTTAGACGAAGATGGTGCGCCGCCGCAGTGTCCAGGCGGCAACCAAAAAGGCCGCAATCGTGAAGGCTGCCAGCAAGCCAGTGTAGAGCAAGCCAGTGGCGAAGTCGAGGTCGCCATTCGCCGCCCTGTACAACCCCCTGGTTATATAATAGCTGGGGAAGATTTGGGCTAGCGGACTGAGGACCGGCACATCATGGAGGAAGGGCATGGCGAAGAAGATTGGCCACATCAGCATCAGACCCACCACTCCCGCCCAGGTGTACATCGTCTGAATATCGTTGAAGTACGCGCCGAAGATGATACCGATGCTGGCGGCAAACAGGTTGCCCAGGCCGATGAATAGCAACAGGCTGGTGAAATCACTGATGTAGTTGATGAAGAGCAAAGCGATGATCAAGCTAAGAGCGATAGTGTAGAAATAGCTGACCAGCGATTTGGCGATCACCACATCCAGAGACCGTGCTGGCGAGGTGAACAGCAGACGGATGGTTTTTTTCTCCTTCTCTTCCACCAGCAGGCCGGGCAGGATGTAGATGCCCACGCCAATTGGCACGAGTACCAGGGCAATTGCACCAAACAGAGCGCCGTTCTGGTGTACGAGTTCGGCATAGTTGTGACTTGTGGTAGCTGCCGCGTTCAGTACCTCGGCGGCCTGGTAGTTGGGACCTATACCTGCCTGGATCTGAAAATAGTCGAAGAACGAGGCGATCGCCCGCTGTTGCTCCAAATAACCTTGCACCTTCGCGCCGTTGACGTAGATTGCCAGCGCAGGGCGCTTACCCGATTTCAGATCGGCAATTGCGTTAGCGGGTATCACCACACCGTAGCTATAGTGACTGTTCTTGTCGGCCAGGCCGCTACGCACAGCAGCGGCGCTGTTAGCATCGTCAGTGGTTAGGTTAGGCGCGGCCAGTCGCAACATAGCGCTAACCGGCACGCCCGCCGGGTTGTAGGCCAGCACCTGATCTGGCGCTTGCGCGGCCAGGTTCATCACCATGTAGATGGCGGAAACGAAGACCGGCACCAGCATCACCAGC
>JANXYP010000218.1 GCA_025355955.1 Chloroflexota bacterium
TTCGCGGAGCAGGATGAGGCGGCGGCGCAGGAACTCGATGAACTGCGCGCCTGCCACCTTGTCCTGGTAGGCGTGCTGATCCTGGCGGCCCTGGAAGTCCTGCTTGGTGGAGAAAGGCGGGTCAATGTAGATAAGGCGCACCTGGCCCGCAAGGGAGTGGGGGCTGCTGGGTTCGGCCAGTTCGCGCAGCACCTGAAGGTTGTCGCCGAAGATGAGCTTGTTGCTCCACCCAGGCTTGAGCGACGGGGGCGCATCGTCGGGCATGGTGCGTACTTCTTGCAGGGGCGCGGGGAAGGTGAACTGCATCACATCTTCGCGGCGCATCTTGCCGCGATAGACCAGTTCGTAGCCGCCAGTCACATTGGTGGCATCAGGGAAGAGCAGCTTGAGGAAGCGTGGCGAAACCGGTTCGCCCGCCTCCACGGCGGCGAACAACTCGCGGCGATCGGCATCGCTCAGTCTCATCGTGCTTGCTCCTGTCTGGTGTAGTGCAGTGGCCCACAGGCAAACTTTGCCTGCTTGCGCTATCCTGCAACAGGGTGTGTACAAGGAAATATGTACGTACACATTGTTATTATAGCACTTGTGTTCCTATGTGTAAAGAGGGTTATCAACAACAACGTAACCAGCCAACGGACTGTTCAACGGATAAACGGACAAACGGACGTAGGGGCGCATGGCATACGCCCTGATGAGGCGCATGAATGTTCATCGCCAACAAGGGGACCAGCCAACGGATTGTTCAACGGACAAACGGAACAAGCGCCGATGGCGTAGGGGCGGATTGCGTCCGCCCTGGTGGGGATTGCAAGCTGGCACCAGGGCGCGATAAATCTGCGCCCTTACGAAGGCCCGCATCGAAATTAAGTTTGTGCGGTAGTGATGATGCGCTGCCAGGGCAATCATTCACCATTTACCATTCACCATTTATCATTGCTGCTCGTACCGTTGCCGTGCCTCTTCCACCTCGGCGATGTGGCCCTCCGCCCACTTGGATAGCGTGTTGACCGCCTCGTTCAACGACCAACCCAGTTCGGTGAGCGAGTATTCCACCTTCGGCGGGATGACCGGGTAGACCTTGCGGGCGACGAGGCCGTCACGCTCCAGTCGGCGCAGGGTTTGACTAAGCATCTTCTCGGAGATGCCCTCGATGGTACGGATCAGTTCGCCGTGCCGCATGGTGCCAAGCGAGAGGGCGCGGATGACCAGCGCCACCCACTTGTCGGCGATCAGGTCCAGCACCTTGCGCGAGGCGCAATTTGCCAGCAATATGTTCGGTGGATAGTTACTAACCATAAGGTAAGTATACCACTTTTCGGTAGCTACTTGCAAATTGGCACAAAGGTCTATATAATGAACGTGGCCTCATTCGGGTGAATGGGCGGTAGGGCAAACCAACAAAGGGAGAATCAAACGGTGAAAATTGGAATAATTGGCGCGGGCAATGTGGGCGGCGGGCTGGGCAAAGTGTGGGCGCGGCTGGGCCATGAGGTAGTATATGGCGTGCGCGACCCGCAGAGCGACAAGCTGAAAGCCGTGCTGGCCGAGTCGCCTCACGCCCGCGCCGCCAGCATCCGCGAGGCGGCAGCATTCGGCGATATAGTGGCGCTGGCAACCCCCTGGGCAGCGGCGGAAGAAGCGGTGCGTGAGGCGGGCGATCTCAGCGGCAAGTTGCTAATCGATTGCATCAACCCGGTCGGCTTCAGCCTGCCCACCTCCGCTGCCGAGATGGTGGCAGGCTGGGCGCACGGCGCGAAAGTAGTCAAGGCGTTCAACACTATCGGCGCAAACAACTATAGCGACCTGCAATTCAGTGGCCTACGCGCCGATGCCTACATCTGTGGCGACGATGCCGAAGTTAAAAAGGTAGTCGGCCAACTGGCGGAGAGCATGGGGTTCGACGTGGTGGATGCTGGGCCACTAAGCAACGCGCATCTGCTCGAAGAACTGACTATCCTATGGGTGACGCTGGCCCGCCAGGGCTACGGTCGGGAGATTGCTTTCAAGCTACTTCGCAAGTAATACCAATTAGCGATGGTGCCGCTATAGATTGAGGCAGGGCGAACAACGGTTCGCCCCTACAGAACCCACGATTAGCGCGACGAATTGGTGTTATTGGCAGTAGGGCGAACAACGGTTCGCCCCTACAGAACCTTCCACTTGCAACTTGCAACTTGCAACTTGCAACTCCGGTTATAGATGCGGCGCTTTAATACGATTAATCCACTTCACCCCCGGCGGGTTAGGCTTGGGCTGGGGGTTGAAGGGGAACAGGCCGATCTCGCCACGCACCGCCTGCTCCTTTAGCTCGGTTGCGCCCCACACCACCGACGCGCCCGCGATGCCCAGCAGCGCGGCGTAGCCTGCATCGCCAACCAGCACCGAGCTAGCGATGAGCAGGATGCCCAACCCCAGCATATAGGGCCACCACAGGTAGCCGAGGTGGTACTCCACCCGAATCACCCAGAAGAAGCCGAAGCCAATTATCCCCAGCGCAAAGAAGCCTAGCGCGACTGCGCCCCAATCAAGGGATTGTAGATTGAAGATTGTAGATTGCAGATTGTTGAGAATGGTCAGGCTCATTGCTCCACCTCCGCTACCTGGGCTACCTGGGACATAATTGCGGCGTGGGCTTCCTGTCGCCTGGTGATTTTCTGGTTGCCTTTGCGTCGGGGGCAGACCAGGCATGGTGTGCCAGTGCAAGGGTTGCAGAGCGGCGCGATATGCAGAGCGTCTACTGGCACGCCCTGCGGCTCACGCTTCAGTGGGTCGTCGGTGCGGCCCAGCCCTGCGGCCAGGTAGGCGGCATGGCGGGGATTGGCGGGGTGGGCGGGGGCGTGACCGTGGATGACCCGCCACTGCTGGCGATAGACCTCGACCGCATCCCAGAACAGGGTGAAGCCGACCACGCTGCACGCGCCACCGATTGCCAGGTTAGGCGCGAACGGGGCGTAGAGGTTCAGCGTCAGCGCGGCCAGCCCCAGCGCGACCATCGGCGGCCAGATGACGCGGCTGTGCGCCTCCACCCAGCGCACCCCCACGTGGCCCCACCAGATGCTTACGAATGTCACCAGCGCAATCCAAACCCCAACCAGTTGCAGCATCGCCGATCTCCTAAGCAGTCAACCATCTGTAGGGGCGAACCGTTGTTCGCCCTGCCCGACTTCCATTGTAGCATACCACATTTGGGCCGCCCATTAAAGTTTGCGGAAATGTTTTTGATTTGTGTGCCGGGGGTGCAGTTCATCAGCTTGCGACCGTAGGAGCGGACGGTGGCCCGCCGTGGTGAACTGCGGTTAAGCCCATCGGTGGAGACAACCTTGGGGTAGGGGCGAATCGCATACGCCCTGATGAAGCTGGCATTAACGTTAGGCAAGCGGTCGTATGCGATTCGCCGCTACCCCAGCTTTGAGTGCGGCTCATCAAACAAATAGGGCTGACGCAATTGCGCCAGCCCTATTTGTTCGTTTGGTTTAGCTTTGCGGCGTAGTAGCCTTGGGCGTTGATGCGGGGCGGCATTTCTCCCCTAAACCCCCGCTGGGGGCTTTTTGCCTTTAGCCACTGCGCCATTTATGTTAGCGGCGGGGGCCACTGTCGCCGCCACTGCCGTTGCCACCACCCCAGCCGGGGCGGTCGCCAGCGGGGCGGGGGCCGCGATCGCCGCCTCCACCACCAAAGCCACCACCGCCGCCGGGGCGGGGGCCGCGATCGCCACCACCAGCGCGATCGGCGCGGGGGGCGGGCATCTGGCCGGTTAGCACCGCACGACGGCTGAGGCTGACCTTGCCCATGCGGTCGATGTCCGTGACCATCACGTTGATCTCGTCGCCCATGCTGACCACATCCTCGACGTTACGCACGTCGTAATCGGCCAGTTCGCTGACGTGAACCATGCCATCCTTGCCTGGCAGGATTTGCACGAACGCGCCGTAGGGCATGATGCGTACCACCTTGCCGAGATAGACCTGACCGACTTCGACTTCCTTCGTCACCGCCTCGATGCGGGCGATTGCCCGCTTGGCCGCTTCGCCGTCGCTGCTAGCGATACGCACGGTGCCGTCCTCTTCGATGTCTATCTTGCAGCCGGTGTCCTCAGTGATGCTGCGGATGTTCTTACCACCGGGGCCGATCAGCGCGCCGATCTTCTCCGGGTTGATCTTGATGGCGATGATGCGCGGCGCGTACTGGGAGATGTCGGCACGCGGCTGAGTGATACTCTCCGCCATCTTGCCGAGGATGAACATCCGACCCTCGCGGGCCTGAGCGAATGCTTCCTCCATAACCTCGTAGCTGAGGCCAAGCATCTTGATGTCCATTTGCAAGCCAGTGACACCCTTCTCGGTGCCAGCCACCTTGAAGTCCATGTCGCCCAGCGAGTCCTCGATGCCCTGAATGTCGGTTAGCACCTGATGCTTGCTGCCATCCTTGCTGGTGACCAGGCCCATCGCCACACCTGCTACTGGCGCAGTTATCGGCACGCCCGCGTCCATCAGGCTCAGGCTGCTGCCGCACACGCTGCCCATCGAGCTAGAACCGTTGCTGCTCAGAACCTCGCTGACCACGCGGATGGCGTAGGGGAAGGTTTCCTCGCTGGGTAGCACCGGCAGCAACGAGCGCTCGGCCAGGTGGCCGTGGCCGATGTCGCGGCGCGATGCGCCCCGCACCATCTTGGTTTCGCCGGTGCTGAAGGGAGGGAAGTTGTACTGGTGGACGTAGCGCTTGCTCGTCTCCGGGCCGAGGCCATCAACGCTCTGCTCATCGTCGCTGGTGCCAAGCGTGGTGATGCTCAATACCTGGGTTTGGCCGCGAGTGAACAACCCGGAGCCGTGGGTGCGGGGCAGCACGCCGACTTCGGTGCTGATCGAGCGGATTTCGGCGTGACTGCGCCCATCGGGGCGGCTGTCGCGGTCAAGGATGGCGTTGCGTACCTCTTCCTTCAGGATGTTATACCAGGCACTTTCAATCTGCTTCATTTTGCCAGCCAGATCAGCCTCAGCCACCCCCTGGGTGAATTGCTCCACCACGGCGGCTTTGACCGCATCGGTGGCTGCTTCACGGTTCTGCTTGACTGGATTGTTGACCGCATCGGTCAGCTTGCTGCCCATCCAGCCCTTGATCTCATCCTCGAACGAGGTGTCCTTCGCGGGTGGGGTGAACTCGCGCTTGGGGCGGGCGCAGGCTTCGATTAGCTGCTTCTGCAACTGGATGGAGGCTTGCAGCCCGGCATGGCCGAACTTGACCGCTTCCAGCAGGATGGCTTCGGACAGTTCGTGTGCGCCTGCCTCCACCATCAGCACTGCCGTCTCGGTGCCAGCCACGCTCAGGTTGAGCAGGCTGCGCTCCATCTCCTCGCGGGTGGGGTTGAGGATAAAGTCGTTGTTCATGTAGCCGACCTTGGCCGCGCCAACCGGCCCCTGGAAGGGGATGTCGGAGATGCACAGCGCCGCACTGCTGCCGATGATGCTGAGGATCTCCGGCTCGTTCTCGTTATCAATGCTGAGGACGGTGTTGATAATCTGCACGTCATTGCCGTAGCCCTTGGGGAAGAGCGGGCGCAGCGGGCGGTCGGTGAGGCGGTCAATCAGGATGGCGTTGTCGCTGGGGCGATTCTCGCGCTTGATGAAGCCGCCAGGGAACTTGCCTGCGGCATACATCTTCTCCTGATATTCGACCGTGAGGGGGAAGAAGTCCACGCCGGGGCGGGGCGAATGTGCGCCAACCACGGTTGCCAGCATTACGGTGTCGCCATACTGGATCAGCACCGCGCCGTCGGCTTGCTCGGCAAGGCGACCGGCCTCGACACTGAGCTTACGCCCGCCGACTTCGGTTTCAAAACGATATACTTCAGCCATGTGTGTATTGCTCCTTGTGCAGGGAGCAACGGCGTTGGGGATGTGGGGAACTACCGACAGATAAAAGGGGTCAAAGGCGGAGACTGGAAAATATCCGATGATTTTCAGACTTGCCCGGCTACTAACCGAAGCTTACCAACCTTGCTGGCCGCTAACATCAGCGCCCCTTGCGCTGTCTGGCCCGTTCCTCCCCTGGGCCGTGCTTCCTCATGATGATGCGCGGCAGCTTTCTACCTACGCGATTTGGGTGTTACCGTCGCGCCCTTTGCAACGACGGTGTGGGGTTGCGCCCTTGCGCCCTGGCCCCGGTTGCGGCCAAAACCTGAATGTAGATTACAGTGATAACGACTCCCCTCCCACCGGGAGGGGTTGGGGTGGGTGTACACCCCCCTCGAAATCCTGCAATCATCACTGTTACTTGCGTAGACCGAGCTTCGCCAGGATGGTGCGATAGCGATCCACGTCCTTCTTGTTGAGGTAGGCAAGCAAGCGACGGCGCTGCCCGACCAGTTTGAGCAGGCCGCGCCGCGAGTGGTTATCGTGCTTGAACTTACGCAGGTGGTCGGTAAGCTGCAAGATGCGGGTGGAGAGCAGCGCAATCTGCACCTCCGGGCTGCCAGTGTCGCCCTCGTGTACCGCGAACTTCTCCATGAGTGCGGTTTTCTCTTCCTTCAGCAATGCCATGTGTTAGTTAACACTCCTCCCTGAGAGATACGGGCGTGGGCGAGGGTTTGCGCCCAGCCTAAGTTATGGTAAACAAACGCGAGCCAACACTTCGGCTCACTATCTGCATTATACCATAATAAGAGGGTGTGGGCAAGTTTTGCGCCAATTAGCGATGAACGAGGGTATGTATGGTAACATCATCTCCATTCTTGCCTTCAGCCTCAATGAAAGTCTGCTCCTCCGTTCCTACGCTGGCGGTAAGCGGAACACTAACCGTAATGGTAAAAGTAGTATTGGTACCACCTTTTAGCGTCACCGAATGGGGTACTTGGCTGAGGTTAGCCCAACCCAGGCTTGAGGTGGTAGTAATTACATAGGTGTCAGTCTCAATACCTTGATTCTTAATGGTTGCCCCATATGGTATAACACTACCCAGCACCGCTGGCTTCCCCGGTGATACTGAGATGGCTACGTTGTACAATGAGGGAACTCCAGCATCCTCCCCCGTAGTGATCTCATTAACAGATTTAGATTGGGCCTGACCGTTAGAGCTTTGGGGCTGGTCGCAGGAGGTAAGTTGGATGATGAGCAGGCCAAGCAGCAGGTATTTAGCCAGGATTGCTGCTTTTTGGCTCAGATGGAAGATCGAGTGTTCGTTCACGCTGTTCATGATCACGGCTCCAAAGGCTGGATGGAGCGGCGAATGATGGCGCTCAACTCGCCACGTAAGTAATCCGTCGCTTCGCACGAGTGTGCACTGCAGCGTTTTCCTTTCTCATGCTCATTATAGCATAGACGGCCTGGCAAATGGGAAAGTTCCTTCGTGGCTGAGGTGAAGCGCAGTTGCCCGCCCTTCGTCAATATAGTATAATGGTGACGCACCATGCAGTGGAAGCAGGTGCGTTCCACAGAGTTAGGAAGGATAAAGAACCCGAACATGGCAACCCTCGGCGAGACTCTCCAGCAGGCCCGCGAACAGATGGGCGTTAGCCTGGACGAAGCGGAGCGCGAGACCCGCATCCGCAGCAAGATACTGGCCGCCTTCGAGGATGATAATCAGGCTGAACTACCCGCCCCCGTCTACGCCCGTGGCCTGCTTCGCAACTACGCTACCTACCTCGGCATTGACCCAACCAGCATCCTCGACCTATTCGACGCGCAAACCAATGTGGGTCGGGGCCGACGCGCCACCCAGCCTGCCGTCAAACTCGCGCCCGTTACCGGCGAGGTACGCACCAGCCTGCGCTATCCGCCCAGCATCCTCGGTGTGTTCATCGTGCTGGTGCTGGTCATCTTCGTGGTCATCGTCGGCGTGAACATGGTGAGCGGCGCAAAGGATGCCAATAAGACGACTGCGCTAGCCACGCCTGCGCCGCCCACCCCTACCTTGCTGCTGGCGCTGGCATCCACTCCTGGGGGCGTGATCCCGTTCCTGCCCACCCCGACTAATCCTGGCGGCGGTGGTAACGCCAACCCCCCGGCCGTAACTGCGCCAGTTACTGGCACGCTCAGGGCGACCAGCACGCCCGCGCCACCTAACCCCAACCTGGGGGTCGGCACGCCGGTGGTTGGTCTGGGCATCGCGGCCAGCCCCAGCCCCACCCTGCCGCCCGCGCCGCCGTCCGCCCCTAGCCCCACCCTCGCGCCCGCTGTGGCGGGTCAAGGGGTGCAGGTGGTGCTGGTTGCCACCGCCGACTCGTGGATGATGGTTACGGTCGATGGCTTGCAGCAGTTCAGCGGCACGATGGCCTCCGGCACGCGCCGCACCTTCCAGGGCGATAACACCGTGTACGTCTGGGCGGGCAACGGCGGCGGTGTGAGCGTGGTCATTAACGGCCAGAGTCGCGGTGCGCTCGGCGCGCCGGGTCAGGTCATCAAAAGGCAGTGGGACAACAAGGGCAACCAGACTAACGGCTAACCGGGCCGGAGAATAAAGATTAAAGATGAAGGATTAAAGTGCGGTGGCGCAAAACGCAAGTTACGCTCCTGCACAACCGAGTACCAGGTAGCCGAGTAGATGGTGTATTTTCTGTTGGGGCGAACCGTTGTTTGCCCTGGCCCTTTACACCAGCACCAAAGCTATTTGGTATAACAAGGAGAAATATGGCAGGCACTAGCTCTTTCGATGTGGTCAGCGAGTTCGACCGCCAGGAATTGGTCAACGCGGTTGATCAGACCGAACGTGAGGTTCACACTCGCTACGACCTCAAGGACACCAAAAGCGACATTAAGCTAGAGGAAGACAAGATCGCGCTCACCGCTGAATCGGAGTTCCAGCTAAACGCGATGAAGGATATTCTGCAGAGCAAGGCGATCAAGCGTGGTCTCTCGCTCAAAATATTCAGCTGGGGCAAGGCCGAACCGGCCGGTGGCAACACCATGCGCCAGAGTGTCACCCTGGTCAAGGGCATCGAGGAAACTCTCGCCAAGAAGATGGTCAAGGATATACGCGAGGCCCAACCCAAAGTGCAGGCGCAAATCCAGGGTGAGGCCATCCGCGTCATCGCCAAGAACAAAGACGACTTGCAAGCAGTCATCACCTTCCTCAAGGGTAAGGATTACCCAGTAGCCCTGCAATTCATCAACTACCGCTAAACGCGAGTGCTGTGGACTGAGGACTGAGGACTGAGGACTGAGTATCGTAGGGGCGGGCGGCTGCCCACCCTGGTGCAATTTACACAATCTGCTGGGCCGAGTATCGTAGGGGCGGGCGGCTGCCCGCCCTGGTGCAATTTACACAATCTGCTGGGCCAATTGGCATAAGCCTCTCCCCTTGCGGTGAGGTTTGATGAGGGGTGATGCTGAAGCGCATTACCATATCGTAACTGTATATGCTAGCCAACAAGATAGGAAGTGCATTTGGAAACCAGCACCAAACCGAAGTTCGCGGTCGTCACCCTCGGCTGCGAGAAGAACCGCGTGGACAGCGAGGGCATGGGCCAGATGCTGCGCGGCGCAGGCTATGAGCCGACGGCCAGCACCGAGCAGGCCAGCGTCCTGATCGTCAACACCTGCGGCTTCCTCGAAGCGGCGCGGCAGGAGGCGATTGATACCCTCAACCAGCTTGCCGCTACCAAGCGCGACGATCAATTGCTGATCGCATCTGGTTGCATGGTCGAACTCTATCCTGAGCGCATCAGTGGCGGCGTGACTGTGCTGGATGGGCAACTCTCCGCCCGCAACTGGCCGGATATCGCCAAACTGACCGCTACCCTAGGCCAGCAGCGCGGCCTGCCGCTCACCCTCTTCCCCGCTCCGCCCCTGATCGCGCTCGACCCCGCCCTGACCGAGCAATGCCCCACTGCCCCGGCCAGTTATGCCGACCCGCAACTGACCGGCTTCGCCCGCCGGGCCAGCGGCGCGTCCGCCTTCGTCAAGATTGCCGAGGGCTGCGATGCCAAGTGTAGCTTCTGCATCATCCCCCAGATTAGGGGCGGTCACATCAGCAAGCCGCTGCCCCAGATTATCGCCGAGGTCAAGGAACTAGCCGCCCAGGGGGTCAAAGAGATTATCTACATCTCGCAGGACAGCACCTACTACGGCCTCGACCTCGGCATCCGCGACGGACTGGCAGGGCTGTTGGAGGAGACGGTGCTACAGGTGCCGCAGATCGAGTGGCTGCGCATCATGTATGCCTACCCTGCGCGCATGACCCCGCGCCTGATCCAGACGATGGCCGAACTGCCGCAAGTTTGCAAGTACGTGGATATGCCCTTGCAGCACGGCAGTGAGGCCACGCTACGCCGAATGCGCCGCCCTCCAAACATGGATCGGGTGCGCCGCGTGCTGACCAGTATGCGCGAGGCGATGCCCAACCTGGCGCTACGCACCACCTTCATCGTTGGCTTCCCCGGCGAGACCAATGCCGAGTTCGACGAGCTGCTCGGCTTCATCAACGAGGGCTGGTTCGATCATGTGGGCATATTTACCTACTCGCCAGAGGAGAAGAGCGAGAGCTTCAAGCTGGAGGGCCACCTGCACCCCCGGGTCAAAGAGAAGCGGCGCAAGCTGGCAATGGCCGCGCAGCAGCGCATCAGCCTGAAGCGTAACGCCGCGCTGGTCGGCAAGACGATGCACGTGCTAATCGAAGGCGAAGGCGAACTGGAGGACGAGCAAGGCCGCAGCACCGACGAGAAGATTTACGTGGCCCGCAGCTACCGCGAAGCGCCGGAGGTGGATGGTTACATCTTCGTCCAGCCACGCAAGCAAACGCCTCTAACCGTCGGCCAGATGCTCGACGTGCGTATCAACCGCGCCGAGGAGTACGATTTGTGGGCGAAACCCACTGCCAATAGTTAGCAGGAAGGCACCAGCCGTGGATCCCAGTCAGACATTGAGGTTTACCAAAATCTACCTAAAGAACTGGCGCAACTTCGCCGAGATCGAGGTGGAGTTGCCGCGTCGCGCCTTCCTGGTGGGGCCGAACGCTTCGGGCAAGACTAATTTTCTGGATGCTCTTCGCTTTGTTAGTGAACTAAGCACACTAGGTAGTGGCGGCTTCCGACAGGCTGTTAAGAGAAGGGGAGGGTTTGACAGCCTGTATACTAAATTGTCTCGTAGAGAGGCTCTCATAACTATAAGGTTGACGGTAGGACACGATGATCATCCTGCTATATTCGAGTATGAACTAACTTTTACCCAAGATAAAGATCAGTCAGTTCCGTTTATAGTTAGCGAGGTAATCAGAAGATATAACGAAGACATACTAAAAAAGCAAGTAGATGAGAAGGTAATAGATGGAAGGAAAGTCCGAACGCTTGAAGGACCTGCTGCTATCCGAGATGTATATGGAAAGACTGTGCTTATGGAGCCAAAGCAATCAAGCAATAAATTGCCGACACAGAGTTACCTTGAGAATGAGATTTGGCGTTCTTTCTTCCCTGATTTTGCCGACTTTCTCGGCTCTGTCCGCCACTTTAATGTCATACCGGCTTTGGTACGTCATTTCAACATGAATGCAGCAAATGAGGATGGTTATAACGATTTTATTGAGCAGATCGCTAGTGCGCCTGAAGAACAGCAGAGTAGTAAACTAAAACAGATACAGGAAGTGCTGCGTGGGGCAGTGCCGCAGTTCAAGGAGCTTAGAGTTGCACGTGGAACGTTCGACGAGCCTCATCTCTACGCACGCTACTCCAACTGGAAGGGGAACAAAACATGGGAGAACGAGGCAAAGTTCTCTGATGGCACGCTGCGACTGATAGGGCTGCTGTGGGCGATGTTGGATGGAGCCGGGCCGATGCTAGTGGAGGAGCCAGAGCTATCACTACACTATGGAGTGGTGCGCTATATTCCTCAAATGATTGATCGTCTTGGCTATAGTTCGGGCCGCCAAGCGATAGTCAGCACTCACTCTACGGACTTGCTGCGTGATGAAGGGATAGAGCTTGAGGAAATTATCCTGCTAACGCCGGGACGGCAGGGAACCTCAATTGCAGCAGCAAGCTCGGTCGAGGAGATTCAGACATTGGTTAGCAATGGGTTCAATCTAGCCAGCATTGTACAGTCCATCACATCTCCAATGGATGCTGATGAGGTGGCCTACTTCGATCCTGCCACTCCAACCACTCAGGAAGCAGTTGCCTAGGAGATTGCTTGATGCGAACGGTGTCCTACGCAGCCGAAGGTCAGGTAGATAATGCTGTCCTACTTCATTTGATGGAGTATGTCGGTATACGGCCAGGCAAGCCGATATTGTTTGGTGGAGATCAACAATGGAAAGGTCAACGACCAACTGTCATTGTAGCCGGTGTTCCAAGAACCCTGGAGCATAGCAGCGGACAGGGTCTGGTGTTGGAGGCAGTGGCGCTATTCAATGATGCAGCTCGATACAAAAGGTGGTTTGCCATTACCGACCTCGATAATAAGTTTGCCTGTGCTGGGCTTGCTCGCCAGCGCTGGCTGCCAAGTCCCGCACCGTATATGTGCTTTCGTATCGCAGTACAAGAAATAGAGGCGTGGCTTATAGCTGATAAACAGCGGTTTGCTGAATTTCTTCAAGTTGACCCTGGTATTATTCCTAACAATCCAGAGGACATCCGTGACCCTAAAGAGCAGAGCTTGATTATGATGCCGAAGGAGATGATACTCACTCTCGCCCAAAGCTCCCTTGACCCTCAGATTTACCCTCGACTGAAAGCTGTTAGCTCCTACAACAATGAAATGGGCAAGTTCGCCAAGAAATATTGGCGACCAGCAATAGCAGCTCAAAACTCCCCCAGCCTAAAGAAGTGTATAGAACGCCTTCAGCAACTCTCCAAAGGACTGAAGGTAAATCCCCCAGTCAAAAAGAAGCATAAGCGTTCATAATTATACTTCTCATCCACCTGCGGCGCAGCGGGGGCTAGCGCCTGCATCACCTTGTCCGGCACATTGGTGATGATGCCGTCCACGCCGATGTAGGCCAGCATCCGTACCGCGATGGGGTGGTCGGCGGTCCAGACTACTACCAGCTTGCCCTGGTCGCGCAGGCGGCGCACCATATAGGGATTGAGCAACGCCGATCTCCAATGCGGCAAAACCACCTGCGCGTCGGCGGTGGCGCGGCGGGTGCGGGCGTTGGGGAAGTAAGGTCCATGCGCGTATAGTGCGCCGAGGGTCAGGTGCGGGGCAATTCCGCGCAGCTTACGGATGGCGGCGTGGTCGAAGCTGGTCACGATCGCCTGGCCCGCCAGTTCGCGCTGCTCCCGCTTCAGCAAATCGGCTACCTTCTGCTCGATACCCGGATACTGCGCGGGATCTTTTAGCTCGATGTACAGCCCATATGCCCACTTGCGGGCGTGGTCGAGCGCCTCAGCCAGGGTCGGCACCTTCTCGCGCTTGTACTTGGGGTCGAACCAGCTACCTGCATCAAACTTCTTCACCTCGGCCAGCGTATAAAACCCCACCCAGCCAACCCCGGTAGTGGTGCGATCTAGCGTCTCATCGTGCAGCACCACCAATTCGCCGTCGGCGCTCATTTGCACGTCAAGCTCCACTGCGTCCACCCCCATATTATGGGCTTGCAGGAAGGCGGCGATGGTATTCTCCGGCGCGTAGCCGGATGCGCCGCGATGCCCGATCACCATCACCGGGCCGAGCCGCCTTTCGCGCAGCAGCAGATATTGCGCCGCGATATAGCCGGTGGCAGCGATGAAGGCCCAACCCAGCAGGTAGCCAATTGCTCTAAGCACGCGCAAGGGGAAACTCCTTTATCGTCCAGCCGCGTTCCAGCGCGTGCTTGCGTAGGGCGGCGCGGGGGTTGATGGCAACCGGGTGGCCGACCAGTTCCAGCAGGTGGATGTCGCCAGCGGTGTCGGCGTAGGCGTATGAGGCAGCCAGGTCAATGTGGCGCTGTTCGATTAGCGCTTGCATCAGTGAAGCCTTGTGCCTGCCCACCGGGTGAGTATTGGCGATGTGGCCGGTGAAGCGGCCTTTCGCGTTTACCTCCAGCGTGCTAGTGACTAGCAGGTCGGCCTTGGTATATTCGAGCAGCGGCTGCAGCAGGAAGTCGAGTGAGCCGGAGAGCAGCACGATATAGTGTCCCTCACGCTGGTGCTGACGCAATGCGGCCAGGCCGATGGTGGACAGGCGCGGCATAATCTTGCGGTCGAACAGTTCGCGGCCAAACTCGCGCATCCGCGCCGCGTCCATGCCACTGAGGTAGATGCGGTCGCGGGTCATTGCCTTGAGCGGGTTGAGCTTGCCACGCCGGTCGCCCAATGCCCAGGCGATGCCGATCGCGCGGCGCGGCCCCAGCAACCCCCGCCGCAGCAAAGCGCGCAGGAAGATGCGCTCGGCGCTGGTGCCGGGGATGAGCGTGCCGTCTACGTCAAAGATGGCCGCGATACGCCCAGCGTCATTATCTCCTCCCCCACCGGGGGAGGTCGGGAGAGGATGCGAGTCGCTCATTGCTCCCCCGTCGGTTGCGGTTGTTCGCCCGCCCCGCCCTCGGTCAGGGTAGGGATGCGCTTCGCCAGCGAGTTGGGGCCGGGCAGATACATCGGGCGGCTGTCCCACACCACCACCGCGCCACGCATCAACATATACAGCACCGTGAAGTAAATGAGAAAGGTGCCGATGCCGTCAATCAGGTCGCCCCAGTTGTGGTAGAAGCTGGCCCAGGCACTATCCTGCGCGGCGGCCAGGCGCAGCATGAGGATGAGCAGCATCCAGCAGAAGGCCACCACCTTCAGCACACCATAGACGGCGCGGTTGAAGCGGCTGGCCGCCAGCCAGGTGCCGAATCGGCTGGTCATCATCGTGTTCGCACCGAAGGCAGTTCTGCCCTGGGCCAGCGCCATGCTGCGTAGTCCGTCTACGATGAAGCTACGCACGATGGTGATTAGCGGCATCCAGATCGGCACTAGCCCCAGGTTCGCCAGCACCACCCAGTAGACATTTTCCACGATGCGGTCGCCTGCAATGTCGAACACCGCACCGAAGTCATTGGCGCTGCCCCGCCTGCGGGCCACGTAGCCGTCCAGCGCATCGCTGGCGAACACCACGATGGTGAGCAGCAGGCCAATCAGCACCGCGACCGGAGTGAGGATGTAGATGATCCCGATGGTGATAAACAGCAGGATGATACGAGCCACCGTAATCAGATTAGCCATGCGCGGCTCCTTGCCGTAGGTAGAGGGTAGAAGGTGGAAGGTAGAAAGTGGTGGGGCTGCTGTTCTGTATTGATTATACACCGCTGCCCCAGGTGGGTCAAGCACGATATTAACACGGCTGCCCGCCCGAACCGTAAATTGCCACGACGACAAGGGTGCGCTTCACGTTCTTGCGGAGCAAGCGTTCACTATGGGCGAACCGTTGTTCGCCCCGGTTAGGTATGAGTGACGCACACCCGTGCGTAGAAAGTCACGCTGGGCCGTTTCGCAGCTCAACAGGGCGTATGCAATTCGCCCCTACACCATCTAGCCTATTCCGCACCATTTGCGTTTGTGCTATTATCCAAAAGGGCGCACCGAGGCGCGCCCCTGTTGATGTTGTTAATCTGCAATCTGCAATCTACAATCTGCAATTCCCTACGGCGAGGTTAGACCCTTGAACACGATCTGGGCCATCTCGTCGCGGCGCACGTTGTTGTTGGGTCGGAAGCTGCCGTCGGGGTAGCCGTTGATTACCCCGTGCGCGTGCGCCGTCTCGATGCTGACGAAGAACACGCTCTGGGGCGGCACGTCGGTGAAGGTGGGGTTGCCGCCGGTGGGGGTGAGCAGCGCATAGTGCGCGGCGCTGACGATCAGCTTGGTGACTTGTCCACGGGTAATCGGCAGGTTGGGCAGATAGCAAGGGAAGGCGGCATTGTGCGCGGCACAGGTGTTAGCGTCGTAACCGCCGAGGATGCCTGCGTGGAAGCCAGTCTCGATGTAGCCATAGGCGAAGTAGCCGATTGGCACATCGGTGAAGTCCTGCCCGCTGTTTGGGGTATAGCTGGGCAAGCTGAAGGCTAGCACCACCACCTTTGCGAACTGGGCGCGGGTGGTAGTGAGCGCGGGCGAGTAGTGGGTGGCATCAGTGCCGTTGAGTGCGCCGCGACAGTAGAGGTAGGCGATGGCGTTGTAGAAGACGTTGCCAGTGATGTCGGTGAACGGCACCGGGCAGATGGTAGGGCTGGGCATGGGGGTGCCGCACGCCGCGCTGTAGTGTTCCACCAGCGTACCTGTGGTGGCGGAACCAACCGCCCACACATCGCTTGATGATAGCGCGGATGTGCCATGTAGTATGCCAGTGGAGGGATTGGGTACGACGCGCCAACTAGCGCCGTCCCAGTGTTCTATCTGCGTCGCGCCCGCAAAAGAGCCACCGACCGCCCAGACATCGCTTGACGATATCGCCGCAACTCCCGCCAGTTGGGCGGTGCCAGGGCTAGGCGCTACGCCCCAAGTGCTGCCATTCCAGTGTTCAGTCAGCGTGTTAGTGCTATCGTCACCCACCGCCCAGACATCGCTTGAGGATATGGTGGCTACGCCATAGAGGACGCTGTGGGTGCCAGCATTGGGGCTGGGAATGATGCTCCAGCTCGCGCCGTTCCAGTGTTCGGCCAGCGTCTGGTATCCACTGCCGCTGATTGAAGCGTAACCAACCGCCCACACATCATTGGGCGATATTGCCGCTACGCTTTGTAGAGGGCTGTATGTGCCAACGCTAGGGTTGGGGCTAGCCACGACACTCCAACTGGTGCCGTCCCAGTGTTCCACCAGCGTAGATACTACGCCAACAGATGGCACGTAGGCACCCACCGCCCAGACATCGCTCGACGATAGCGCGGTTACGCCATAAAAGAATGAGCTTAGGCCCGGGCTGGGGGCGGAGACGATGCTCCAGCTGCTGCCATCCCAGTGTTCTATCAGTCTGCCATCGTAGCCGGTGGTGCTGTCTATATAGTAACCCACCGCCCAGACATCACCTGGCGATGTGGCGGCTACGCCTTGTAGAGAGCTAGATGTGCCAGAAATGGGGCTGGAAACGATGCTCCAGGTAGCGCCGTTCCAGTGTTCGGTCAGCGTACTGGTATGGTTGCTCGTGTCTCTGGAGTCGCCAACGGCCCACACATCGCTTGTTGATATGGTGGCTACTCCATACAACTGGCTACTATTGCCGACGTTAGGGCTGGAGACCACGCCCCAGCTTGGGATACACTCAGTCGGCGTGGGGGTCACGCTGTCCGGCCTGCTACCGCTGGCCTGACTATGGGTAGCGTTCGTCGCGCCGCTAAACAGCAGCAGGGCAACAGCCAGGGTTAGTAGGGTATACCACTTTGTCGCTTTCATCTGTTTGCCTTTCTGTAGCTGATGACCAGGTGAGAGACCGATGTTAGGCCAACTTTGCCGTCTATATCTTTTGTAATGCGGTAATAATATCACTATAGTACAAATCAGTCCAATGGTGCAGGGGAGCGCATCGGCTGATGCGCTGCTCCGACAAAGGCGAACAACGGCTGGCCCCTACAAACCAGCGATCCATGTAGGGGAACCGTTGTTCGCCCAACCTGGCACCCGCATTTGTTTACCCACTTGACAAACAAACTCCCCTGTGTTATTATCCACCCAACCCACCGCTAGATGGAGCCTTAAAACATTGGCAATGACTGCCCGTAGCGAGAATGCCACCGCCGACCTTGGTCTGATGCGTGAGCTAAATACCCACATCATCCTCAACCTGATCCGTCAGGAGGGTAGTATTTCGCGGGCGGAGATCGCCAAGCGCACCCAGCTTAGTCGCAGCACGGTGTCGAATATCATCACCGAGTTGCTGGAGCAGCGGGTGGTCGCTGAGGCTGGCACCAGCCCGTCGCGGGTGGGCCGCCGCCCGATCATGGTCAACTTCAATTACCAGGCGGGCTACGTGGTCGGCGTGGATCTGGGCGCAAACCACCTGCTTACTTTGGTAACCGACCTCGAAGGCACCGTGCTGGCCGAGCATGAGCAGCCGGTGAGCGTTGCGGCAGGGCCGGATGCGGTGCTGCCCGCCATCATCGAGGCGGTACACGCAATCGTGCGCCAGTCCAAAGTGGATATGACACAGGTGATTGGCGTGGGCGTGGGCGTGCCGGGGCCGCTCGACAATCTCCGTGGCACCCTGGTGATGCCGCCAATTATGCCCGGCTGGCACAATTTCAAGTTCCAGACCAGCCTGGAAGAGCGCATCGACAAGCCGATTTATATTGACAATGATGCCAACCTCGGCGCAATCGGCGAGCGCTGGCGCGGCGCGGGTCAGGGCTGCGACCATCTTGCCTACATCAAGATTGGCACCGGCATCGGCTGTGGCCTGGTCATCGACGGGCAGATCTATCGCGGCTTTGCCGGTAGCGCGGGCGAGATCGGTCACATGAGCATCGAGGAAGATGGCCCGATCTGCACCTGCGGCAACTACGGCTGCCTGGAGAGCCTGGCCGGTGGTCAGGCGATCGCCCGCGCCGCCTGGGCCGCCAGCAACCGCGCCCACGCGCTGGGCGCGCCAGTGGGGGCGCAAAACGGCAGCCACCGCTATGCGCCGCACCCACCCTTCGCCGAGTTCGGGGTCGAGCAGGTGGTCCGCGCCGCGCTTGACGGCGATGAGGTCAGCATCGAAGTGTTGGCAATGGCGGGGCGGCGCATTGGTGTTGCCATCGCCAACCTGATCAACCTGTTCAACCCTGGGCTAGTCATCATCGGGGGTGGCGTTTCCCACGCTGGCGACTTGCTGCTAGAGCCAATCCGTCAAACCGTAGCGCGTCGGGTTCTGCCCGTTGCCATGCAATATACCCGCATCGTACAGGCCCGACTTGGCCGCGAGGCGATCGGTATCGGCGCTGCTACTCTGGTTTTGCAACAAAGCTTCAAGAGTCCTGCGCTCCACATCAGCACGCAGTTGTAGATGTTCGCGGCACTCTTTATGCTGTTGCTAATAGACTACTACGATTTATTCATAAACGGTTTCAGGAAAGGATGGTGATGCCAGTTCGCCTGTTTGGGTAGCAGGCGGCGGACCGAGCCTAGAGTATCGATAGTAACTACGGCGCGATTGGCGGCACGTACCATAGCCGCCGCAACAATCAGTCAAACTTGATCCAAAGCAAACACCTCAAGGAGGAAGGAACCTAATTCATGCATAAGATGTTGAAAGCTCTCGCCATGCTCGTGATCGCTAGCTTCGTGCTGGCCGCCTGTGGCGGTAGCGCAACCAATACCCCGGTGCCAGCGGCGACCAGTACCACTGCCGCCGCTGCCGCCCCCACCGCGATGACGGTAATGACCCCGACCACGGCAATGACCACCGGCTCGGCAGGCACTCCCACCGCGATGATGGCAGTGACCCCCACTGCGATGATGGCAGTAACCCCCACTGCGATGATGGCAGTAACCCCCACCGCGATGATGGCAGTAACCCCCACCGCGATGATGGCAATGACCCCGATGATGACCGCCACTGCTGGCATGGCGACGACCCCGGCGATGACCGGCACTGCTGGCATGGCGATGACTGCGACTGTGGCAGCAGCCACCCCGACCACTGCTGGCCCCGCTGGCCCTACCAACACTCCCGCCCCGACCGCCACCCCCATCCCACCAGTCTCCTCTAACCCCAACGCCAAGACCACCATCACGCTGTGGACGAAGGAGGGCGAACCAACCCTAAGTTGGATTGAGAAGCAGGCCAAGGCATTTAGCGCCACCCACACCGATGTCAACATCGTGGTGGTCAACAAGGGTGTCGAGGACATCAAGTCCCAGTTCCCCACCTCGCTAGCTGCCCCGAACGACCCCAGCACCCCTGACTTCCTGTGGACCGTTGGCGACCATATCGGCGTTTTCGCACCTGGTAACCTGATTGCCGATGTTGACACCGCCTTCGGCGCTGGCTACAACGACAAGTTCCTCAAGCCCGCTTCCGACTCCGCCAAGTACAATGGCAAGAGCTGGGGTGTGCCTCTCAGCGTCGGCAATCACCTGATGCTGATGTACAACAAGAAGCTCGTACCCACCGCACCCAAGACCTTCGACGAACTGATCACCATGGCTAAGGCCCAGACCACCGGCAGCGGCAACAATGCCACCTATGGCCTGGTCTTCAACCAGACTGAGGGATTCTGGCTGAACCCCTTCCTGGCCGGCTTCGGCGGTTGGCCGCTTCTCAACCCCGACAATGCTAACACCGCCGTCGGCACGCTGAACACCCCGGAGATGGTCAAGACCCTGCAGTTCCTCCAGGACCTCAATTTCAAGGACAAGATCACGCTGCCTGGCGCTGACTATGCCACCGCCGACCAACTGTTCAAAGATGGCCGCGCTGCGTTCCTCATCAATGGCGACTGGTCGCCCAGTGGCTACCTGACCGACTCGGTCAAGGCCAAGCTCGACCTGGGCATCGCGCCCATCCCGCAGATCAACTCCACTGGCCTGTGGCCCGCCCCGATGGTCGCTGGCGTTTACATCATGGTCGCCGCCCCCACCGTCGGCAACGCCGACAAGATGAAGGCAGTCAAGGACTTCACCGACTACCTGACCACCACGCCGGTGCAGGTCGACTTCGCCAAGACCCAGACCCGCCTGCCTGCTACCACAGCGGCCAACGCCGACCCCGCCATCACCGGCGACCCCATCCTATCCGCTGAATCCGCTGCCCTACTGCACGGCAAGCCCCAGCCAGTAGTGCCGCAGATGCGCTGCGCCTTCGATGCCGAGAAGCAACCGATGCAGGATGTCTATAATAACAAGCAGTCGCCTGCCGATGCCGCCAAGGCGATGCAGGCCAGCTACGATGCCAACGCCAGCTCCTGCAAGCCGTAGACGGAAACCTCGACTCAAAGCGCTAGAGCCAGAGTTAGGCTTGGGTTCTAGCTAGAAACAGGCAGGGGCGGAGCGGCAACGCCCTACCCCTGCCTTGTTTATTCGGCTCCACCGGCTCATCAAGAAAGCGAGGCTGTCAATGTTGACCGGAGCGCAGGTGCTGAACGGGCTGAGGTCCGTCTTTATCTTCCTTATCCTATTCCTGATCTTCGTAACCATAATCGAAGGTCTGCTGTACATCGTCGTCAGCGGGGTACGCAAAACCAGCCCAGCACGTCTGGTGCTGCCCATTGCTGTGGCGGTCGTGGGTCTGCTCTTCATGGTGCAGCGCGGCCCTGATTTCCCCTGGGTCCAGTTTGACCTCACCACCGACTGGCTACACATTTTGCTGATGACCGTGATGGCTGAGGTAGTGGTTCTCGGCCTGCTGCTCAACATCAAGGCGCTGGCCCCGCTCGGTATAGCGCTGTTGACCATCGTGACCATGCTACGCATTGGCCTACCGCCACCAACCACCATAACCGGCAACTCACTATTGATTGACGAGTGGCCTTTCATCCTCACCGCTGGGGCGGCCATGTTCCTGCTGATGCTGGGGGCGATTACCCAGCCAAAGGTTAGCCTCGCTTATATGTTGATTGCCCCAGCGGTGATCGCCATTGCCCTGCTGGTTATTTATCCCTTCGTCTACACCATCTTCCTTGCCTTCAGCGATGCCACCGCCAACTTTCAGTTTCTGCGCTATGGCAAAACCAACTACAGCCTGCAACTAGGGTGGGATAATTTCACCCGCGTGTTCAGCGGCACCTTGCTACCCGATATTCACTCCAGCTTCTGGAATCTGCTGGGTATAACCGTGGCGTGGACAGTGATCAACGTAATCTTCCACGTTAGCGGCGGCATGGGCCTGGCCCTGCTGCTCAATCGAGATCTGGCCCACTGGAGCAAGGCCGTCTATCGCACTATCCTGATCCTGCCCTGGGCCATCCCCGGCATCATCGCCATCCTGGCCTTCAGCGGAGAGTTCAACGGCACCTACGGCTTCATCAACATCATCCTGCGCGATCTGGGGGTCAACAACCCGCCTCAGTGGCAGAGTGATCCCAATTATGCCTTCCTGATGGTCTGCATCATCAACATCTGGCTGGGCATCCCCTTCATGATGGTCAGCATCCTGGGCGGCTTGCAGAGCATCTCCAAAGAGTTCTACGAGGCGGCGGAGATTGACGGAGCCAACGGCTGGCAGCAGTTCCGCAACATTACTATCCCGCTGATCCGGCCCGTGCTGACCCCGATTGTCATCCTCGGCACCATCTGGACCTTCAACAACTTCAACGTAATCTATCTCGCTGACCGTCAGGGCAAGACCAACATTCTGGTCACTGCCCTCTACCGCATCTTCGGTGACTTGCGTAACTACCACCTGGCCGCCGCCTTCTCGCTAGTCATCTTTGTGCTGCTGATGATCTTTGCGGTTGGATGGATTCGGCTCAATGGCGGGCTGAAAGGAGTGTACGAAAGTTGATTAAGCAACCTAGCAGCCAGATGCACAGCACCCTGGCCCAGCCTGCCATCCCTTCACACACCGGGGTGCGCCCGCGCAGTAGCTTCTTCCGCGCCTCTCGGGGCGACAGCCCCTTCAAGCGCCTGCTCATCCACCTGGTGCTGATTGCCTACTGCATCATCACCATCTACCCAATCTCACGGGTAATCAGTGTGGCGCTACGCCCCGGCGATCAGCTACTCAGTGGCGACCTCAGCGTAATTCCGGCCAACGCCACCCTCAATAGCTTCAATACCGTACTGAATGGCCGACCCTTCTACGAGTGGATCTTCAATAGCCTGCTAATCACCATTGCGGTGACGGTCATCGGCCTGGTGTTGGCATCCACCGCCGCCTACGCCTTCAGCCGCTTCAAGTTCGTGGGGCGCGGCCCTGGCCTGGTCTTCCTACTCGCCAACCAGATGATCCCTGCAACCATGCTGGTGCTGCCCATCTTTCTGATGCTCTCTCGCCTGGGCTTGACCCAGCAGTATGCGGGCATCATCTTCGCCTACTCGGTAAGCGCGGTGCCGTTCAGCGTCTGGATCCTGAAGGGTTACTACGACACCATCCCCCAAGATCTGGAAGAGGCCGCCCAGGTGGATGGCACCACCAGGCTAGGGGCGTTTTGGCGGGTAATCGTGCCGCTCTCCACCCCTGCGCTGGCAATCGCCGCGCTGTTCAACTTCACCCAGGCGTGGAACGAATACCTGCTTGCCAGCCTCATCTTCAACCACAACGACCCCACCACCAATCAGCAGATCACTACCTGGCCGGTCGGCCTGAACACCATGCTCGGCCAGTTCACCAGCGAGTGGGGCAACTTCGCCGCCGCCTCGGTGATGGTCGCCATCCCCGTGATGATCCTATTCCTCTACAGCTCCAAGTGGCTGATCGGCGGCCTGACCCTGGGCGGGGTTAAAGGCTGATTGCAGAGTGTAGATTGTAGATTATAGATTGTAGAACGACGATGCGCCCTCGCAGAGATGCGGGGGCGCATTACGTTTGCCTGGGTTTGCTTCAGTGTTGGCATATTCACCATTCACCATTTACCATTACCTTACGGCGCGGTGCGATACACACTCATCTGGTCTTGCGCGTAGTCGGCGGGCTGCTGGTTGCCGAATACGGCGTATAGCTTTTGGTGCATATCCGCCTTCTGTGCCTCAGTGAGCGCCCACCAGTGAACCGCGACATAGCGCACGCCCGCCTTTGCCAGCGCCGCCGCGCCCACGCCGTTTAGCACTGCGCCATCCTGCGCGGCGGGGTATCCGTCGGCGAAGTAGCGCAACGCGGGTTGTTCCTGCGCGAACTTATCAATCGGTTGGCGGGCAAGGTGGCCGCCGACAATCGGCTTATCGCTGATAGTCTGGTAGGTAAGATAGTCCACCATCGGGCGCATTGGTAGCTCGGCGATTGCGAAGTTGCCCCCCTCGTCGTGAATGCGGTGGTAGAAGGTAAGCGGCTGGGGGGGCGGTGACATCGGCACTGGCACGGTGATATACTCGAAGGCGATCAGCCCCAGCAGCACGGCGGGGATGAGCCAGGCGGTGACATAGCCGCCTGGGCGGGCGCGGATGTACTTGACCGCATATGCGGCCAGCGCGGCCAACGCCAGCACGACCAACACTGCGAAGCGCATCGGCGTACGCATCACGCTGAAGAAGGGCAACTCGTAGAGCAGCGCGTATGGCATCACCATGCTGCCGTTGAAGTCGGTGAACTGGGTGTTGTTGGCGATGTGCAGGATTGGCCCCAGGCTGACGATGATGAACAGCAGCGCGCTCCAGCCCCAGAAGCGCACCGCCCGCCGCTTCCACACCACCAGCGCGAATATGCCCAGCAGCAGCGGGGTGATGCCGGGGGTGATCACCAGGTCGCCAGGTGGCGCGTCGAAGCGCTGACCGATGGCGGTCACTGCCGGGCCAAAGATGGGGTGCAGCGTGCTGGGCGTGATATAGGCGTATAGGTCGGCGGAGTAGTAGAGCTGCTCGGTGAGCGGCAGCTGCGTATACTGCACCGTGCGTATCTCGATAATCGTGCCGATCAGCACCGGCGCGGTGAGTAGCAGAAATAGCCCGCCCATCGCCGCCAGCGGCGCGATCAGCCTCACCATGCGCCTTCCTTCGCGCCGCAATCCCCATAGCCGATACAGCAGGTAGAAGATGGTGAACAGGCCCAGGAAGATGGCGTAGGTCCACTCGCTGTAGGCATTCAGCACCAGGAAGAGGCCAGCCAGGAGTGCATTACGCAAAGTGCTGAGTGCTGAGTGCTGAGTGCTGAGTGCTGGGCTTTGCGTTGGGGCGGGCTGCTCTGCGCCCCAGCCCTCCCCTATTGCCGGGGATGGTGTTGCATCCGCTTCGGTAGGGGCGAACCGTTGTTCGCCCTGCCCCAGCGCGCCCTCCACCGCCTTGAGCAGAAAGAGGATATAGAAGGGCATCCACTGCATCCACATTAGATTGAGATGGCCGTAGAGGTGGGCAAAGTGGTAGGGGCAGAAGCCGAAGATGAAGCCCGCGATGAAGCTGGCGACCGTATCGGCGGTCAGGTAGCGGGCCAGCAGGTACATCCCCAGCGCGGACAGCACGAAACTGAGCAGCACCAGCACGTTGTAGGTGCTGACCAGGCTGAGACCCAGCCACTGCAGCGGCGCGCCGAGCAGCCCCGCCAGCGGCACGATCGTGTCGAAGTAGAGGTTGACCCCATAGGGGAAGTATTTATAGTCGGTATGAAACGGCCACTGCCCGGTTTCGATTGCCTTACGCAGCCACCACAGGTTCCAGATGTTCTCCCAGGCATCGCCGCCCGCTGGCACCGCGTCGCCAAAGTGGAGGATGAGCGGCCAGGTCAACAGCAGGCTGATCAGCGCGTAGACACCCGCTATTGCTAGCGGGTGTGATGGAGAAAGCGTGGGGCGGGTCAGCCTCACTTCCGCGCTCCAATCGGCTCGGCTTCTGCGGCTTCATCGGCGTGCATCTTATCCGCGCTGCCATCAACAGCGATGCTGGCCTGGCTTATGGGTGCGACTGCTAGGTGGGTAAGGGTGTGAGTAGCGGTGCGGGTGATCTGGTCATCGCCGCTAGGATCAGTGATGGTAATGTTGCCGCCTGCATACTGCACCGAGGTTACTGACGGGGTGAGGCTATCGGTCGGCTTGGTGTCGGTTGCCTCGATGCGCTCTTGCTCCTCGACGCTCTCCACCACCTGCCAGCCGCTCGGCTGGGAGTTGAACCACGCGCTCGGCTTTATGAACGAGTTGAAGAACTGGCCGGTCATCACGTTGATCACCCCCGCCACCGGGATGCCGAACAGCGCCCCCCAGACCCCGCCGATCTTCGACCCCAGCAGCATCGCGGCGAAGACCACCAGCGGGTGAACGCCGACCGACTCGCTCATGATACGGGGGGCAACCACGTTGAGGATAAGCGCCTGCACCACCACCACGATGATAAGGATAATCCACCAACTGTTAGCGCCTGCCAGGCTGGTTGGGTGTCCACTGAGCAGGCTATCAATTATGGCAATCAACACTGGCGGCACATAGGCGGCAACGTAGCCAATCAGCGGCACCAGCATGAACAGGGTGGTGACAATCGCAGCCAGCAGGGCGAAGTTGAGGCGGAACACCGCCAACACGATACCCACCATTGTGCCGTAGACGATGCCCATCAGGAACTGGCCGCGCAGGAAGCCGCCGAAGCTGCTCTCGATACTGCTGCCCAGCAGCCGCGTCTGGTCACGATAACGGAGCGGCACAACGTTGCGTAGGCCCTCGGCGATACGCTTGCCATCGCTCATGAAGATATACGAAAGCACCAGGATAATGATGACATTGAATACCACGCCGAACAGCCCTTGCAGGAACGTCACTATCTGCCTGGTGAAGTCCAACGCCTGGGCGCTGAGATTGTTGATGAAGTTCTGCACGTCAGCAGACTGGATACCAAAGTTCTGCAGTTGAAGCAACGCCCAATCCCTGAAACCAGCAAGCTGATTTTGGTCGCCCAGGAATTTAACCAGGTTATTGATCTGATCCACCAGTGGTGGCATGATCAGCCAGCCCAGTAGACCCAGCGCCAGCAGCACACCAAGATAAACCAGGTTGACCGCGCCAACCCAGCCGATGGGGTGGTTACGCCGTGGCAGGTTCACCGCTTGCAGCATTTCGGCGAAGGGGCGCAGGGTGAAGGCCAGCAGCCAGGCGATAAAGAAGAGCAGGAAGGTGTCGAGATATTGCAGCAGGAAGCTGCCTACCTGACCCACCACCCAGGTAGCCACGATCAGGAAGACGAGGATAATCAGCCAGCGCAGCCAGCGATTATCCATCACCTCGCGCACTACTGTCTTGCTGCTTTGCCTTAGCATTGCCTCCCACCTCCAGATTGCAGATTGCAGATTGCAGATTGCAGATTGTAGAAGGTGGCGTATCGTTACCAACAATTTACAATCTTAGCCTACCGCTGCTGCGTGGCGAGTGCAACCCGTCCACAGGCATCAAAATAAGACGAAAACCGCGCATAATACCGGAGGTCTGGGGATAAGCCCCAGTTGTTGCAACATATTTAGGCTGCTCGAAAGTACCTAATAAACAAGGATCTGATGCGCGGTACTCCCCCTCCCAGCCTCCCCAAAGGGGGAGGGGTAATCAGAACTTTGTTGATACGGTACTTATGTCTGTCGGTCGGGCGGTGGCACGATGCGCCTCTCCGCGTCGTCGCCCATCTCGTAATGGGCGCTCTGCGGCGGAGTGACACTGGTCTCCTGCTCCACTGTGCGCTGCTGCCCAGTGGGTGTATCACTCACGCTCTCGAATGTATTGGTCTCGCGTTGGCCGCCATAGGGATCGCTGACGCTCTCGACGGTGTGGGTCTCGCGCTCGACGTTGGGGCCGTGCGGATAGCTGGTGGGCGGCAGCATCGGTGGCAGGGTAGCCAGGTCGACGGCGGTGCTTTGCTCCAACGGGGTGGACGACTGGCTGCGCCGCTCCAACAGCGACGAGGCTTCGTCGGCAAGCGGTGAACGCGGCAGCACTTCCGATCCATCCACGCGAGTAACCTGTTCGGGGGCGGACGACGGGGCGAACTGCTCCGGCATCGGGTAGGCGGGCGCAATTGGTGGTGGCAGTGGGCGGGGCTGGGCTTCGTACACCGGCGGCAGCGGGCGGGGCGGCTCGTAAGCGGGCGGCGGAGTGTAGCCAGGCACGCGATTGTTGACGGGCTGGTTTACACCCCCGGCGGGCGTGCTGTAGCGCGATGGCGGCGGTGGCGGGTAGTCGGCGGCGGTGTAACGCGGCGCGGGGGGCGGGTAGGTCGGCGCTGGCGGCTGCCAGGGTTGCGGCGACGGCTGGTAGGGTGGCGGATATGGAGGCGGATATGCGGGCGGCACCTGGTTCATCCGTGTCGGCGCGCCGCTGGGCGGTGGGGCATAGGAACTCTGCTGCGGCGAGATTGGGTAGGGTGACACTGGCGGGCGGGCGGTAACAGTGGTCGTGGTTTGCACCATTTGCTGCACCTCTGGCCCGGTTAGGATACGGAAGCTGCGCGAGGCTGCGCCGAAGATGATCAGCAAGACTACCAGGCCGATGAGCGCCAGCAGGCTCCAGTTGACCCAGTATTTCACCAGCCATGAGCCGATCGTGGAACTGGCAACCGCGCTTGTACCCTCATTGCTAATGGCGGTGAGGTAGCCGAGCAGCCAGGTGACTACCAGACTGGCATTGAACAGGCCGAGCAGCCCGCCCATCAACCGCTGCCCGCTGCTGAGGGGTGAGCGGAAGCGCACCAGCGCCAATGGCGCGATGAAGCCAATCAGCAGAAAGCAGAGCAGGAAGATACCGTAGTAGGTGTATAGCTGGGAGTTCAATTGATCGCTGTGGAAGACGTTTTGCACGTCGGGGGTCCAGGCATCACCCCAGCGACCGACGAACACAATGCCGACCATAATGCCGAGCAGGGAGAAGAGTTCGGGCAACACGCCACGAGCGAAGCCGATCAGCAGGAACACCAGCCCTAGCGCGATGGTAATCACATCAATCCACAACGAGGCGCTCATTACCTACCTCCTTTTAACATCTTTGATCCGCTACAGGTTGAGTCCATTATACCATAGCGGGGCAAATGCTGTGTGCCTGCGGTACCATTATGCTATAATTAGTTGGCACGCACGACTATAGAAGAGAAAGGGACACGGCTCACCAATGACACCATCAAACGAAGAATACCGCACGCGCATGGCACAGGCACAAGCGCGGATGAAGGAACAGGGCGTGGACTGGCTGCTGCTTGCGCCAGGCAGCGATATGCGCTACTTGAGCGGGCTGAGTGCGCGGGTGAGCGAGCGACTCAACCTGCTGGCCTTGCCGCAAGCGGGCCAGCCGCGCTTCTACGCCCCCGCGCTGGAGGCGATGGGGCCGCGTGAACTGGCAACCCAGGGCTTGTTCGACTTGAGCGTGTGGCAGGAGGATGAGAACCCGGTAAAGCTGGTGGCCGAGGCGGTTAGACGCGAGGGCGGCCAGCAGCGTCTGGCAGTCAGCGATCAGATGTGGTCGATGTTTCTGCTGCGGCTGCAAGCTGAGATCACCAATGTGGAGTGGCAGTCGGCGGCGCAAGTAATCGAGCCACTACGCATTATCAAGAGCGCGGCGGAGATTGCGGCGCTGGCGGAGATAGGGGCGGCTGCTGATGTGGTGTTCGGCGAAATCATCAAGGTGCGCTTCAGCGGGCGGCGCGAGGTGGAGATTGCCGAGCTGCTGGGCCAGATGCTACGAGCCAACCAGCACGAGGTTGCCAAGTTTGCAATTGTCGCCAGCGGGCCGAACGGCGCGTCGCCGCACCACGATGCGGGCGAACGGGTGATCGAGCCGGGCGACATGGTGGTGCTGGACTTTGGTGGCATTGGGCATCACGGCTACGGCTCTGACATCAGCCGCACCGTGTTCGTGGCAGGCGACGCGGGGCTTGCTCCGTCCGAGGAGCAGTTGAATGTCTGTAACACGGTGCAAGAGGCGCAGGAGCTAGCCTTCCGCGCCATCCTCCCCGGCATCGAGGCGCAGGCGCTGGACAAGGTGGCCCGCGACCACATCACTGCTGCTGGTTACGGCGAAGCCTTCCTCCACCGCCTCGGTCACGGCATCGGGCTGGACGGCCACGAAACCCCTTATCTGGTGCATGGCAATGCCACAAAGATTGCCCCAGGCATGGCCTTCAGCGACGAGCCAGGGATTTACCTTGCGGGCAAGTTTGGGGTACGCATCGAGGATATAGTCTACTGCAACGAGGACGGCGGGGTGCGGTGCAACGAGGCGACGCGGGAGTTGGTAATGGTGCTGTAACTATGGCGAACAGCGGCTCGTTCCTTCGGCTGTAACCTTTACTCTGCTTCTGCGTAGATTATAGTTAAGGAACGAAGTTATCGAAGCTAAAGTTAGCGACGCTGCCCTACGCAAGAGCAACGCCGCCTCGCAAGGAGGCAACCACAATGGCACAACATAGACAGCCCAAGCACAGCAGCGTGAAACCCGACCCACACAGCGGCGTGCCGCTCAAGCAGTATCAGCCCACGTCGCCCGTACTCTCCCCCATCCGCGATGTCAACGATATTGTCAGCCGCGCCTTCGGCCTGTACCGCGCCAACTTTGGCCCTTTCGTGACGATTATGGCGCTGGCCTACGCTGCTTATTTCGTGATCTACGCGCTACTCTATCTGCTGCCGCTGGGCGGCGGTGTCAGCGGGCCAACCTCGCTGGTAGGCCAGTTGGGATCTGCCCAGCAGTTGCTGGACGCACCCTGGCTCTACCTGTTGGTAACCTTTGCCCGCACCTTCCTGCTGGGGCTGCCGCTGGTCTTCGCTTCGGGCGCGTTGGTGGTGGCGACTAGCAACGCCTACTTTGGTCGCCCAGTGGTCATTGCTGACGTATACCGCTATGCCTTCGGGTTGGCAAGCGGACTGATCATGCTGGCGTTGCTCAGTGCGCTGCTGGATTTCATGCAAACGCTGGTTAACTTTATTCCCTATGTAAAGCTGGCTGGTCCAATTCTCTACCTTGCATTGTTGATTATCGTTGCGGTGCGCTGGCAGGTGGGACGGCAGGCGCTGGTGCTGGAGCGCCTCAGCGCGATCGAGGCGGTGAACCGTAGCTGGAAGCTGATTGGCTCCGACCGGCGTAGCATGAGTCTCAATCTCTGGTTCGTGCTAGCGGTACGCACGGTCATTCCGGCAATTATCATCTGGCTGGTGTTGCTCTTCGTGGTGCCGGGCGGATTGAGTTCGGGGTGGAACTTGCCCGCTACTCTGATCATCTTCGCCCTGCTGGACCTGCTCGTCACCCCGCTATTCGATGCTGCGTTCACTATCTTCTACATCCACCTGCGGGCCGAGCGCGACGGGCTTGACCCCGTTGCGCTACTGGCGAACATTGATGCGGCGGCTGGGGATAAGAAGCTGGTGGGGTAGCGCAAACGTGCTGGGGGTCAACTCCAGGGCTGGCCGATTACCTCAGCCAACCTGTCCAGAAAGCGTCTGCCATGCGGCATTGTCGCTACCTGGCTGGCCCTGATGTACCGACTCAACAGCTTGGGTGCGTCGTTCATTTCGCGGTAGGCTTCGCCGACACTTTTAACCGCGCTCCTGAGCAGCTCTTTCGGCCTGATAACCTGCTCAATATCACCGAGGTTGGCAAGCATCGGCAGGTCTCTGAGATAGTAATCCTCCAGTGCTTCGCGGTCCGCCAGAAACCGCGCCTCCATCATCTGCACCATAAGATAAACCTGATCGGCACGGCAATTGGGATGTAGCTGCCCCTTTGTACTGCCTAATGAACATTGCAGTATAAAAGCCTTATTTTAGCTGTGCGATTACATTTCTGAAGAGTATGAGCATTGCGTTTGCGGTCTCCTTCGTTGGCTTGAAGCCTTTGCGGACTTCTTTCATTGGATGAACAAGGTTACGATAATCCTTCACTAGAACAGCGTAAACCTCTCCGTCGTCATGTAGTATCTTCAATTTTGCAGCCACCGCTATAAGATGATTTAGGCTCCACTTGTCTTCGTCAAGATCTGGTGCCTTAGTTAGCTGCTTGCTCCGTCTCTCTTCTTGTGCTAGTTCTATATACTTAGCATCAATACTTTGCCTGCGGTTCTTTCATAAGTACGGAAATAAGCACTGCCTCAAGTATGGAGCCGCACATAATTATTATGCCTTTGTATGTCTCTGCATCGCGCTGTCGCTTAAGCTCGGCATAGTCTCTGGAAATTATCTTCTTCAAGCCTTTGTCACTTATAAAACTCCAACTCACCCGACGTAGGATCGGAAGTTCTACGCTGTGATGTGACCGTGATTTAGATAGCACCCTACCTCGTGCAGGTGCAACAATTGTTTGCAGCCTCCTTACAGGTTCAATCAACTCACTTGTATTGCTAGCGCTAAGATTCGATATAATGTCATGGGCTTTATGTTGCAGTATGTCTCTCTTCTCCTCCTTGCTTGTACTCCCTACTATCAAGCGATCAACAAAGCGATGTAGCAACAGGATCTTAGCCTGCTCATCACCAGACATAGAAAATATGTTGCTAATGTTTACCTTTATAATCCCGAATGAGCTATCGCTAAGAGGTGGCTCAAACCCAAAAGCCGCAGAAATCACTGTCGAAGCGCCAAACGTCGGCATTCTAACAGGTTCGGGACAGTAAGCGTACTTGCCCAGTACCTCTCTGGCAATATTAGATGCAAGCCTTTCAACACCTTTATATGATTCGCCAAGCAAATCACCCAGATCGTTTATGGCCAATCTTAGCCTAACTTCGTCCATTCCTGCTCACCTCTCGTCTACGTACTAGAACAATTTAATTGTTAGTTAGTGCGTATTATAAACGAACTTAAGTTCTATGTCAAACATCAGCTTCAATAATGGAGTATCTCATCAACCCAAAAACAAGCCCTTTCATTGGTGAAAGGGCTTACTAGCATCATCAGTATATTTAACAAAGCCCCTCCACCAACCTTCGCGCCGCCGTTGCCACATCAAGCTCCCGCGATACCAGTTCGTCGAGCATCGCCGCGCCAGCAGCGGTGTTTAGCTGGGCGGCGATGCGGGCGGCGAGTTCCAACTTGACCCGCTCGATTAGCTCGTCGTGCAGCGCGGCGCGGGTGCGATCAGTCAGCTTGCCCGACTGCTCCAGGTATGCGAAGTGTTTGTCAATCTGCGCGGCAAGCTCGTCAATGCCCTTGCCCTCCACCGCGACAGTCTTGACGATGGGCGGCTTCCAGTCGTAGTGCGAATAGGTGAGCATCGTCTTCAAGTAGGTGATCAGCTTGTCCGCGCCCGGCACATCGCCCTTGTTCACCACCAGCACATCGGCAATCTCCAGGATGCCCGCCTTGATGCTCTGTACGTCGTCGCCCAGCCCCGGCACTTCGACCAGGATGGTGGTCTGCGCCGCCCGCGCGATGCTGACCTCATCCTGCCCCGCGCCGACCGTCTCGATAATCACCACATCGAAGCCTGCTGCGTCCAGCACCCGCACCGCGTCGTTGGTAGCCGCGCTGAGGCCGCCCACCTGCCCGCGACTCGCCATGCTGCGGATGAACACACCACTGTCGCCGTAGAACTCCTGCATCCGAATGCGATCGCCCAGTACCGCGCCGCCGCTGATGCTGCTGCTGGGGTCAACTGCCACGATGGCAACCTGCTTACCCTGCCCGCGATAGAAGTGGATTAGCTGATTGACCAGGGTGCTTTTGCCCGCACCGGGCGGCCCGGTGATACCCAGCACGCGAGCATGGCCGGTGGCCGGGGTAATCTCGCGCAGCACATTCGCCGCGCCCGCACCACCATTCTCCACCATGCTGATAGTGCGGGTCAGGGTAAGGCGCTCATGGCGCAGCCGCTCGACCAGTTCGCTCACGCCTTGCCCTCACCTTGCCCCTCAGTATGGCTGGTAGCCACGCTGCCAGGCTCGACCATCGCGCCAGACGCGCTGTTCGCGCCCACAGGTGGCTCATGCACCTGGTTGGGGCGGACAATGTTGCGGTGGTGGGCAAGCTCCGCGCTGCTCACGCCGAAGTCGGGGTTAGCCAGCCCTGCCGCTTCGCCGATAATCTCAGTCGCGGGGCGTAGGGTGGCGGGGTTGAACTTCTGGCCCGCCTCCAGCGCGGCGTGGCGGACGTGGGCATCCTCCTCGATCAGATGGCTGATGCTATCGAGGGTCGCGCCCGGGCCGAACACGGCGCGGATACCCCAGCCCAGCACCTGCGGCACATCCTCGTCAGGGATAATGCCGCCTACATAGACTGGCACATCGTCAATGCCGCGCTGATGCAGCTCGGCCATCACGCGGGGGAATAGCGCCATGTGCGCGCCGCTGAGAATACTGAGACCCACTGCGTCCACATCCTCCTGCAAGGCGGCCTCGGCCACCATCTGAGGGGTCTGGTGTAGGCCAGTGTAAATCACCTCCATACCAGCATCGCGCAGGGCGCGGGTCAGCACCTTCGCGCCGCGGTCGTGGCCGTCCAGCCCCGGCTTGGCAATCAGCACCCGCACGCGGCGTGTGCCGGGCATCGTCGTTGATACCATCTAATCGCTCCTTTCACAACTACTCACCGTTGCCAGCGTTTTTTGCACTCAGTCAAAATTGCCTCCAATACGCTTTCAATATTCTCATGCACATCGGAGTTGGTAAACCTAAGCACGCGATATCCGTTTGCTGTAAGCCAAGTGGTACGAGCCGAGTCGTACATTTCCTGCTCTATATGCGAATCACCATCCAGTTCTACAGCAAGCCGTGTGCTAGGGCAGTAGAAGTCAAGAATGTAGCGATCAACCAGGTGCTGCTGCCGAAAACGAAAGCCACCCAGCTGTTGACTACGCAGCCTCGCCCACAACTTACGTTCAGCGGGAGTCCGTTCGCTACGTAGCTCAATGGCGCGGTTACGGATTAGCGCATCCTCTGGACGGTCTTTCATTCGTACACACCTTCAATATCGCCGGGGGCTGAACCACCAGAGGCCACCCACCCGTAACGCTTGACTTGCTCCCTGGGGCTGGGGGTTACAGCCCCAGAGGCTGCCTGCTACCTATAGTTGATGGTTTACGAGTTTTCACGTTCGTTGCAGTTACGCTGTGCATTGATGCGCTTCAACCTCTGGGGGCTGAACCCCCAGACCCCCACGGTAGCTGCGATGAGCATTGATGCACTTCAACCTCTGGGGGCTGAACCCCCAGACCCCCACGGTAGCTGCAATGGGCATTGCTGCACTTTACTCAGACTACATTGCTATGCCGCTGCACGCCCCAAACCTCTTTCAGCGCACGGGTAATCTCGCCGAGGGTGCCGTAGGCGTTGGCCGCCTCGATTAGTGCGGGCATCAGGTTCTCATTGCTGCGGGCGGCGGCCTTGACGTGGTTGAGTGCCGCTTCGACTCTGCTGGCATCGCGTTCGGCGCGGATCTTGTTGAGGCGGGCAAGGTGGCGCTGTTCGCCTTCGGGATCCATCTGCAGGATCGGCACGTCCAGGGCTTCGTCTACCACGTAATCATTGACCCCTACCATGATGCGCTTCTTCTCGTCAATCTCGCGTTGATAGCGGTAGCTGGCCTGACCGATCTCGCTCTGTGGGAAGTTGGACTTGATTGCCGCCAGCATCCCGCCCATCTCCTTGATGCGGTCGAAGTAGGCGTATGCCTCGCGCTCCATCTGGTTGGTCAGCGTTTCCACCAGATAGCTGCCCCCCAGCGGGTCGGCGGTGTTGGTCACGCCACTCTCCTCGGCGATGATCTGCTGGGTGCGTAGCGCAATGCGTACCGCCTTGTCGGAGGGCAGCGCCAGCGCCTCGTCCATCGAGTTGGTGTGCAGCGACTGGGTACCGCCCAGCACCGCGGCTAGTGCCTGGAGCGCAACCCGCACGATATTGATCTCCGGCTGCTGCGCGGTCAGGGCGCAGCCTGCGGTCTGGGTGTGGAAGCGCAGCCACAGGCTACGTTCGCTCTTTGCGCCAAAGCGGTTCTTCAACTCCCGCGCCCAGATGCGACGGGCGGCGCGATACTTGGCAATCTCCTCGAAGAAATCGTTGTGCGCGTTGAAGAAGTAGCTGAGACGGGGGGCGAAGTCGTCCACATTCATGCCGCGCTTGACGCACTCCTCCACGTAGCAGAGGCCATCGGCCAGGGTGAAGGCCAGCTCCTGCACCGCAGTGCTGCCCGCCTCGCGGATGTGGTAGCCGCTGATGCTGACCGTGTTCCAGCGCGGCATTTCCTTCGCGCCGAACTCGATGGTGTCAACCACCAGACGCACCGATGGCTCATGGGGAAAGATGAAGGTGTTCTGGGCGATGTACTCCTTGAGAATATCGTTCTGGATAGTGCCGCCCAGCGTGGCGCGGGGAAAGCCGCGCTTCTCCGCCGCCGCCACGTAGAAGGCCCACACGATCGCCGCTGGCCCGTTAATGGTCATCGAGGTGGTAACATCGTCGAGCGGGATGCCATCGAACAGGATCTCCATGTCGGCCATGCTGGTTACGCCCACGCCGACCTTGCCGTACTCGCCGAGGGCCATCTCGTCATCGGTGTCATAGCCGTAGAGGGTGGGGAAGTCGAAGGCAGTGGATAGGCCAGTCTCGCCATGCTCCAGCAGGTAGTGGAAGCGGGCATTGGTCTCCTCCACGCTGCCGAATCCGGCGAACAGGCGCATCGTCCACAGCCGCCCGCGATACATGGTGGGGTGGATGCCGCGGGTAAACGGGTACTCGCCGGGCAAGCCGAGGTCGCGCATATAGTCGAACTCCGGCACATCAGCAGGGGTGTAGACGCGATTGACCGGCACGCTGGAGGTAGTCATGAACTCATCGGCTGGTTTGCGCTCTCCGCCCTTGCTCAGATGCTGCTTAAGGGTGGTCGCCTCCCAGCGTTGCCGCTCGTTGGCAACCTTGCTAATCTCGTCCTTGTCCATTTTTCATCCTCCTTGATGTTGGCACCAATTTCGGACCCTCTCTCGGCCTCCCTGCTGGGGGAGGGGTCTAACCCTTGTTATAGAGTATCGGCTAGCTGATATAGCATAGATTATAAACCCAGCCTTATGGTAGTGGCAAGGGCTGTGCCATCCTCGATTGGGCGTGATGAATCACGCCCCTACATCTGACATAGGCTTGTAGAGGCGCAATCTCATTGCGCCCTGTCTCCGTGCCACCCTCTATAGCGGCTTGCCCACCAGCCGCCCTTGCGCGTCGCCAACGTTGGCGTAGATGGCGAAGCGGGGGCGCAGCCAGATGGTGATGACGTAGCCGAGCGCGGCCCATAGGATGATGGCGATCGCCACCGGCCACTGCTGGGAGAGGCCCGCAAAGCCGGTGCTGCTGGTAAGCGCCGCCACATCAACGGTGAGGATGGCCCCCTCATATAGCGCGGCAAGTAGCAGCCACAGCCAGCGGGCGCTACCCTCAAGCTGGGTGGCGTAGAAGACCATCGTGGCGGAAGCGGCGTGGATGAAGATGAAGGCGAAGCCGCTTAGGATGGGGATGACTGCGACCAGCAGATTGTTGTTCAGCCCATCCAGCGTAGGCAGGGCAACCTGTGGCGCACGTCCGCTGACCAGCACACCGCCGGCGAACACCAGATAGGCTGCGCTTACCGCCATCTGCTCCACCAGCCCGTAGCCCATACCGAAGCCAACCGCATCCAACCAACTGCCGCCGCGCAAGCCCCGTGCGGCGATCGAGTAGATAACCAACGCGTAGATAATCCCCAGGCTCAAGCCTTTGTACAGGTCGAAGCCAAAGCCTGCCCCCAGCACGCTCTGGATACCCTTGTCGCCGAGGCCACCGACAAGGCTGCCGATGATAATCACGCCAATCCAGGCCAACATCCCTTGCCCAACGAAGATGCGGGCGAACTTGCGGCGTAGCGCAAAGACGATCACCCCGATGCCGACCAGCAGGATACCGATGCCCGGCAGCAGCAGCAGTGGGCCATAATCCACTGTCACATAGGTGGGGTCGGTTTGCGGCGCGGTGGGGATGACCGGCTGGTTGGCGCTAGTCTCCGACTTGAACGGGCCATTGAAGGCCAGCACCGCGACCAGCACTGCGAAGGCGATGGTAAACACAATGGCAAGGGCAATGTCGCTGCTACGTGCGCCCTTCAGTGAATATTTGCTGCGAGTTTCGCTCATCAGTTCTCCAAGTCCATGTGGGGTAAAGTGTCTCCCCCATTATACCATAGGCAAACCAAAGGGCGCACATGAGTGCGCCCAAATCGTAGTGTTATCTGCCCATGTTACTTGAAGTTGACGAGGACGTAGGCGTAGCCATCCTTGTCCGGCTGACTGGCAACCTTGCCGAAGCTGGCGAGGGTATCCTTGCCCGCGACGGCCACCGTGCCATTGGCATCGAGGGTGAGGCGGCTGCCCACCTTCGCGCTGTCGCCCAGCTTCATCTTGACCCTGCCCAGGATGGTGATATAGGCGCGGTCGCTCTTGCTCACGCTGCTTGCGGCAGCATCAATGTAGGTCTTGTCGTGCTTGCCTTCCTTCATCGTGTCCAGCCGGTAGCTGATCACGCCAATCGCAGTATCGGCGGTTGAGGCATCGGCCTTGACCACGCCGAGTGCGCCACCCATCTGGTTGTTGGGGTCAAGGGCAACCACACTGCCAATGGCGAGCGGCGCAGCGCCATCGTAGACCACCTCGCTCTCGTAGTCAGCGCCAGAGATGTTGGTACCGTGGATGTGAGCAACGCCATACAGCGAGTAATAGGTATCACCAGCGGGTTGTTGGGCGTCGATTGCGTAATTGTCCGGAAGGCCATTTGCACCCACATCAAGGCCGTCACCGCCAGGGAAGGCGGTGCCGTTAGCCCCATTGAGTACCGCGCCGCTCCAACCAGTGGCATAGATACCTGAGTTGCCGTTGCCAACAGTCATATCGGTAGCGGTGAATACGCCACCAGCGGCATCGCCATTGAAGTTAGTAACGCCTACTACCCCGTAACTGCCCATCCCTGTGGCTGGACTGGTTGAACCACCGTACAGACCCCAACCGCGGACAGTGTAGAAGTAGCCGCCGTAGCCAGCCGCCCCGCTGGTATCCTGATTGCCAACATACAGGCCGTATTGGTCCAGGGTACCACCACCGAAGTTGCGGATGAACGCGCCGAAGCCTCTGGTTGCGCCGCTGGTATAGGCATCCGCCCATATGCCAGTTCCGCCCTGCGCGTAGATACCGGCGTTGTTCTCGCTGGTGATATTGGTGTTCAGCGCGGTAAATATGCCATAGTAAGGGTTAGTGCCAGTGTAAACGCCTGTGACCTTGCGGCGACCGAGGTCGGTGAACTTGGCGTTCTGGGCGCGAGTGACGTTCGCGCTAGGGCGGAAGTAGGGCAGATTGGCAGGGGGAACACACGGTTCGCCCGGCCCACCGCAGGGATAGCCACCGATGACGCTATCAACGAATAGGTCGTGGATGACCCCGTAGAAGAGGTAGGTGGTCGGCACATCCTGAAAGTCCTGGGTATCTTGGGGCTGGCTGACGGGATGGCTGCCCGCTGGCTTGCCCCCGCCCCCTTGAGCCGCCACGTTGCCGTAGCCACTGACCAACAAGCAGGCAAGCAACAGGGTAACAACCCCGAATACCTTGTTTTTCATTACACATCTCCTTTATATGGTTTAGTAAACGAGCCAATCACCCGCCTGTTACTGATGCTAACATAGAAGTGGCGGAAACGCAACGGGCAACGCAAAAGAGGTGCGCTTCAAGTTCTTGCATACCCGATCAGGGCGAACAACGGTTCGCCCCTACCGACGCTTGCTTGTAAGAATGTGATGCGCACCCACCGCTGACGAGCGAGCAACGGTTCGCCTCTAAGCCGATCCGACCAGGGCGAGCAACGGTTCGCCCTTACTGAGCGCTTGCTCCGCAAGAACGTGACGCGCACCCCGCAAAAGAGGGTGTATTACAAGTTATTGGGTAAACGTAGGGGCGGGCGGTGGCCCGCCCTGGTGAGCGAACAAGCTAACCAATAACTTGTATCACCCCCCGCAAAAGGGCGGGCCTACGCCCGCCCTTACAGCACTCAGTCCTCAGCCCTCATCACTCGTTACCGGGGCGGCCCTTGGTGAATACGCTGGCGCACATCGTCAGCGCTACTCTCCCACGGCAGCAAACCTTCGCTCCACCAGGTTGCGCCTGCCTCGGCAAGCGCCGCGACATAGCTGGCGGCTTTGATGGGATCGTCTGCGAGGGTGCTACCGCCCAGGTAGATGTCGAAGGGAGCATCGCTGCTGCGCTCTTGCTTGAAGAACTCTACCATCTCGCGCACTGCCTGGGGGGTGAATTCGCCGAAGTTCGGTGCCAGCGGGGCATAGCCATCCCAGCGGGCAGCGCGGCGGGCGGGGTTCTTCAGCGGCCATGTGCCAGCCACCCAGATGGGGATACGTGGCTGTTGCAGGCTGGCTGGCATAAACCTGGTATCGCTTACATGATAGTGGTTGCCATGATAGCTGAACTGTTCACCGCGCCATAGGCCACTGATGATGTCAAGCTCCTCGTCCAACATTGCGGCGCGCACCTTCGGGTCGGTCGGCAGGTCAAAGTTGCCGAACTCAGCCGCATCGAAGTTGGCAGATCCACCACCGATGCCTACCCCAAAAATCAATCGCCCATTGGAGAGATGGTCGAGGGTGACGGTTTCACGTGCAACTTTCCAGGGGTGGCGACGGGGGAGCGGCGTAACCATCGGGCCGATTTTGATGCGGCTGGTGCGGTCCGCAACCAGGGCAAGGGTGATCCAGGGGTCGGCATGAGATTGCGGGTCGCCGTTGGCTTCAGGAAAGGGCCACTGTATATGGTCCCAGATGAAGAAGCCATCCCAGCCGCTCTCCTCGGCCTCGTGGGCCAGGTCTGCAACCAGCCGGGGGTCATGGTAAGGGCCGAAGTTGGGGATGTTGAAAGCGAATTGCATATTATGCTGCTCCTTTCGCGAATAAAAGGGCTAACCGACAGGAGCAGCATTATAGCACAGATGGGCTGATAACGTGGCAGATTTGTAAGGCTAAAGATGTATGTTTGGTGAGCTTACCAACCCTCATGGTGCAGATACACCGCATCAGCCACGCGCCCACGCTTGAGCGAGGGTGAACGCTTGTCCGGCGCAGGGTGGCCGATAGGGATAACCCCAACCGGAGTCCACTCTGCAGGGATGCCTAGCAACGAGCGTAGCCCATCGGGGTCGAACACGCCCGCGAAGCCTGCTGCCAGCCCTTCGTCCACCACCCCCAGCAGCAGCACCATCACCGCGCAGCCCACATCCATGTGCCAGTAGGGTACGGGCCACACTATCTCCTCCTCGCCGGGCGCTTTTTTGTCCGGCTCATTGTAGCGGCGATGGTAGGCGGCTTCGCTGGTGCAGGGTATCACCTGCACGGGAGCCTGCGAAATCCAGGGGCCATAACCGCCGGTGTCGTAATCCTCCTCACCACAGATTTTGGCGACCTGCTTGCGTATCTGCGGGTCGCTGACGATGATGAACGCCTGCCCCTGGGTAAACCCGGCGCTGGGCGCGTGGCGGGCCAGCTCCACCAGTTTGTCTATAATCGCCGGGTCTACCGGCTCATCGGTGAACTGGCGCACCATGCGCCGTTTGAGTACAGCATCAGTAAAATCCATAACCTTCCCATCTCCCTAACCCTCTCCCCGGTGGGGCGAGGGGATTTGATGACCCTCTCCCTAACCCTCTCCCTGGCAGGGAGAGGCTTTTTGCCCCAATCATTCCCCTTACATTGGTGCTAGGGGAGATTCACCCTCACCAAACCTCTCCCTAGAAGGGAGAGGCTTTTTGCCGCGATCATTTCCCTGACATTGATGCGTGGCGAGATTTACCCTCACCAAACACCCACAGGGAACCCGCAAGGGGTTTCTCCCTGGCAGGGAGAGGCTTTTTGCCGCGATCATTTCCCTGACATTGGTGCTAGGCGAGATTCACCCTCACCAAACCTCTCCCTGCAGGAAGAGGCTTTTTGCCGCGATCATTTCCCTGACATTGGTGCTAGGGGAGATTCACCCTCACCAAACCTCTCCCTACAGGAAGAGGCTTTTTGCCGCAATCATTTCCCCTTACATT
>JANXYP010000231.1 GCA_025355955.1 Chloroflexota bacterium
TGGCCCTGCCAGCAATATCGGTAGCTGCTCCGCGTTGATGATCGCCATGTCTGCTGCGGGCTGATGGTCGAGTACCTCGTAGCCAATGCCGTCGCGGTAGAACGCGAGGCTCTTATCCAGATCTTGGGTCTTGATTACATATGCTGGTCGCTCTGCCATCTCACGCCTCCTTTTGGGGTTTGATATTTGTCTAACCTATTATACCAGCGGGAGGCATAAGCGGTTCATTATTGCTAGCGGCAAAAGCAGAAGGCGACCATCAGATCGCCTCCGCGTTATTGCTATTCATCGAGCTTGTCGCTAGCCTATTTACTCTGGTAGGGCTTCTCCACCAGCGAGTTGAAGATTAGCTGTGGGTAGGTGATTACCTGAGCCTGCGCTGCGCCCGCCACGCCTGCCTTTGCCAGGTCGCTGCGTACCAGGTTGGCAGCGATGTCCACGTAGTAAACCGAAGGGTCGGCGGCCAGCGCCTGTAGCTGTTTGGCATCGATCCAGGCGTGGGTGACATACACGCCCTTGAGCGCCACCTGCCTCTGTGGGTCGCTAGTCAGCGGAGTAAGCTGGCTGCCCAGGCTGGCTTGCGGAATGGGGTCGCTATTGCTGGCGTTGACCTTGATGGTGTAGTAGGGCGCATACACTGGCACCGGGTTCTCGTCAATCGCACGCAGGTAGGATAGCCCCGGCTTCAGTCCGTGCTTCTGCACAAAGGCGCGGAACTGTTCGACCGGCATATAATTCTTGAACACCACGAAACCTCGACCTGGCCGCCCTGCGCCGCCACCTGGGGCAGCGCCTGCTTATTGGCCGCCACATACTCCTGCCCACCAGTGGGCGAGTTCCAATTCCATGACACAGTGGCGTAGAGCCGGTTTGGATCGGCGGGCTGATTGTCCATGTCGTTGTGCTTGTCAATGCCAGTGTAAGCCAAATAATGACCCACACCTGCGTAACCTTGATGTACCAACTTGCCTTCAGATGGTTCGCCGATCGCGGTGTCGCCATAATGCAGCAGGTTGGGTCCACCAGATGACATATGATTCTGCTGAGGTGTGCTGAGAGGTGTTTCATCAGTTGGCAGCGAGGGGTCATTGAGCGCTTGCCTGAATATGCTGCCATCCTTCGATTGCATGAAGATAGTAGGCGCACTAGCCCAAAGGTCATACACGTAGCCGATGTATTGGTAATGCTTCGGTGCAGGACATGAGCTAGGTCTACCTTTGATGAGAAGACAGAGTTCGCTGCGCTGGTATCCACCAAAAGATACCTCCTTGTTGAAATCTCCCTTGAGGATGACCAGCATCAATGGCGGCTGTTCGGAGCTGCCAAAGCTGCTCTGACCCAGACCTAGATTGCCCACCTCTTGGAGAGTAACAGAGCGGGCAAGCAGCACCTGCGGCGTGCCACTGATGACGCGGCGCTCTTCAAAGGCGAAAGCGATCGCAGCTTGACCCACCTCCTCTGGTGAGGCGTTGCCCAAGGGCTTGCGTGGCCCTGGGGTTGGTGCCATTATCCCTTGGGGAGTTCCTACTGGTGTAGGTAGAACAGTGCTAACTACCCCTGAGCTGCTGTTCTGGATAGCAGCATTCGATGTGACTTGCTGGCTGGTTGTGTTGCAGGCGGCCATCATGCCAAGAATGCCCACCATCAACCCGATGAGCAGGAGCCTGGAGCCAGGTGCGAAGCTATGGTTTGCCTTCATATTTTCTTCCCTCTGAACATAGAGACGTTGGGTAGAACCAAAAGGTTGCGCTAAATCTGCTGACTTTAGCTGAGAGTGCTGAAAGTAGCCTCTATAATGAAAGACGTTGGAGAGCGCCAAAAAGTCACGGCAATTTACCCCAATTTGGCAAAAAGAAAAAGGCGGCTATTCGCCACCCCCTCTTTGGGATTGCAGATTGCAGATTGCAGATTGTAGATTATGATGAAGTTGCCAACCTTGCCAATCTACAATCTACCTTCTACAATCTGCAATTACTTCCCTGCCGCCTGCTTCTTGGTCGGTGCCTTCTGCAAGGTGCGTAGGCAGCGGGTGCAGACGTTGACCCGCCGCACCTGTCCGTTAATGGTCAGGCGGGCGTGCTGAATGTTGGGCCGCCACTGTCGATTGGTTACGCGGTGCGAGAAGCTAACGTTGTGTCCCCAAGTGGGAGACTTGCCACAGATGTCGCATTGTCCAGACAATTTATCCAACCCCCTTTACGAAATCACGTTTTTCGGTTATTATAACGTTGCAGAAACCCCGCGCCCTGATTGACGTATAGAAGCGCAACGTGTTCCCCGCCTTAGTGCCGGAACACAATCATACCATATCCTCAGCGATTCTGCAAGCGAGAAGGAGCCATATGGACGTTGCCCAGGTAGAACCCAACCCAATGGTCGAAGATAATAGCGCCAGCCCGCCCAAGCTAGGCAAGGTGGAGGTTTCGCCCAACGCTGTTGCTACCGTAGTCAGCCACGCGGTGCTGAAGTGCTACGGCGTGGTTGGCATGGCGGCCCACCACCCGCTCGGCGAGATGCTACGCATCGAGGAGCGCAACCGCGGCGTGGATGTGAACTTCGATAGCAACAAGCGCCACGTCACCATTGACCTGTATGTGATTATCGAATATGGCACCCGCATCTCTGCGGTTGCCAACAACATCATGAGTACGGTCAAGTTCGCAGTCGAGAGCAGCCTCGGCCTGCCCGTCGCTCAGGTGAACGTCAACGTGCAGGGTATCCGCGTGAGCAAGCCCAACGAGCTATAAATAACCCTTCCCCATAGGAGGCTGGGAAGGAAGGGCTACATCTGCCTCCCTCGCCGCTTGCGGGAGAGGGTTAGGGTGAGGGGTAGCACTCAGCACTCAGCACTATACTTGACCAGGAGAATATGACCTTGACCACTGCCAACATACTGCCGCAATCGGCAAGCCCAACGCCGCGTTTGCCGCTCGGCAAAGGCGCGACCTGGGACGGGCAGAACCTGAAGGCCGGGTTCCTCGCCGCCGCCGCCTGGCTGGAGCAGCACGCTGCTGCCCTCAACGCCATGAACGTCTACCCCGTGCCGGATGGCGACACCGGCACCAATATGTACCTCACCTTGCAAGCGGCGGTCAAGACGGTAGCCGACTCGCCCACCCATTCCGCCGCCGAACTATTGCAGGCGATCGCGCGGGGCGCGCTGATGGGGTCGCGGGGCAATTCAGGGGTGATCCTCAGCCAGGTGTTGCGCGGGTTGAACGAGGGGTTGACCGGCAAGGAGCAAGTGAGCGCCAGCGAGTTTGCCGTCGCCATGGAGCAGGCCAACGCCCGCGCCTATCGGGCGGTGCAGAAGCCGGTCGAAGGCACCATCCTGACCGCAATGCGCGAGATGGCCGAGGCGGCCCAGATCGCCTGCAAACAGGAGAACAGCTTCGGCCACCTTTTCGCTGAGGTGTGCAGCGCTGGCCGCGCCAGCGTGGATCGTACCCCCCAATTGCTCGACAAGCTACGCCAGGCCGGGGTGGTAGACGCGGGGGCTGAGGGGTTGCTGACCATATTCGAGGGCATCCGCCGCTATGCGGTGGGCGACGACATCGCCGCTCGTCCGGTGGACATCCCCGACACGATGCACCCCATTCCTGCCTCCGCCGACGCGCCAAATGTCAATATCGAGCTGGGCCAGTATGGTTACTGCACCAACTTCATGGTTTTCGGCCAGGACATCAACTTCGATGCGGCCCGCGATAAGCTGAACAGTATGGGAGACTCAGCGGTGGTGGTGGGCGACGACACTATGCTGAAGGTGCATATCCACACCGAACATCCCGGCCAGGTTTTGGAGTTCGCCACCTCGTTGGGCAGTATGCGTCAAATCAAAGTTGACAATATGCAGGATCAGCATGAACATTTTGTGGATAGCCACGCCAGCGGCGCAGATCTGACCGCTTTTGCCACGCCCGGCAGCACGGGCGCAGCCAGCCCGACCAAAACCTTCGCCACCCCCAACGCCGAGCAGCAGGCCAGCGAGTGGGCGGCCAGTTCCGCCGCCAGCGGCATTGGCCCCGGCGTGATCGCAGTAGTATCTGGCTCCGGCCTGGAGCGGGTCTTCCGCAGCATGGGTGCAGGCCGCATCGTCACTGGCGGCCAGACTATGAATCCCAGCACCGCTGACTTGCTCGACGCAGTAGAGAAGCTGCCCAACGCTGAGGTTATTATCCTGCCCAACAATGGCAACATCATCATGGCCGCCAATCAGGTGCAGCAACTAACCAGCAAGAAGGTCAGTGTGGTTCCCACCCGCACCATTCCCCAGGGAGTCGCCGCTCTGCTCGCCATCAATTACGACACCGACCTGGATAGCAACACCGCCGCGATGAAGCGGGCCGCCGATGATGTCGCCACCGGCGAGATCACCACTGCAGTGCGTGACACCACCATGAACGAAATCGACGTACACGCAGGCGACACCATCGGCCTGCTCAACGATGTGCTGATCGTTGCTGGCACCGACCGTGAGCAGGTTATCCGCGACCTGATTAGCAAGATGGGCCTGGAAGATCGCGAGGTGCTGACTCTTTACTATGGCAAGGATATGGACGCAGCGCGGGTGCGCCGCCTCAGCGATGGCATCAGTGTGGAACACCCCGATCTGGTAGTCGAGGTAGTAGATGGCGGCCAACCATTCTATGATTACATCATCTCCGCCGAATAGGGCTACCCTCTCCTGCGGGAGAGGTTCTAGCACTCCCCTCTCCCTCTGGGAGAGGGTTAGGGTGAGGGCAAATGAGCAACATTAAGATTGTAACCGATAGCACCTGTGACATCCCCGATTACTTGCTGCGGCAGTACGACATCAGCGTGGTGCCGCTGCAGGTACAGGTCAAGGATGAGCTATATCTCGACCGCGTTTCCATCAATAGCACCGAGCTATTTCGCCACCTAAACGGTAGCGGACCAAGCGCGGTCACTACTCACGCGCCTGCGGTGACTACCTTCGAGCGCCTATTCCGCAACCTGACTCGCCAGAGTGATGTGCTGGTTATCACAATAAGCAGCAAGTTGAACGACACCTACACCGCCGCGTTGCGCGCCCGCGAGGGGCTAGGTGCGACCACTGCCGCTCATATTGCGATTGTGGACTCGCTGTCTGTCTCGATGGGCCTGGGCTTGATCGTGCTGGCAGCGGCGAAAGCGGCCCGCACTGGCCGCCACAGCCTGGCCGAACTCGCCTCCATGGTGCAGCGGATGACCACCCAGACCCATGTCGTCTTCTTTGTGGAGACTTATGATTATTTGCAGCAAGGGGGCCGTGCCGCAAGGGTTGCCAACCTGCTCGAACCAGGTAGCGGTCGTGCGCTTCTGCGGCTGGACGAGGGAACAATCGTGCCATTTGAACGCGCCCGCACCCGCGCCAAAGCAATCGAGGGACTGTACAACTTCGTAGAGGACTTCCCCCATGTGGAGGAACTCTCCCTGTTGCACAGTGGAACACCTGGCGAAATCGAGTTGCTGCTCACCCGCATCCACCCCATCTATCCCCGCGAACGGGTGCTAGTCACCGAATACAGCGCGGTGCTGGGGACGCACCTCGGCCCTTCCGCGCTCGGCGCTGCCGTCTATGAAGGAGACGACCGTTGACTGATCGTGCGGCAACTACCCGCCGCGTCCGCGTTGTCACCGACAGCACTGCCGACTTGCCTCACGAGGTTGCCCACGCGCTGGGCATAAGTGTGGTGCCGCTCAATGTTATCTTCGGCAACCAGCAATTCGCCGACGGCGTCGACCTAACCGGCCCTGAGTTCTACGCTCGCCTCAGCCATATGAAGAGCCTACCCACCACCGCGCAGCCTGCCCCCGGACTATTCTCCAACCTCTACCAGTTGCTCACCTCCGACGATAGCGATGTCATATCCCTGCACATCAGCTGCGAACTGAGCGGCGTATTCGGCAGCGCGCACCTGGCCGCCGACAGCCTGGGGCTGATCAACCCCGCTTCCGGCCCGCGGGTGAGCGTGATTGATACCCGCTCGATGAGTATGTGCATTGGCTGGATGGCGATCTTTGCCGCCCGTGCTGCCCGCGCAGGCAAGTCGCTGGTCGAGGTCATGGCGCTGGTGCAGAGCATGATCCCGCGCGTGCGAATCATGGGTGCGTTCGACACCCTGGAGATGCTGCAGCGCGGTGGGCGCATCGGCATGGCCCAGGCGTTCCTCGGCACGATGCTGGCGATTAAGCCAATTATTCAGCTAAAGGACGGTCAGGTAGAGCCAATGGAGCGGGTGCGTACCAAGAACCGCGCATTGCAGCGCATGGCCGATATCGTTGCCAGCTATGGCCCGCTCGATGCCTTGTCGGTGGTTCACGGCTACGACGACGAAGATGCCGCCAAACTGGTAGAGATGCTCGTCCCCATCTACCCCCGCGACCAGATCATGATAGGCCATATCGGCGCGGTGCTAGGCACCCACATCGGCCCCCGTGCGGTTGGTGTTTGCTGCGTTATCGCCAACCACTCTGGCAAGGAGCCAGGCAAGTGACCACCTCCCTCAACCCTGCGGTTGCCACCCTCTCCCGCATCCTCGAACTTGAAGAACACAAGGGCTTTCAGGATGCTGCAGTCGCAGGCGGCCTGCACCGCTTCAGCGAGACGTGGAGCCGCCAGGCCCGCGCCGTGTTCGCCAACTCAGGGCCACCCGATGCCAGCAATCTGATTGACGAAATCGCCATCGCGCTGCACAACTACCAGAGCTTCGCGGTGGAAGCCCGTAAAGCCAAAGTCATCCGCGTGCGCGTCCTGCTGGCGCGGCTGGGCGGCAGCGCTACCCCCCTCCCCAGCCCTCCCCTAAGGTCGGGGAGGGAGAATGACTCCTCCTCTGATGCTCCCCTCCCCAACCCTCCCCTAAGATCGGGGAGGGGGAACGACTCGAGCCAATTTCTGCCAGATGACAACGTACCCCCCTCAGCACTCAGCACTCAGCACTCAGCACTTCGCCTCCCCAGCGCCGCCGAGCTGCTGGCTGGCGACCGCGTTGACGGCCCGATGCACAAGCCATATTACACTGTTCCTACCATGCCGACGGTCGAGGAGCGGGTTGGCATCTCTGGCGAACTGCCCGCGATGCCGCGTGAACTGCTGCGCTCTACCCCCCACCCCAACCCTCCCCCGCAAGGGGGGAGGGAGAATGACCCCAACCCTCCCCTAAGATCGGGGAGGGAGAATGACCCCAATCCTCTCCCGCAAGTGGGGAGGGAGAACGACGCTCCCCTCCCCAATCCTCCCCTAAGATCGGGGAAGGGGAAGATTGCTGATGTTGATCCGGCAGTGTTGGATGAGCCGATTACCTTGCTGCGCGGGGTAAGCGAGAAGTTTGCCGCGCTGTTCGCCAAGTTGGGGGTGATGACCATCCGCGACTTGCTATACTTCTTCCCCCGCCGCCACGACGACTTCAGCCAGTTGCACAAAATCGCGGAGCTAACCTACGGTGCGACCGAGACGGTAATCGGCACGGTGGCGGAGACCTGGCAGCAGAACACGCGCAAGGGCTTCGGTCTGTTCCGTGTCACCATCGAGGACAATACCGGTGCAGTGCAGGCTACCTGGTTCAATCAGCGTTGGCTGGCGAACCAGATTGTGCGTGGACAGAAAATCGTGATCAGCGGCAAGGTGGACGAGTTCCAGGGCAGGCTCACCTTCCAGTCGCCGCAGTGGGAGCCTTACACCAGCGAACTGACCCACACCGGCCGTCTGGTGCCGGTTTATCCGCTCACCGAGGGCCTCACCGCGCAGTCGGCGCGGCGCATCGCCAAGCAAGCGCTGGACACCTATGGCGCGTTGCTGCACGACTTCCTGCCCGCTGATGTGCTAGAACGCGCCGCATTGCTGCCGCTGCCCGCCGCCGTGCAGCAGGCCCACTTCCCCACCGATCTGTCCACCCTCGAACGCGCCCGCCGCCGCCTCGCGTTCGACGAGTTCCTGCTCATCCAGCTAGGGATGCTAATGCGTAAGCGCGAGTGGCAGGTCGACCAGCCTGGCCGCGAGATTAAGCCGCAACCTGCACTGCTGGAACGCTTCATCGCCACCCTACCATTCGAGCTTACCAAGGCGCAGCAGAAGGTGCTGGCCGATATTATGGGTGACATGGAGAAGCCGCTGCCAATGTCGCGCCTGCTGCAGGGTGATGTAGGCAGCGGCAAGACGGTGGTGGCGGCGATTGCGATGCTGGCAGCAGCGGCAGCGGGCTACCAGTCGGTGCTGATGGCCCCCACCGAGATCCTCGCCGAGCAGCACTATCGTACCCTCAGCAAGCTAATGGAAAATATCAGCATCCCCGCGCCGGAAGGTACGCTCACCCTGGAGAAGAAGGTGGTAGACGGCAAGATGCAATTGGGCGGCTTGCTACAGGGCGGCGAACGTTCGGTGCAGGTGCGAATGTTGACCGGCAGCGTGAAAAAGGCGGAGAAGCGGCGCATCTACCAGGAGGCGGCCCAGGGTAGCGCCGACATCTTCATTGGCACTCACGCGCTAATCCAGGAGAAGCTGGAATTCAATGCGCTGGGTGTGGTGGTTGTAGATGAGCAGCACCGCTTTGGCGTGCTGCAGCGCAACGCGCTCAGGCAGAAGGGCTACAACCCCGACACGCTGGTAATGACCGCCACGCCCATCCCGCGCAGCCTGGCGCTGACCGTCTACGGCGACTTGGATGTGAGCGTAATTGACGAGAAGCCGATCGGTCGTCTGCCGATTAAGACCAAATGGCTGGCTCCCAATCAGCGCGATGCCTCATATCGCTTCATCCGCAAGATGGTAGCGCAAGGTCAGCAGGCGTTCATCATCTGCCCGCTAGTGGAGGAGTCGGAGAAGATTGAGGCAAAGGCGGCGGTGGACGAACACGCCCGCCTGCAGGCCGAAGTCTTCCCCGACCTGAAGCTGGGATTGGTGCATGGCAGGCTGAAGGCCGAGGAGAAGGACAAGGCGATGGCCGCCTTCCGTGCGGGTGAGTTCAATATCCTGGTCAGCACCAGCGTGGTGGAGGTGGGTATTGATGTACCGAACGCTACGGTAATGATGGTGGAGGGAGCGAACCGCTTCGGCCTCAGCCAGTTGCACCAGTTTCGCGGGCGGGTGGGGCGCGGTGAGTCGCAGTCCTACTGTATGTTGCTGGCCGACGGGGTGGGGATAGTCGCCGAGGAGCGGCTGAAGGTAATTGAAAGCACCGAGGATGGCTTCGTGTTGGCCGAGGCCGACCTGCAGATCCGTGGCCCTGGTCAATTCTTCGGCACCAAGCAGAGTGGCTACACCGACCTCCGCATGGCGAACCTCAGCGACATGACCACTCTGGAAATGGCGCGACGCGAGGCCAAAGCCATCTTCGCGGAAGACCCCAGCCTCAACAGCGAACCGAACGCAAAGCTGCGGGCGGAGCTACAGAACTTCTGGGCGGGCCGCGAGGCACCAGCGGAGGGGCGGACTTAATCCGCCGCTGGCGCGTGGTACGGGTTAGCCAGCGGATTGTAAAAACGGATAATATTACAACCGCATATTAGGGAAAGCAGTCGAATTGGCGTAGAGGCGAATCGCATACGCCCATAATCATCAAGCTAAGAAAGTAGGGGATGAGCCTGGCGGTCTGGGGGTTCAGCCCCCCGCGGCTCAAGCGCCTCAATGCCCATCGTATGCAATCCGCTGGGCGGCGCGGCCAGGCCAGGTGTACGGCAAACCCGCAGCATTGAAGTAGGGCAGCCTCTGTGGGCTGAACCCCCAGACCCCCAGAGAGCCATCATCATTAGGCACA
>JANXYP010000232.1 GCA_025355955.1 Chloroflexota bacterium
CCACCGATGCGGTAGATATGGCCGTTTGCGTAGACCGCCGCTTGCTGAAAGGTGGTGTGGTACGATGAGGCTAGCTGGGTGTATGTGTTGGTTTGGGGATCGTAGCGAAAAAGCGTGTTTGTGTTAGTATCGAGGCCGATATTTTCCTGCCCGTTGATGATATAGATATATCTACCGTCCGTCACCGCGCTAGCGAAGGTGCGCGAGACTGGCAGAGCGGCGATCGGGGTCCATGCGCTACCATCGAACTTGTACGCATTATCGGTGATGAGATTATTTGTAACTCCGCCAAAACTGTAGATATAGCCGCCTACACTTGCCACCGCATTGCCAAAAATCGGTATGGGATAAACGGCCGCCTCACTCCACTCCTCGCACGCCGCTGGCGTGGTAGTTGCAGGTGGGTTGCCAGACTCTTTGGAAGGCGTAGGGGTACGAACTGGCGCAGGCAGTGTAGTGGTCAGCGCGTAAGTTGCCAGCAGGGCGACAGCCAGGGTGATAAACAGCGGGCGCATGGTTCGCATAATCTTCACCTTCGATAATGGATGATTGTCAATTAAATTATACACTATCTCATCAACGTTTCTGCTCTCGATTTTGTTCCCCTAAGCATGAAACCGCCCCTGGCATATCAGCCAGGGGCGCATCAAACTTTTGTAGGGATGGGTTGCACTCGCCCCGCGCTAGAAGATAACCCCCAGCAGCACCAGAAGCGCGGGCAGCGCCACGATGATGGCGGCGTTGCGCTCGTTAAGGTTGTGGGTGGCTCGTACCATCAGCCACATCAGGAAGACCACATATGCCCCCACCAGCCCGCCGAGGATGCCGAAGATGAGGTTGTGCGGCACGGAGATGAGTAGCGCCAGGCTATAGAGTGGGGCAATCAGCGCGAGGAGCTTGGTCGGGGTCGAGAAGCCACCGTTGCCGCCCAGCCGTCCCGCCACCAGGTAGAGCACCGCTGCCACCAGGAAGAAACCGCCCAGGGTAACGAATGGGGTGATTAGCAGGTTAGGGAGAAAGCCGATGATGCCAAAAACGACGTTGCTGAAGATGCTGCGAATAGCGCCCACCGCCCCGGCAACTATACCCATTACCAGCACCGAGGCGATCGCCACCGTCCACGAGGTGCGCGCCCCTTGTGCCTTGAAGTTCGCCATAGTCGGGTGGGTGAGGATGTTCAGCCAGCTATTGATCAGATCCTGGAGCAGGTTGCGCGTATCCGGCGGCTTGAAGCCAGCGGTCGGCACATTGACCTGGATGTTCTTCACTCCCAGGTCGTTAAGCCCCTGGAACACATCGCCGTTTAGCGGCTGGGGCTTCTCACGTTGGTTTACAGGTCGATTGTTCATGTCTATAGTTCCTTGTCTCAAGGGGATGTTTGTCCGCCCCTCTACCCTGATTAGACAGCGATATGCAGGAAAATGTTGCAACCTTACTGATCACAGCCCCAGCTCGCGGCGGAAGTCCTCGCTAGATGTACCACCTTCGGCTTTCAGCCGCGCAATTCCCGCATGAGTATCGTTGCATCTATTGTACCACCAAAGTTGTAACTCGCCAATCTTTCGGCGCAAAAAGATTTGACTCATATGCGGGTTTATGTTATAATAACACAGCAACCGGAGATTCCGCAAATGTGGCCGTAGCTCAGTGGATAGAGCGTTGGGTTGCGGACCCAAAGGTCGTAGGTTCAAGTCCTATCGGTCACACCCACATCGGGAGCTAAGAGTGGCAGTTAACCAGACAGGTAGACCCTAGGTCTACCTCTCTTGTTATTCTGTTTCTTTTAGTTTTCGTCCCAACGTGGCGAGGTGTCCGAGCGGTTTATGGAGGCCGTCTAAGAAACGGCTAAGGAGGTAGAGATGCCGCCTTCGGGGGTTCGAATCCCCCCCCTCGGGAGAGGTGTCCGAGCGGTTGAAGGAGCTCGTCTCGAAAACGAGTAAGGGTTACACCTTCGTGGGTTCGAATCCCACCCTCTCCGCCCTAACCCCTCCCAAATGGGCAAGCTGGCTTTACCCCTCCCCAAAGGGGGAGGCTGGGAGGGGGAGTACCATAACCCGATAGCGCACCTGAATGGGGTTCAGGTGGCCGGAGGTTCAAATCCTCTCGCCGCTACCACCATTCTACAATCTACATTCTACAATCACATCTGGGGAGGTGTCCGAGTGGTTGAAGGAGCTCGCCTGGAAAGCGGGTAGGCGGCCAAAAGTCGTCTCGTGGGTTCGAATCCCACCCTCTCCGCCCCTATTGCAGAATTGCAGGAGTTTGTGATATACTTCGGCCCAACCAGCCAGCAGCAGCACAACCGAATATTGCCAGGCGTACAAAGTAACTGGTCACCGGCGACGAGTGGGTCGCTGAGTGACCCTTTTTATTTTACCCCTCACCCTAACCCTCTCCCCCAGTGGGGAGAGGGGATAACGGATTACCCTCACCCTCTCCCTCGGCGGGGAGAGGGGATCAATAGCAATTAGAGAGGAGATTTCACCGCTATGCGTTACGGAACCGAGAACACGCCCGAACTGATTGACGAGGTGCTAGCCAAGTGCGAACAGCAGGGGGTCGCCTTCGTCAACCTGCAGTTCACCGACATTATCGGCATCCTCAAGAGCGTGACCATCCCGCTAGAGCAGTTCGAGGATGCGATTAAAGGTGGCAAGTGGTTCGACGGCTCATCGGTGGAGGGCTTCGCCCGCATCGCCGAGAGTGATATGTACTTGAAGCCCGACCTGTCCACCTTCGCGATCGTACCCTGGACCAGCGGCAGGCAACTGACCGCCCGCGCCATCTGCAACGTGTTCACCCCCGACGGTCAGGAGTTCGCTGGCGACCCCCGCTACGTGCTACGCAAGGCGATGCAGCAAGCCGACAAGCTGGGCTACACCTTCAACACCGGCCCTGAGCTTGAGTTCTTCCTGTTCAAGCGTAACGCCGACGGCAGCCCCACCACCGAGGTACACGACGCGGGCGGCTACTTCGACCTCTCCACCGACCTCGGCGAGGAGGTACGCAACGACATGACCCTGGCGCTGCTCGCCTTCGGCATCGAGGTGGAGACCGCCCACCACGAGGTTGCCCCCGGCCAGCACGAGATTGACTTCAAGTTCTCCGACGGACTACGTACCGCCGACAGCGCCCTTACCCTGAAGTACGCCTTCAAGATGGTGGCCCAGCAGCACGGCCTCTACGCCACCTTCATGCCCAAGCCGCTGTTTGGCGTGAACGGTTCGGGGATGCACACCCACCAGAGCCTGTTCAGCCTCGATGGGGAAAGTAACACCTTCGCCGACTCCAATGACGCTTACGGCCTGAGCAAAACCGCCAAGCACTACATCGCCGGTATCCTCAAGCACGCCCGCGCCATGTCCGCGATCCTGTCGCCCACGGTCAATTCCTACAAGCGGCTGGTGCCGGGCTACGAAGCGCCGGTGTACATCGCCTGGGCGCGTATCAACCGTTCGGCATTGGTACGCATCCCGCAGGTAACGCCGGGGAGGCCCAAGGCCATCCGCCTCGAACTGCGCTGCCCCGACCCCACCTGCAACCCGTACCTCGCCTTCGCGGTGATGCTGCACGCCGGTCTCGACGGCATCAAAAACGAACTGGCCTTGCCCGACCCGGTGGAGGAGAACCTCTACCACATGGGCGAGGAAGGCCGCCGCGAACGCAACATTGCCAGCCTGCCCGGCAGCCTGGAAGAAGCGCTCGACGTGATGGAGTCCGACCCGCTGATTCGCACCGCGCTGGGCGACCACATCTACGACCATCTGCTCGATGCCCGCCGCCAGGAATACGACGAGTACCGCATCCAGATTACCGAATGGGAGCGCCAGCGGTATTTGCCGATTTTCTAATTACGAAGTGCAAAAAGCCTCTCCCAGCGGGAGAGGTTTGGTGAGGGAGAATCTTGCCTTACGGCTGGGCTGGTCGTAGGTTAACACTCCACCCTCACCAAACCTCTCCCTGCCAGGGAGAGGCTTTTACGTTGATCTGCTTCAGTATGCCTGGTCATTACGCAACCGCCGCGATCGTGCTGCGCCTGAAAAGCGCCTGAATAACGCCTAAAAAGCGCCCGACTTCCGCCCATCTTTCGCCCACATATGCGGATATAATTACCTTGCCACATAATATCGTAATCGCATATAGCACACATAGGGAGGTAGAGAGATGAAGCGCAATTATCAGAGCATCACCATCGTTGCCATGTTGCTATTCAGCTTTATGGCAATCGCAACTCACAACCAGGCGGCTGCTAGGGGGTTGCCCCAAGCATCGCCCGCTGATTGCGCCCCCATCTGGAGCGTAGTCCCTAGCCCCAACGCTGGCGCGAACGGCAGCAGTCTACAGGCAGTAGCCGCGATCTCATCAAGCGACATTTGGGCAGTTGGTGCATACATAAGCGGCTATACTGGCACTGTTGCGTATTATAGTACGCTAACTGAACACTGGAACGGCACAAGTTGGAGCGTGATCTCCAGTCCCAACGCTGGCACCTATGCCGAACTTTTTGGCATAACAACCATATCGCCAAGTAGCGTATGGGCAGTTGGAGACTTTCAAGATAGCAGCGGTCATCGTAGAACACTTGTGGAGCACTGGGATGGCACCATATGGCATATCGTTCCCAGCCCTAATCCCGACCCTTACTACTCCATTCTACATGGAGTAACCGCAGTATCGGCCAACGATGTCTGGGCAGTTGGTGAAGGGTCAGCCTACAGCACGCTAACCGAACACTGGGATGGCAGCAGTTGGACGATCGTAGCTAGCCCTAACTCTACCAGCAATAGTGTTCTCCTCGGAGCAACTTCCACATCGGCAAGCGACGTTTGGGCGGTTGGTTATTCTGGCGGCACTCTGACCGAACACTGGAATGGCAGCAATTGGACCGTCGTAACAAGCCCCAACCCCGGCAGCGGTAATAACCTGCTGCTGGGAGTAACCGCACTATCGTCGAGCGATGTTTGGGCGGTTGGTTATTCTGGTGCCAGCACACTAACCGAACACTGGGATGGAAGCACTTGGACCGCCCTCGCCAGCTCTCACGGTCCTGGTATCGTTGGCAACCAGCTAAATAGCGTAAGCGCAATAGCAGCAAATGACATCTGGGCGGTGGGTAGCAGTAGCTACAATGCACGGGGTGGCTCGGATGCGACACTGGTAACACACTGGGATGGCACCAGCTGGAGCCTGGTTACTAGTCCCAGCCCTGGGCCAAATGCCGATCTAAACGGAGTAGCTGCTGTATCGTCAAGCGATGTGTGGGCTGTTGGTCACTATAATAGCAGTACCGGCAACAGCAACACCCTGGTGGAACACTACAGCACTCTAGGGTGCAGCACCATTACGCCAACCATTTCCCCCAGCCCCCAACCCACCGCCTGCCCCAACCTATTTGTTGACATCAACACCAACATCTTCTTTCACGCTATCAATAGCCTCTACTGTCAGGGTGTCATCAACGGCACCGATGCCAGCCACTACTCGCCGAGCGGCACTGCCACACGCGGGCAGTTCGCCAAGTTGGTGGCGCTAGCCTTCGGCTTGCCCTTGACTACGCCAAGCGGCAGGCCAACCTTCACCGATGTGCCGCCTGGTTATTTTGCCTATGCCTACATCGAGAGCGGCTATTATGCGGGCATCCTCAGCGGCTTCGATGCCGTAGGTTGTGCCGCGCATAACGCCCTCTATCCTTGCTATCTGCCCAACCTCGCCATTACTCGTGGACAGCTTACCAAGCTAGTAGTCAACGCAGGCGAATATGCGCTGCTCACCCCCGCCAGCGGCCCGACTTTCACAGATGTGCCGCCATCCAACGTGTTCTACGCCTTCATCGAAACCGCTGCCGCCAACCACATCATTGCTGGCTACCCCGACGGCAGCTTCCGCCCCAACAACCCCATCCGCCGCGACGAGATGGCTCAGATCGTCTACGCTGGGCAGCAGAACCAGCCCGCCTCGCCCACGCCGATCAATACTCCTGCGCCGAGCATGACTGCTACGCCGAGCCAGACATCTACGCCATTCACCACCAATACACCGGGCGGACCGACCAACACAGCCACGCCCACGTCAATGCCAAGCGTGACGATCACCCCCACACCGGGGCTAGCGAGGTTCTAGCCATGTAATTTGCGGCTAACGCAAAGAACTGAAAGGAAGGTAGAGAGATGAAGCGCAAGTATCAGAGTATCACCATCGTGGTAATCGCGATGTTTATCGTCACCCTCGGCAGCAGCTCGGCTGCTGAGCAGACCAGTAGGCAGTCGGCAAATGCGCTACTCGTCAGCCGCACCCAGGTGGTAGCACCCGTAAATGGGCAAGCGGTCAGTCCCGCGCCGCCTCGGTTGCCCGCCAGTTCGCCCTCACCAACCTCGACCCCACCGAGCGGCGATTTCACCGAGGTCACCACCGGCCTGCCACCAGCGCAGGATGCCCGCTGGGTAGATTACGACAAGGATGGCAGGCTCGATGTGCTGCTTTATGGCAGCAGCAACTTCTACAGCCATACCCTTCAGCTCTATCATAACAATGGGAATGGTACTTTCAGCCCCGCATTCGCTAACTTTATTCAAGTAAACCTGCGTGGTGCTGCCTGGGGTGACTACGACAACGACGGCTACCCCGACCTTGCGTATAGCGGCATTAACGACAGTAGCGGCATATTCGTCACCTATCTCTATCACAACAACAGGGATGGCACGTTCACCCTCGCTAATAGCTGGAACAACATCGCCGGAGATATCTATTGGGGTGATTACAACAATGACGGTCGCCAAGACTTCATCACCTCTGGCTGCCTCGGTACACATTTCTGCATGAATTCCTTCGACCGCATATTTCGTAATGACGGAAACGGCGCTTTTACCTCGTTCACTCCCAACCTCGGAGCCTACAGTGATGCAGGCACCTACTGGGCCGACTTCAACAATGATGGCTTCCTCGACATTCTGGCGACTAACGGCAATAGCACTCGTCTATTTCTGGGCGATGGCACAGGGAACTTTAGCCTCGACAGCGCCACGGTACTAGGCGCTGAAGGTGAGGTCACGCTTGGTGATTACGATAGTGACGGCTGGCTCGACATTATGCTCGGTGGCTATCTATATCACAACAATCATGATGGGAGCTTTACCAGAGTGTTCAGCCCGGATCCGCGATACTACGGGCTTAGGCTGCTTACGTCGGGCGACTACAACAATGACGGTTACCTGGATTTTGCTGCCACACCCTATACCGACAATCAGGCCATTGTGGTGTACAGAAATGAGGGGAATAACTCGTTCACCAATATCAACGCCACGATTGAAGCAGTCAATGGGTCGGGTTATCTTGGTTGGGGTGACTACAACAACGATGGGCGACTCGACCTACTGGACATTGGTCAGACCACAGAAGGCGCTGCCTTTACCAAGGTTTATCGCAACAACGCAGCTAACGACAACGCACCTCCGAGCATCCCTGGCAGTCTCAGCGCCACACTGCTAAATTACAATGCGGTACAGCTAGCGTGGCAGCCTGCCAGCGACGACCATACCCCCGCCGCCGCCCTCAGCTACAATCTGCGTGTGGGTACCACCCCCGGCAGTGAAAATATCGTCAGCGCAATGACGCTACCCAGCGGCCAGCGTCTGCTACCGCAAGCGGGCAATGTTGGTGAGCATACTGTCTACACTCTAACCGACCTCACCCCTGGCATCACCTACTATTGGAGCGTACAAGCGATTGACAATGGCTATTTGGGTGGGGCGTTCGCCGCTGATGGTAGCTTTACCACGTTGATACCACCCTCACCCACGCCCCAACCCACAGTCTGCCCCAACCCGTTCGTGGACATCAATACCAACATCTTCTTCCACGCTATCAACAGCCTCTACTGCCAGGGGGTGATCAACGGCACTGATACCAGCCACTACAACCCCGGCGGCACGGCAACTCGCGGACAGTTCGCCAAGCTGGTGGCGTTGGCCTTCGGGCTGCCACTCATAACACCCACCAGCGGGCAGAGCTTCACCGACGTGCCGCCTGGTTACTTCGCCTATGTCTACATCGAGAGCGGCTACCATGCGGGCATCCTTAGTGGCTTCGATCAACAGGGCTGCACCGACCATCAAGCCCTCTACCCTTGCTATCTACCCAATGTTGCTATCACTCGCGCCCAGCTTACCAAACTAGTGGTCAACGCGGGCGGATACGCGCTGCTCACCCCCGCCAGCGGCCCGACTTTCACAGATGTGCCGCCATCCAATGTGTTCTACGCCTTCATCGAAACCGCGCACGCACACCATATCATCAATGGCTATCTCGATGGCACCTTCCGCCCCAACAACCCCATCCGCCGCGACGAGATGGCCCAGATTGTCTACGCTGGGCAACAGAACCAGCCAGCCTCGCCCACACCGATCAATACTCCTGCGCCGAGCATGACTGCTACGCCGAGCCAGACATCTACGCCATTCACCACCAATACACCGGGCGGACCGACCAACACAGCCACGCCTACGCCGATACCCAGCGTGACAATCACCCCAACTGCACTGCGCTAGACGCAATCAGGCCAGATGCACTCCGCACCTACAGCAACAATGAGGGCCACCCTAACCAGGGCAGCCCTCATTTACCATTTACCATTTACCATTTGCCGCGCATCAGCCGCCGAACAGCTTGCCGAGGAAGCCCTTTTCGTTCTGCGGGCTGACATCGTGACCGAAGCTGCGGGCCAGCTTCTCGAACAGGTCGCGCTGCTCGTCGCTCAGGGTGATCGGCACCTGCACCTTTAGGTGAATGTGTAGGTCGCCGCGCCCGGTCTGGCGCAGGTAGGGTACGCCCTTGTCGCGCAGGCGAATGTCCTTATCATGCTGCGTGCCGGGGGCGATGCGCTGCTTGGTGTAGACGATACCAGTCGGTTCCAGGGTGGGCAGTTCCAGTTCGTCGCCCAGCGCAGCCTGGGCCACGTTGATGGGCCAGTCTATGTGCAGGTCGTTGCCCTTGCGCCGGAACATCCGATGCGGCTTGACGTTGAGGGTAATGTACAGGTCGCCCGCTGGCTGGTTGTGTATGCCCGCGTCGCCCTCACCAGCCAGCCGGATCTGCGATGCCTCATCCACGCCTGCGGGTATCTTGACCACGATGCGGGTAGTTTCACGCACCCGACCATCGCCCCTGCAGGTGTGGCAAGGGGTGGTGACGATCTTGCCATCGCCCTTGCAGCGGTCGCAAGTGACTACCCCCACCAACGAACCGAACACCGACTGCTGCACGCGACGCACCTCGCCTGTTCCCTTGCATTGCGGGCAGGTTTGCACCTCGGTGCCGGGTTCTGCGCCCGTGCCAGCGCAGGTCTGGCAGGCGGCGAAGCGGGTCACTTCAATTTCCTTCTCTGCACCGAACGCCGCTTCCTCGAACTCCAGCGCCACGCGGGTGCCGATGTTCGAGCCACGCTGGGGCGCACGCTGGGCATTGGCGTTCATCGTAGAGAACAGCGTCTCGAAGATGTCGCCAAAACCGCTCACCCCCCCCGCCGCGTAGGGATCGAAGCCACCGGGGAAGCCACCTGCGCCGCTAGCCGCATGGCCGAAGCGGTCGTAGGCAGCCCGCTTGCTGCCGTCGGACAGCACCTCGTAGGCTTCGTTGATCTCCTTGAAGCGCATTTCCGCGCCCGTATCCTTGTTCACGTCGGGATGATACTGGCGAGCCAGGCGGCGGTACGCCTTTTTCACCTCGTCGTCGTTCGCGCTGCGGCCCAGGCCCAGCACCTCGTAGTAATCTCGCTTCGATGTTGCCATATCTTCCCCATGCCCTAATGGTAAATGGTGAATGGTTAGTATCTCGCAAACAAAGTTCTGCTGTTCTCCCCTCCCGCCGGGAGGGGCTGGGGGTGGGTCTACATCGCCATCAGAACTTTGTTTACGGCGTAGTTAGCTATTGACCTCGCGGAACTCGCCCTCGACGGTGCCTTCCTCATTGGCGGCGGGGTTAGCGTTGCCGTCAGTGGGCTGCGGCTCGTGCTGGCCGTCAGCGCCGGGCTGGGCCGGTTCGCCCGCGCTGCCATACATCGCCGCGCCGATCTTCTGGATCGACTGCGATAGCTGGTCGCTGGCGCTGCGGATCGCCTGGGGATCTTCACCGCCTAGCGCATTGCGTAGCACGGCAATCTTCTCGTTGACCTCGGCCTGCACCTCGGTTGGCACCTTGTCGCCGCCCTCGCGCAGCGCCTTCTCCGCCGCATAAGCCATGTTGTCGCCCCCGTTGCGCGTCTCGATCAGTTCGCGGCGCTTGCGGTCTTCATCGGCGTGGGCGGCGGCTTCCTTCACCATCTTGTCAACCTCGTCCTTGCTCAGGCCGCTGCTGGCGGTGATCACTACCTTCTGCTCACGGCTGGTGGCCTTGTCCTTGGCGGTGACGTTGAGAATGCCGTTGCGGTCAATATCGAAGGTCACTTCAACCTGCGGCACGCCGCGCGGCGCGGGCGGGATGCCGTCGAGGATGAAGCGGGCCAGCGTCTTGTTCTCATCCGACAGCGGGCGCTCACCCTGAGTGACGTGGATCTCCACGCTGGTCTGGCTGTCGCTGGCGGTGCTAAAGGTCTGGCTCTTGGTTACAGGGATGGTGGTGTTGCGGTCAATCAGCGGGGTTGCCACTCCGCCCATGGTCTCAATCGCCAGGGTCAGAGGGGTAACGTCGAGCAGCAGCACATCCTTGACCTCACCGCCCAGCACACCCGCCTGAATCGCTGCGCCCAACCCCACTACCTCGTCGGGGTTGATGCTGCGGTTGGGATCCTTGCCGAAGAACTTCTTGACCGTCTCCTGCACCGCTGGCATCCGCGTCTGGCCGCCCACTAGCAGCACTTCGTCAATCTTGACGGTGGTGATATTCGCATCGTCCAGCGCCTGCTTCATCGGCGGGATGGTGCGCTCCACCAGGTCGCCTACCAGTTGCTCCAGCTTGGCGCGGCTCAAGGAGTAGTTGAGGTGCTTGGGGCCTTCAGCGGTCGCGGTGATGAACGGCAGGTTGATCTCGGTCTGTTGGGTGGTGGAGAGTTCGATTTTGGCCTTCTCCGCCGCTTCCTTCAGCCGCTGCAAAGCCATCTTGTCGTTGCGTAGGTCAATGCCCTCGTCGCGCTTGTACTGATCGGCCAGCCACTCGATGATGCGCTGGTCGAAGTCGTCGCCACCCAGGTGGGTGTCGCCATTGGTGGAGTTGACTTCGAACACGCCCTCGCCCAGGCTGAGTACGCTAATGTCGTAGGTGCCACCGCCCAGGTCATAGACGGCGATCTCTTCGTCCTTGCCCCCTTTGTCCAGCCCATAGGCCAGCGCCGAGGCGGTTGGCTCGTTGATGATGCGTAGCACTTCGAGACCGGCGATGCGCCCCGCATCCTTGGTCGCCTGGCGCTGGCTGTCGTTGAAGTAGGCAGGGACGGTAATCACCGCCTGCGTCACTGTTGTGCCCAGGTAAGCCTCCGCATCGGTCTTCAGCTTCTGCAAAATCATTGCGGAAACCTCCGGCGGCGAGTAGGTGCGCCCGCCCATCGTGACCTGCACATCACCATTCGGCGCTGCCGCGATCTTGTAAGGCACCAGTTTGATGTCGCGCTGCACGCTGGGGTCGTCGAACTTGCGGCCCATGAACCGCTTGATGCTGAAGACGGTGTTCTCCGGGTTAGTCACGGCCTGGCGCTTTGCTACCTGGCCGACCAGCCGCTCTCCACTCTTGCTGATTGCTACCACCGATGGAGTGGTACGCGCCCCCTCGGCGTTGGGGATGACGGTGGCCTCGCCACCCTCGATGACCGCGACCACGCTGTTGGTGGTGCCGAGGTCAATGCCGATAATTCTAGATTGTGCCATTGGTATGTTTCCTCCCTTTAACTCAGTTTTGAGTTTTGAGTTTTGAGTTGTAATCTGTGCCATAATTTCCCATCAAGTGGGAAGGATTGATATATTCCCCTCCCATCGGGAGGGGTTGGGGTGGGTCTAGGGGTAAGCCCTTCTTCACTTTCACTACGCTGTGGCGTAGCACCTTGTCGCCGTAGGTGTAGCCAGGGCGATATTCCTCGCTTACGGTGTCCGGTTCGCCCTCACCCTCTTCGTCGTAGGCAATCGCCTCGTGCTGCTGGGGGTCGAACGGCTGGCCTTTCGCCTCGATGCGGCTGACCCCTTCCTTCGCCAGGATCGCCCGCATCTTACGCTCGATGCCGAGTACGCCATCCAGCCAGCGGCGTTCGCGCTCACCGAACTGCTCCAGGTCGGGCGCATTTCTTAGCGCCAGTTCGAGATCGTCTAGCACCACCAGTATCTTCATGATAATGTCGGATTTGCCCAGCTTGACCAATTCCGTGCGCTCCACCTCCACGCGGCGCTTGTAGTTGATAAATGCGGCGCGTTCGCGCTGCAAAGCGTCGAGGTATTCGGCAGCCAGGTCGCCTGGCTTGGCGGTTGCGGCGGGGATGCTGTTCATCGCCTCTTCGAGGGTCATGCCCTCGCCCTTGTCTGCATCATTGTTCAAATTCGCGGTCTGCTCATCTGCCATCTGTTGATAAAACCTCCTTTGTCGTACTCCCCTGCGGGCGTGCGTCACTTGCTTGCATATCCAACCAGGGCGAACCGTTGTTCGCCCCTACTGAACGCTTGGTCCGCAAGAACGTGACGCGCACCACTCCCCTCCCACCGGGAGGGGCTGGGGGTGGGTGTGTGCCTCCCGACTCGCTCCCCTCGCGACCTATCCTTTGGGCCGGGGTTTGCTTGGTTACTGCAATGGGCCGTAGACATCTTCCATCATCTCAGAGAGCAATCGGGCGACATAGCGCACGCCGCCGATGCTGCGTCCATACTCCATCCGCGTGGGGCCGATGATGCCCAGCACCCCCGCCTTCTCGCCTACCCCATAGCGGGCAAGGATAACGCTGCACTGGCGCAGGTCGTTGAGGCGGTTTTCGTCGCCGATAATCACCTGCACGCCGTCTTGGGTGAGTACATCAGTGAGTAGGGTGAGCAGCGAACCACCGCCCTCGATGATCTCCAGTACCTGCTTGACCCGCTCGGTGGCCTTGAACTCGGGCTGACTGAGCATATTGACCAGTCCATCGTAGATTATGTCGCGGGTGGTGAGGTCTTCGATGCTGTGCAGCATTGCCACCAGATGGGTTTCGATCTCGCGCTCCGCATTGCTGCGCCCCGGCTCGTCGGCGGGCAGTGTGGTGAGGCCGCGCCCCACCAGGCGCTCGTTCAGCTTGTTGCTGATCATGGTTAGCTCATCCTGCGTCTGCGCTTCGCCCAGGGTGATGATCTGCTGGCGCACCGTGCCGTCCTGCGTAAGCAGCACGATCAGAGCGGTGCGCTCCTTGATCGATAGCAACTGGCAGTGTTTGACGATGGCGCTGACGCTGCGCGGCTCGGTTACTAGCGCGGTGTTCTGCGCGGTGCGGGCCAGCACGGCGGCGGAGAGGCGCATCCACTCCTCGACATCGTTCTGCACCTGGTGAAACTGGTGCTGGATGGTGCGCTGCTCGTCGTTGGGCAGACTCAGGCCGGGGCTGAAACCCAGCATCTGTTGCACGAAGTAGCGATAACCCTTGTCCGACGGGATGCGACCAGCGCTGGTGTGCAGGTGGGTGATATAACCGCCTGCCTCCAACTCGGCCATCTCGTTGCGTACCGTCGCAGGCTTGACCCCCAGATCGTGCCGCGCCGCGATGTTCTCGCTGGCAACCGGGCGCACCGTGTTGATGTACTCCTCGATTATAATCCGCAGGATCTGCTTCTGTCGTTCGCTCAGTTCGTCCATATAGCCCGCCATCATCAAAATAGGAGTTAGGCATTGCAGCAGAGCAAACAACGGTTCGCCCCTACGCAAACTCTACATTAATAGCATGGGTATGCGTAGCTCCTATAAAAGTTGATAATACCACACTCAACTTACCCTTATGATTGGCACTCAAAAGCCAGAGTGCTACTGGGCAAAGAATACCATGTTTAGCGCGTTATTGTCAAGGTTTGAGCGTGACACGCAGCGCGGTCTAATGCAAGTCTAACGACCTCGCTCAGGCATGAGGCACGAGTGAACCATAACCTGGCGTAGGGGCGGGCGGTGGCCCGCCCTGATGAAGCGCATCAATGCCCATCGCAAGCACAACCGTTGCTGTAGGAGCGATGGCCCGCCCTGGTGAAGCGCAAATATGCCCATCGCAAGCACAACCGTGGCGTAGGGGCGGGCGGTGGCCCGCCCTGGTGAAGCGCAACAATGCCCATCGTGAGGCGTTTTAGCCAACGAATTGTAAAAACGGATAAACGGATAGGGGCAAGCGTAGGGGCGGGCGGTGACCCGCCCTGGTGAAGCGCAACAATGCTCATCGCAAGCAACAACCCTGACGTATGTGTAACCAATATTACATTCTTGTGTAAAGAAGTTTACATCGCATCTTGCCATCCAAGCAGTATTATAACTGTGGACAACGACGACAGCGATGAGCATGGTTATGCGCGGCGACGCGCCCGATGTAGAAGGTAAACAAATGAACTTCAACAACGCCGATAACGCGATGAGCAGCTGGATCGCCCTATGGGATGCAATCCACGATGCGGGCCTCAATGATCAGCCAGCCGATGAGCGCATGGGTGCAATGGTGCAGGAGGTCATCTCCGGCCTCAGCCTGTACAACCTATCCTACTCGTTCAGCGACGAGCAGGCAGCAGCGCGGGCGCGCAGTCGCGCCGTAGAGAGCCTGGATCGCTGTCTACCCAACTTGCAGCACAACCTCAACCGCTAAACTTACCCTTCCTCAACCCTCCTCTTTCCGCCCCGTCAGCGTTTGCCGCAAGGCCGCTGCTGGGGCTTCCTATTTCTCTGCCCCAATGAGGACGAAACATTTGGATAGGCGCTTACGTAATAGAAAGTGACTATGAAAGATAACCAGCGCATCCACACCAGCGTTCCTTATGGCAACCACCCTACTGTTCCCGCTGACAAGTTTGCGCGGGATGCCCAGGTATGGTCGGATGAATATGCGGCGAGGCGGCCCGTGGGCCTGGAGCATGAGCTTGAGAGTGATACCTACGATTGGAAGCATCAAGCTCCCATTGTTCCGCTACCTGAGTTGCACTTCGATGCCCGCAACTCGCAGGTGATCGAGTGGACCTGGTTGGGGATTGGCTTGCAGCTTGCCGTCATTCCTGCACTGCTGATAGTCACTACTTTTCTACGTGTTATCCAGCTCGTTGGCTGGGGTATCTGGCCTATGGCAATCGTGGTAGCCGTGCTGATTACGCTCGGTCTGGTCAACAGCCTACGTGGCTTGGTGATGTTCCCTCGCGCTGACCGCCCTACGCTTGCCTTGCTCCTAAGCCTCATCGGCGTTGGACTGGCAATACTGTCAATCTGGTATTTCACCCCGCGTTTTCTTAGCGCCCCTGCTGATGCGCTTACTCGCTCGCTCTGGGTGTGGCGTTAGGCGAAGGGGCATATGCGATTCGCCCCTACGCCAGCATTGTCGCTTGCGATAGGCATTGATAAGCTGCAAGTGGGCGTATGCCATGCGCCCCTACCCCAGCATTGTCGCTTGCGATAGGCATTGATGCGCTTCAGCGTGGGCGTATGCCATGCGCCCCTACATCCGCTATATCCGTTTCTCCGTTGAACCGCATCCGTCGGCTCCGCCGTTCCTTGCCTCTCTATGCTATAATAGTAGCATGGATGCCAACTCCCACAATCAACCTATCCGCCACGATTATCCCGACCCACCGCATCAGGGCGTGATCATCGAGGATTATCGTGGGCCGCTGCTAGAGCAGCTACAGAGATCAAGTGGGGTCAGTGCCAGCCCCACTTCCAGTTATTCTGCCCCGCTGTTTTCTGAGGGACCGCTACCAGAGTGGCTGGCCGAACAACCGCATCTACGCCAACCAACGCGCTTGCATCGCTGGCTAACCAGGATGTTCCGCAGCGATGATGCGGTGCTGAACTCGGCCAAACGCGGGTTGGGGTGGATGCTTGTGTCGTTGCTAGGGTTTATCGCATTTGGAGCTACGTTCGTTTACCATCCTCAACAGGACTTTGTGAAGATTCCTCTAGTAGTATCCGCCTGTATGTCTCCTTTTGCCATTCTCATCTTTCTACCCTCTGCCCTCGCTGACAGTATGGGCAGCTGGCGAGCCGCTCGTCGCTCCTACCAACCCGGTCTGGTTCGCAAACTCAGCGTTATATCGCTGTCTGCAGAACTCATCATGTTTACCATTGCTATTTATGTGGTAATATTGGCTGTTGTTCAAATGGCGGAGTTTTCTAACTGCTTCACCTGCTTACGATGGGCATTGATGCTGTTCATGAGGGCGTATGCCATGCGCCCCTACCCCAACGTTGTCGCTTACGATTGGCATTGATGCGCTTCAGCGTGGGCGTATGCCATGCGCCCCTACCCCAGCATTGTCGCTTGCGATAGGCATTGATGCGCTTCAGCGTGGGTGTATGCCATGCGCTCCTACATCCGTTTTATCCGTTTCTCCGTTGAATCGCATCAGTTAGCTCCGCCGTTCCTTGCCCACCCGTGCTATAATGGTAGCATGGATGCCAAGCGCCACAGCCAACCGATCAACCACGATTATCCTGACTCTCTGTATCAGGGTGTGATCATCGAGGACTATCGCGGGCCAAAGCTGGATATACAGATACATTATCCAACCGCTGGTATCATTGCTGTAGCAAGTGATGAAGCCCCACCTGCTGCATTGCACTTTGATGCGTTCGATTCCAGGGTAACTGACTGGGTCTTGTGGGGCATAGCTTGCCCGATAATCGCCGTTCCCGTGCTAATACTATTTGTTATACCAACCATAATCTATTTCGGTTTTGCTGAACCTTTGCTGGTCACCCTTATCTCTATTCTGCCTGGCACAATCCTCCTTCTTATAGGTCTCATAAATAGCATTAAGTCTCTTCTAGCATTTCACCGTTCCCCCCATCCGGTACGTACAGCTGCTTTGAGCTTGGCCGGACTAGCGATGAGTGTCTTTGTTATCTATTACTGTGTGCTAATAACCATTAGCAATTAGCAATGCTCGACTTCATTCATAATCACCATTCGCCGCCAATGTAATTTTGTTGCCGTCGCCCACGCCTGGCGTTCAAACTTGCCCCCTATCGCCAAATATGGTATACTTCCAGCCGTGCCATCCACATTCTGCGGGTGGCGCAAATTAGCACGCCCTCTGACTGTCGGGCGGTGGGCCGCTGGCAAGCGGCTTCCCCGGCGAGGTTGAGGAGCGGCGGAAGAGATCAAACCAC
>JANXYP010000030.1 GCA_025355955.1 Chloroflexota bacterium
ATGGCTTGGTTTCGCACCTAGCACGCTGGTCCTAGTGGGAATAATAGTTTTGTGGCTAGCTATTACAAATGGTCACAAGATAGAACGCTTGACACGTGTCAAGAATAAAACAAAACGCAAGCCAGCAGCGCAGGCGCAAAAGAAGGTAGTTGTAAGCACGAGGCCCGCGCGTAAAACAACTAGATACTCAGCCCCATTGGTATCACAGCAGAAGAATCAACCACCACCAATCGTCAACAATTACTTCAACAACTATCATATGGGGTTGATGGTTGAGGAGTACAATCTTAGCAACATAAGTGAAAACAAGGGGAACATAGCGGTTGGCAAGGGCATAGACCAAATAAACAGGAAAGCCTTTTAATAAGCTGATGCCCAAACGGCCACGAGTCCGCCCGACGATAACCGCAACCGAGGCCGACCAATTGCGCTGTCTCACCACCTTTTTGCCTTACCACAGATGACAATGTAGGGGCGCATGGCATACGCCCTGCCGCCCAACACCAATACCCATCGTTGGCGACAAACCGTGGCGTATGCTATCCGCGCCAGAATCCAACATGGTTGCCATCTCCACTAGGGCGTATGCCATGCGCCCCTACAGGATTGCATGACCCCAACATGGTTGCGATTGCACGAGGGCGTATGCCATGCGCCCCTACACGATTGCATTACCCCAGCATGATTGCCATTGCACGAAGGGCGTATGCCATGCGCCCCTACAGGATTGCGTTACCCCAACATGATTGCCATTGCACGAAGGGCGTATGCCATGCGCCCCTACATTGTGATATAATCCCTTCACCATAATCTTTGGAGAAGAGCGAATGTCAAGCTATGACCCTGACAGGCATCATCGGCGTTCTATTAGGCTTAAGGATTGGGATTATAGCGAGGCTGGGGCTTACTTTGTCACGATTGTGACGTATCAGCGAGCGATGCTGTTCGGCGAGATTGTGGCTGGTGCGCTGACACTTTCGCCTGGTGGCGAGATCGTCAAGCAGGAGTGGCTGAAATCAGAGGTTATTCGCAAAGAGATCACTCTAGATGAGTTTATTGTTATGCCTAACCACCTGCACGCTATCGTATGGATTAACAATCCGCCTGAATTCGCTAGCAAGGAAACTGAGCGCTCAAGCAATGATCTCATCTGCATTATACCCAGGTCGCTGGGCAGCATGATGATTGGATTCAAATCCTCCGCGACCAGCCGCCTCAACAGGATGCGTAATACACCTGGTTGCTCTGTCTGGCAACGTAGCTATCATGATCATATCATACGTAATGCTCAAGAGCTGCAGGCCATCCGTGCATATATCCAGAACAACCCGCTGAACTGGCAGTTGGATGCCGAAAACCCTAATCGCTTATATAGGGGTGCAAAGCATACGCCTACACAGTGATAAGACTCAACGCAGATCATGAACGATTGCGTAGGGGCGCATGGTATACGCCCTGGTGGGGTGGCGACCATGCCCATCGCAAGCAACCACGATGTAGGGGCGCATGGCATACGCCCATGTGGGGTGGCAACCATGCCTATCGCAAACCACAATAATGTAGGGGCGCATGGCATACGCCCTCTTGCCCAGCGTCAATGCCCAGGGCAACCGGCAATGATAGGATAGGGATACCTAAACAAGATCACTGAGAACCAACAAAAATAGAGTGGCTTTCGCCACCCTAAAGGTCTTGCTAGTAATCGTTACATATCGGTTAAGCTGCGGCGTTGGCTGTTGGCATAGTAAGCTGGATGTGGCCGGTTTCAAGCAGCACATCGTAGTGGTTATCGTATTGCCAGCTCTCCGCAATCTTGCCATCGCGCATCTTAAAAATGGTGATGCCTGCCGTCTGGTGCTGCTGGCCCTGGAGGTCAACCTCGCCTACGTGCCGTACCTGCCAGGCAGAGTTATAGGTCACATCCACGTGCCAATGGGTAAGGAAACCTCCATAGAGCGGGCATAGTCCCAGCCAGTGGCATCCAGGCTCTCGTAGTTCTCGACCTGCACCTCCGCCACCATATGGGCTTCGCCGGGCAAGATTACTGCCTCTTCCAGAGCAGGCCCCACAAATGCCTGGAGCGCGGCCAGATCCTGCCAGAGCAAGACGATGACGAACTGCTCCGTCGGTTGCGCCCCATATCGTGGTCCAATAAACAACCCCAGCAACCCGGCCTGGGCTTGCAACTTGGGGATGGCTGCGCTGCGGAGGAACTGCCCATATTCTTCTTGCATCCCCGGCTGTACCCTGATGCGAACAATGCGGATAATCATCTTTCCATACCTTCCTTAGTGGTGCAACTGCTTCGTTGCGCTCTTCGGCAGTAAGTGCACGCAACTTCATGATGATGGTGATAGCGGGAGTGGGTCAGGTTCTTGCAGAGCAAGCATTCAGTAGAGGCGAACCGTTGTTCGCCCTGGTCGGGTATGCAAGAACGTGACGAATACCCAGGGATAGCAGCCTCCCTGGCAGAGGAGCTACTATTATACTACACATTAGGCGGTTGCACCAACAAGAGCTTATTATTACAACCGTAGATAGGAAAACCAGCCAACGGATTAGGTTCAACGGCGAAGCGGAGAAAACGGATTGCGCGCATCGGCTCGGCCTCATCAACTTGCCATCTATGGTTGTAATATTATCCGAAAAACTCTCCGTTATTTGTAGGGGCGAACAACGGTTCGCCATCCTCGGATAAGTTTTAATGTAGCACATTTGTGCTAGTTTTGCAAGTTATCGCCGGTTTGTGATACACTGGACTAAGGAGGAAGCGAGGATGCGCTGTCCGATTTGCCAGCAATCCAATCAGGCAATCGCCCCGTTCTGCGTGGAGTGCGGGGTGAGCCTGGCGCTCAACAATGTGGCGGATGATGCCGATGCACGCGCCTGGGCAACTGCACTGCCACTCGTGGTCGCGCCTGTGGCGCAAACTGCGCCGTTTAAAGTGCAGCGCGGGCCGCTAGGCGGCATATCTGGCCGCTTCACGGTGCGCGGCGGCCTTGCCCTGCTGATTGCCGCGCTGATAATCAACTGGTTCTCGCAGAGCAGCGCCCAGGCGGAGAGTAGCCGCTATCGCCTCGCCCTCGCGGCGGAGCAGCAGCAACAGTGGCATCGCGCCGCCACCTTGCTCGGCCCGCTGGCAGAGCAACGCTATGCCCAGGCCAGCGACCTCTACCTAACCGCTTCGCAGCACGTCGCCGCCTGGGATAGCGCTCACCAGCGGGCCGCCAGCGCCGAAGCAGCGGGGGCAACCGCGCAGGCCGCCGCTTACTATCGCCAGGCCAGTTTGTTGGAACCGGGCTACAGCGATACCAGCGCCAAGCTGACGCAGTTGCGCGGGCGCAGCGGCCAGATTATCTACCGCAAGCCGGACGGACTCTACATCGCCACCGCCGACGGCGATACCCAACTGGCCTTGCCTAACGGTGGGGTGAACTTCGAGCTGCTGGCCGTCTCTGCCGACTCCGGCCTAATCTGCTACACCTACGATACGAACTTTAGCACGGAGTCGACCCGCAACCTGGTGGTTGGTGATGTCGCACATCGCTACTACGTCGAGCAGAGCTTCCTTTTCAGCGGAGCGGTGCAGCAACGCCCCCTCGATGCCGCCTTCCTCGGCAATGGAGCGGGTCTGTTGTTCATAGTCGGCGGCCAGTTCGGGACGAGCGCATCTGCTGCGCCAATGGAACTCTACTACCTCGACCTTGTGGGAGACACCGGCCTGCGCCAGATTGGCCTTGCCACCCAGGTCGCCCGCCCCAACCCTGGTGATACGACCATATACTACGTTCCTGCCGACGATGCCAACGCCATCGTGGCGTACGATGTGAATAGCGGGCTGCCCCAAACGTTGGCGCGGGATAGTGGGCGGGTGGCGGGCCTGGTGGTGGAATCGCTGCCGAATTACGGCCCGTACCTGCTCTACGCCCTGGTCGAGGACGGCCATCTTCGCTTCTATAGCACGACGCTGCTGACCACTGCGGCTACTCTGCTGCTGGATGAGCCGATCACTGCCGATGCCAGCTCGGTCTACGTAAAGATTGCCGCCTCACCAACCGATGGGCAGGCGATTGCCATCCTGGTTGGCACCACGCGGGCGTGGCAGCTACAGCCGACCTCGGCTAGCCGCCTGAGCGACGCGCTGCTTGCCCCGCTTGGCCCGCTCGCCAACGCGCAGTACAGTCCCGATGGCAGTCGCCTTTTGCTCACCAGCTTGAAAAATGCTGACACACTCAACACTGTCCGGTATCTAGTCCTGGATCGGGAGAGGCAATTGCTGCGCTCCGACAGCTACTTCAGTTCTCCCTCTCCGTGGATACGTTGGCTAAACGATAATCGCCACCTCTATGCCTACACCCACAGCATCACTCCGCCCTCCCAATCATCTTACCTGCACTGTCGACACGGCGATGGGGCTTGCCCTGCAGCTCCAATTCTGGTAATAGACACAACCTCTGGCGTAAGCCATACCCTGCTGATTTCTGGTCGGCCCTCTAGCAACCCTGCTTCCTATATCGCCACCCTGCCCGATGGCAAGAGCGTGGTCTACGCCGCCACCGACGGCCTCTACGTCTCCGCGCTCGACGATCAGCCCGCTGCGAAGGTGATTGACGGCGCGACGGGAGTGTGGTCGCTCAATCGTTGATGCGCCTTGTACCACGCCGCTTCAGTGTCTTCCGGGTGTGCATCACGTTTTTGCATACCTGAGCAGGGGGAACCATTGTTCGCCCCTACTGAGCGTTTGCCCTGCATGAACGTGACGCACACCCTTGTCTTCCGCCCCGCTTTACACACCTTTAATCTGTTTGTTACAATCCTTTAACACAGAAGCTATATTATACCAATTAGCCCTGGTGAGGCAGTAAAGTCAGCATAGTCGCTGGCGGCAAGACGCACCACAGTGGCCTTTGCTCCAGTTACTGCCGCGCCTCAGCTATTGGGCGTTATCGCTATGCCTGGCTTCACAGTGCCTCAAAACAAATCATAAGATTGATATTAAATAAGGAGAAGATACTTAATGCGAACCAAACGAGTCTACTTGCCTGTTGTCCTAGTCCTCACTTCCTTGTTCCTCACCGCCAATGTTACGCTCGCTTATGACTGGCCTCAGTTCAACTACGATGTCCAACACAGCGGCAGTGATAGCGCTGAAACGCTTATAAACATGGGCAATGTCGGCCAACTGCAACAACTATTTCGTGTTCAGCTACCGGATATTGCAGCGGGTGCGCCTGTCTACCTCAGTAGCAATGCTAGCTCCGTCGGCGGCAGAAATATGATTTATCTCACCACCCAGGATGGGCGTATCCTCGCCCTCGACGCGCATAGCGGCAGCCAGATATGGGCGCAACAGCCAGCCAGCGGCCCGCAGTTTACCACCTCCTCACCGGCATTGGACCCCAACCGCCAGTACATCTATAGCTACGGGCTGGATGGCTACATTAACAAGTACGTCGCCACCAGTGGCGCAGAGATAATAAATGCCAGTTGGCCGCAGACCGTGACGCTCAAGCCTGATGTAGAGAAGGTTTCTTCGGCCTTGTCCACTGCCATCGCTGCGGATGGTGCCTCCTACCTCTACGCTACCACCGCTGGCTACCCCCTCCCCGAACCCGGTGATGCTGGCGACTACCAGGGCCACCTCACTGCGATCAACCTCGGCAGCGGCGCACAGCACGTCTTCAACTCGCTGTGCAGCGATCTGACCGTTCACTTTGTTGAAAGCGGCACCATTGGGTTTGACGACTGTGAGCAGACCCAGTCTGGTATATGGGCGCGACCTGGCGCTGTCTTCGACTCCTATACCAACCGGATTTATATTGCCACTGGCAATGGCGATTACAGCGGGAACGCAGGTGGCTACGACTGGGGCGATAGCATACTCGCACTCGGCCCCGACGGTAGTGCAGTGAACGGTCTGCCCCTGGACAGCTACACCCCTAGCAACTATGTCGACCTGCAAGAGCAGGATCTTGATGTGGGGAGCAGTAATCTCGCGCCAGTACCTCCTCCTGCTGGCAGCATCTACCCCCACCTGGGCGTGCAGGCGGGCAAGGAAGGTATGATCTATCTGATCAACCTCGACGATATGAGCGGACAGGGTGGGTCGGGGCATACCGGCGGCGAATTGCAACGTATTGCGGTGCCGCTGGCGTGGGGAGTGCTAGCCAGCCCGACGGTTTGGGTCAACCCTGCCGATGGTAGCAGTTGGGTCTTCTACGTCAACAACCTGGGCATCTCTGCGCTGCAATTGGCAGTCTATGGCGGTATGCCCGCTCTGGTGCCACGCTGGTTCGACACTGGTGGCGGCAGTTCGCCAATCGTCGCCAATGGAGTGCTGTACTATGCTAGCAGCGGTGAAGTTCATGCGCTCGACCCTACCAATGGCAGCCTTGTATGGCAAGACAACACCATCGGTAATATCCACTGGCAAAGCCCGATTGTGGCAGACGGGGTACTCTACATCGCCGACGAGCGCGCACAGCTAACCGCCTACACGCTGTTCCCCACCACCCCCACGCCAACCGTAACCGGCACACCGCCGACTGCAACGCCGACCCGCACGCCGCTGAATACGCCCGCGTTGCCTACTGCCACCTCGACACTGACACCTGTACCACCCACTGCTACGCCGACGGCGAGCGCTACACTCGCGCCGCCGAGCGCTACACCAACGACGACCACTACACCTGCACCACCCACTGCTACGCCGACGGGGAGCACTACACCCGCGCCGCCGAGCGCTACACCAACGACGACCACTACACCCGCGCCGTTGAGCGCTACCCCATCCCCTACGCCACCCATATGCGTGGACCCTTTTGTGGATCTGCAGGGTAACCCCTTCCGCCCCGCAATTCACAGCCTCTACTGTAGCGGAGTGGTGGCCGGAGTTGATTCCAGCCATTACCAGCCCACTGCGGCATCTACACGTAGTGAGTTCGCCAAAATCGCGGTGGAAGGTTTCGGCCTGCCGATCAGCACGCCACCTGCTGGTGCCACCTTCAGCGATGTGATGCCCGGCTACTATGCCTACACCTACATCGAGAGCGGCTATGCGGCGGGCATACTCAGCGGTTTCGACACGGCAAGTTGTGCTGCTGCTGGCGCGGCCTACCCTTGCTACCTACCCAACCGCCCAATCACCCGCGCCCAGCTTACCAAACTCAGCGTTACCGCCGCTCGATACCCGCTCTATACCCCCGGCAGCGGGCAAACCTTCAGTGATGTGCCGCCCCAGAGCGCCTTCTTCGTCTTCGTCGAGACCGCCTACCAACAAGGTCTGATCAACGGCTACCCCGACCACAGCTTCCGCCCCAACAACCCCGTCCGCCGCGATGAGATGGCCCAGATCGTCTACACTGCGCTTACCAACCCCCGTTTGCCCTATACCCACTTAGTACAAATGGGCAGTTGACATATTGTGGGTTTGGTAAGATAATATAGCGGAGCACGCAGCGGGGCGAACCGTGGTTCGCTCCTGCGTCGCGGGCGTAGGTTTGTAGAGGCGAACTGTGATTCGCCCCAGGTGCAGCCCCTCATCGCGGAGCGAGACAACATGGCAGGCAACAAAGCGCTATACGATACCGCCCTCAAGCGGGGCCACGATTACGCTTGGCAGAATCAGTGGGATCGCGCGCTGAAGGAATATCAGCGTGCCGTCGGTGAGTTCCCTGCCGACCGCGATGCGCGGGGCAGCCTCGCGCTTGCCTATCTGCGCCTAAAACTGTGGCCCGATGCGCTACGCGAGTACCTTGAACTGGCGAAGGACAAGCCTAAAGATACCTTCATCCAGAGCCGTCTGGCCGACATCTACGCTGCCACTGGCGATGCTGCCGCCGCCGAGCGCACCTACTTTGGCCTCAGCGAACTGTTCGAGCAGCAGAACCAGCCTGGCGAAGCGGTCAAGGCATTGCAGGAACTGACTCGCATCCTGCCCAAGAACGAGCGTGCCTACCTGCGGATCGGCGAATTGAGCGAACACCTGGGCGACACGACGACTGCGGCCCAGGCCCACATCATGCTTGCCGACCTTGCCAACGCACGCAACAACCTCGGTGAAGCATTGGCCCACGCCGAGTACGCCTATAACCTGGAGCAGAGCGAGGCCGCCCGCGACTTGCTCTACAAGCTGCGCCGTATCCAGGGAGCCAGCGCCGCGCCCGTACCCGCGCCCAAGAAGCAGGATGGCCTCAGCCAGAACGAAGTCAACGAGATGTTGAACTTGGCGATCGGCTATCAGGAGCGCAAGCAGTACGCTGCCGCCACCCGAATGTACGAGGCATTGGTCAGTGCCGGGGTGCGCCGCCCCGATGTGCTTTTCAACCTCGGCCTGCTCAACCAGCAGACCGGCCAGCACCAGACCGCCATTCAATACTTCCAGTCGCTGTCGCAGGATGAGGATTACGCGATGTCCGCCTTCTACAGCATGGGCGAGAGCTATCGCGCCACCGCCAACCTGACCCAGGCAGCGCAGAGCTACGACTCTGCGTTGCGCCTGATCAACCTGCAGACCATCGGCAAGGGTGAGATCGACGACCTCATCCAGCTCTACGAGAGCGCCGCGCAGACCTATGTTGCGATGGATAACACCAGCCGCGCTGCCACCCTCTACAGCAGCCTGGCGGGCTTCCTGCAGGGACGGCACTGGAACCGCGAACAGACCGAGGAGATGCAGCGCAAGGCCAAGTCGTTGACCGAGGAGAGTATGCGGGCCAAGTTGCGCCGCATCGGTGGCGACGAGGCCGCCATCGCCCCTGAAGAGGTCCGCGCCCAATCGCCAGAGGTGGTCAGCGGCAGGCTATCATCCACCACCCTGCGCCCGATCACCGATTACCTCAAGCCCGGCGCGGGCCAGGCGAATCAATCAAACCCACCCGGTACCCTGCTGCGGACGGGCCAGAGCGAACCGATGCGCCACCCTGCCGATCCCGCCGCGCCCCTGATCACGGGTCGGCTTGCGGAGCAGCAGGCCACATCCGCGCCGCCCACCACACCACCAGCGGCGGCGCGGCAGATGCGCGCCCTGCGTAACCAGCGCGACGGCCAGAACCTCAGCCTCGCTGTCAACCAATTGCTGCGCGAGATGCGTAGTTATATGCAGGGTGGACACTACTACGCGGCGCTGGACAACGCCTTCGAGGTCATTCGCCTTGCCCCGGAATATCTGCCAGTGCATCTGCTGCTCGGCCAGGTTTACCTGCAGCAGGGCCGCATCGAGGATGCGCTGACCAAGTATCAGACTACCCTCGACCTTTATCTTGCCCGCAACGAGCCTGTCGCCGCCGCCGAGATCTTTGAACACATCCTTGAACTAGACCCTGGCAATGTCACAACTCGCTCCCGCTATGTGATGCTACTCACCGAACTGAAGCGGCCCGAAGAAGCCGCCTTGCAGGAACTGGAGCTAGCCACCCTCTACCAGAACCAACATCTGGACGAGCGCGCCGCCGACGAATACCGCCGCGCCCGCCAGCTTGCGCCCGCCAACCTCGACGTGCGCCTCAGCTACGCCGACTTTCTCACCGAGCGCGAACGCTACCCCGAAGCGTTGGTCGAGCTGCGTCGCGCTTTGGAGATTGATGCCAACAGCGCGTCTGCGATGCTGCTGCTCAACACCATCCTCACCATCCTTAATGAAGATGCCCGCTGGGACAGCCTTGGCGAAGTGCTGCGCCACGCTCAGGAGGATGCCAATTTTGCCGCCATCGCCGTCGCCACCTACCAGGCCCAGGCGGATGCTACCGCTCTGCCCGACTTCTACTACGCCCATGCTCTGGTCGAGCGGGCTAGCAAGCGCACCGCCGAGGCGATCGAACGCTTGCTGATGGGTATCAAACTACTGCCACCAGGCGGCAGCAGCCTCATCTCCGTGCTGATGCGTAACGCGCTGGGCGAATTGTATATAGCGGGCAGCAACGGCAAGCAGGCGATTAGCGCACTGGAGGACACCCGTAGCGTGCTGGAGAGCGACACCGACCTCACCTCACCGCGCCCCCAGTATGCCTTTGCCCGCCCGCCCGCCCGCACCGCCATCTACCACGCGCTGGCCGAAGCCTACTCGATGAATGGCGACGCGGCCACCGCCATCGCTTATTTGCAGGAACTGAAGCGGATGCTACCTTATGATCGTGATGTATACACTCGCCTTGCCGACCTATTCTTCCGCCAGGGGCAGTTGCCCCAGGCGCTAGCCGCGCTCGATGAGCTGGCCGTTCACTACAAGGATAGCTTCCAGACCGACAAGATGATTGAGACGTTGCTGCAGATGACCATCCTCGTTCCCAGCAATATCGGCATCCGCACCCGCCTGGGCGAAATATACCTCAAGCGCGGACTGATTGACCAGGGGTTGGCGGAACTGGATACCCTGGCCGATTTGCAACAGAAGAACGGAATGCTCAAGGATGCGGTGCGCTCCTTGCAGCAAGCCGCCGACATATACTGGATGATGGGCCGCCATCAACAGGCGTTCGCCGTCTACGACCGCATCAATCGCATCGCCCCCAGCGATGTCGAGGCCCGCCAGCAGCTAACCAACCTGTACATCCAGGTGGGGCGGATGGCTGAGGCGGTCAAAGAGCAGAAGATGATTGCCAGGATCTGTATGCAGGGCGGCGAATTGAAGGAGGCGGAGGCAGCGTTGCACCAGGTGATTGCCCTTGCGCCGGAAGATACCGAAGCGTACTACGCGCTGGGCAAGCTGCTGGCGGTGCAGAGTGAGTTTGGTCAAGCCGCCAAGCTCTACAACCGCCTTGCCCGCCTCAACCCCGACGACCCCAAGGTGCAGATTATGCAAGCCGATATGCAGCGCCGCGCCGAGGCGAAGAAGGCGGCTGCTACTGAGGGCAATCCCCCCGCCGCGGTAGTCCCTATGCCCAGCACAACCACCCCCACCCCAGCAGAGGCGGACGCAAGTCCTGCCACTGCCAGCCTGGTGGATCAGCGTCAGCCGAAGGTTAGCACTGCGCCACTGCCTACCCGCGGTGCGACTGGCGAACAAGCCATGCCTGCGCCAGCGGCTCCCGCCAGCGAGGCAGGGGGTGGCACGCTACCTGCCAGTTTCAGCAGCAGCAATGGTGCCGCGTCTACAGTAGAACCTGCGCCTGCCCTGGCCGAGAGCGGTGAAACAGTGCCGCTGGTCGTCGCTGAAACCACGATGCCGCAAATCAGCAACGCGGTTGCCGCGCCGCTGGCTACGATAGAGGAGCCAACGCGGGATAGTGGCAGCGTGCCGGATGATAGCGGCATGGCCGCTCTGCCATTGGCGCGGTCAGAGCATGGGCAAGCGGGGGGGTGAACTCAGTGGATGGGCAGTTCTCCTATATCTTCTCACAATTTGTTGCCAACCCGTTCCTCACCCTCCTCGATATTACGCTGGTCGCGCTGCTTGTCTTCTGGCTCCTGACCATCATTCAGAGTACCCGTGCCATCCAGCTTGTGCGTGGTGTGATCGTGCTACTGCTGCTCGCCGCCATCCTCGGTTATGCTTTCCAGCTACTCACCCTTAGTTGGGTAATCCAGAATTCGGTTCCCGCCCTGATAGTTGCCATTCCCATCATCTTCCAGCCGGAGCTACGTCGCGCCCTGGAGAGCCTGGGCCGACGCAGCGATCTGTTTAGCCGCAGCCGCGAACTGTCGCACTCGCCAACCATGGCCGCCGCAATTGACGAACTGGTAGCCGCCGCCAGCGAACTGAGCCGCCGCCACATCGGCGCGCTGGTGGTGCTAGAACGGCGCACCGGCTTGCAAGAATATGTCAGCCGTGGCACGCTGCTCGATGCCCATGTTAGCTGCACCATGCTCACCAACATCTTCTTTCCCAACGCCCCGCTGCACGACGGCGCGGCCATCATTCGCGGTGGGCGCATCGTTGCCGCCGGGGTGGTGCTGCCCCTCAGCGAGAACACCTTCGGCAACCACGGCACCCGTCACCGCGCCGCCCTGGGTATCAGCGAACACTCCGACGCAGTAGCAGTAATCGTCTCTGAGGAGACTGGCACGATTTCGGTGGCGGTCAGCGGCAAGATGCTCACCAACCTCGATGCTGATCGGCTGCGGGCCATTCTGCGTGGCCTATTCAAGCTGAAGGGGCGCACCAGCCGCCGTCGCCGCGCCCTCGCTGAGGCCAACCGCCGTGAGACAGCGGCGATTGATGCTTCGGAACTGGCGCTGCACGCCAAGGGTAGCCAGGACGGAAAGCCGCGATGAACTTCGACCCCCGCCACCTATGGCGCAGCAGCGAACAGGCTGCTGCTGACGCGCTACTCTTCGATGACGATGACGAGCGCGGCAACCGCTGGGCTGGCATCGTGCTGCGGGCGCTCACTTCAGCCGTGCTCGCCATTGCGCTGTGGGCCTACGTCACCAGCTTGAACAACCCCCAGAACTCCCTCGACCTCACCGGCCAGGCGATTGAGGTACGTAGCCTGCCCGCCAACCTGCGCCCGACCCTCAATCGCGCCAGCATCGATGTCACCATCCGCGCTAACCACTCGGTGATGCAGAATATCAACTCGGCCACTATTCATACCTACATCGACCTCAGCGGCTACAAGGAGGGAACTTACGATGTGCCAATCAAGGTGGACGTGCCAGTGGGTGGCAGCGCCGACATCAAGCCGCCCACGGTGCAGGTGCGGCTCGACCCGCTTGCCAGCAAGCAAGTTACGCTCACCGCCCACGTAAGCGGCACGCCCGACTTCGGCTACACCATGCACGAGGCCAGCGTCAGCACTACCACCGTGACGGTCAGTGGCCTCGCAACGCTAGTCAGCAAGGTGACGCGGGCTGAGGTCGCGGTGAACGTCGATCACCGTAACAGCACCGCCAGCGGCGATTTGCCCCCGGTTGCTCTCGATGCCAGCGACAACCCGGTGAGCGGCGTTGACTTCAATCCCACCACTGTCCACGTCACCGTGCCAATCGAACTGTCGCTCAACTACCGCACCGTGCCAGTCAAGTTCAACATCAAGGGTGAACCGGCAACTGGCTACCGCATCGAATCGATCACCGTCAACCCCGACATCGTCACCATCCTGGGCCAGCCGGATGTGCTGAGTCAAACCAACTTTCTCGATACCGAGCCGGTCGACGTTACCGGCCAGACCGCGACGGTGGACACCCACACCCGCCTCGTTCTCGGCAGCGGTATTTCGCTATACAATATGACGACTAACTCGGTTGATGTGCAGGTGGTCATCCGCCAGGTGCAGACCACCCAGATCCTGCCAGTGATCGTGACCATCACCAACACTGGCCCCGGCCTCAATGTGGTGCTTACCACCAACCGCCTCGACCTGACTCTGGCCGGGCCGCTGGCCGCCTTGCAGGCGATGCAGCCCACCGATGCCCGTGCCGTCCTCGACCTGACCGGCCTCGGCCCCGGCAGCTACGAGATCACGCCGACCGTAATCCTACCAGCGGGTATCGAGGCGGTCACCATCAGTCCCGCTCGCCTGCCCCTTACTATTCTGCCCGCCGCGACCCCTCCGCCGCCAGTGATCGCGACCGTCACCGCCACGGTCGCGCTGCCCACCCCGCCGCTGACCCCGCAGTACGAGTTCCCCACCCCGACGGTGGTGAGCGGCCAGCCCACTGCGCTGCCCTCCCCGCTGCCAGTCGCCAGCCCGTCGCCACCCGCCACGCCAATTGCTACGCCAGTTGCCAGGCCTTCGCCGACCAGCACGCCAGTTGCCAGGCCCACGGTGCGACCCAGCCCTAC
>JANXYP010000290.1 GCA_025355955.1 Chloroflexota bacterium
GTTCGTAGCAGGGAGGAGCGTAGCGAAACCTTTAAGGGAGGCATCGCATGAGTAGTGTAACCGAACAAAAGCCAGAAGTCAACGGCAGCATCATGGCCGGCTTCAACAAGCAGGACGACACCCACTATCAGGCAGCCAGCAGTGACGGCGAGACCTGGTACGATATGATTATCAACCTCACCACCGGCGCGATTAGCTGCAAATGCCCCGCCAGGGTCGAGTGCAGGCACATTCGCAACCTGCGTCTGCTGCTAGCCGCCGACGGATGGCAAGCGTTCGCTGACAAGATGAACGCACGGGCGGTCGCCGCCGGTGTTGTGAGTGCCGAGCGCGTTCAGGCCGAGAGGCAGACGGCGCAAGCGGCGCGGCGGGTGGTACTGAGCAACGGCACGTCAACCTTCGTTGGCAGCGTGGCAGATGGGGAGGGCTGGTAAGATGAACACCAACAGAATCACCACGACCAATAAGCAGGCCGAGCGCGTTCGGGCGCAGGAGCAACTTAGCGATATGCTGTACTTCGCAACTCGCCACGCACATCAGCACGGCCTCAGCTTCGACACCATCCTCAACACCACGTCCGCCACGCTGGCACGAGCGGGCGCAGAACAGTGGGAGAGCCAATCCCTCCTCCCTGATGAGGAGAGCAGCCTAGTGCCGCCGGTGCTGGTAATCGGCATTATCGAACGGGCGATCGCTGGCAGTGCAGCACCCGGCGCAGATGCCGTCAATGAACTTCGTAAGTATGCCACCACCACATTGCGAACTGTCTACGACCACCTCGCCGGTGGGCTAAGGAGTGCTGGTCTGGAAATCGCCGACCTGTAGCGGCAGTGGATGGGTGCTTGCGGCGAGGCAATCGCGGTTAACGTGGGATTGGGAGGGCAGCAGGCATGAACCCAACCATAAGGGAGGAAGTGCAAGGGCTTGTTGACAAGCTCCAGGCCGAGGCAGACACATCGTTGGCGGACAGCGTTCGACTGACGACTGTTGGCCTGTTTGCCAGCAAGCATAGCTCGCCGACCGTTGCCCTGGCTTGCGTCCTAAGCGGATGGCTCACTGCTAGTGAGTGGCTAGCCCAGGGTGATGCTGCGCCCACTGCTATCGTGACCGTATGCTCACTGGCGCTGCCGCCCGCTGGCGACGATCAAGGTGCGTACCTGCTCGACGGTAGGCAGATTTGCAGCGGCTGCTATGGAGACGGCCCCGCTGCCCGGGCAGCCGCGCAGAACGATGCTAACCGTCTCGACATTGTGGGTATTTTACACCGCTGCGCTTCCTAGTTACCTGATCAATCAAACACCGGCGGGCCGGTACACAACACCGGCCCGCTGTGATAGAATAGAAAGGAGTAAATCCCCAAATGGAGATGACAATGGCAGCAACCAATCCACTAGCAGAGGCCCGCAAGCTGACCAACCTAAACCTTGACGGTCTGGCCGACGAGGCGGTGATGGGCAAGAATACGCTGTGGCGATTGGAGAATGGCGTGGGCAAGCCTCAGAAGGGACGGGTAAAGCTCGCTGTCGCCGCACTCCATCGCCTGGCCGACGATCCAGAGACCGCCATCACCGCCACCAACCGCGCTGCACTGAAGGCGATCACCGTTGAGGTTATGTTCGCCGACCTCACCCGCTGGCAGGAGCAGCACGAAGGTGAGGGCAGCGGCGATGACTGACCTTATCCACCCGCTACGATTGACCGAGCCGCGCACCAGGGCGGGCAAGTCCATGACGCTGGCCGCGCTGGCGCTGAGGATTGCCCTTCAGGGCCGCAAAATCAACATCCTCGACCCACGCGAGGCACACAGCAAGCCGATAGAGCTACCTGCGGCAAGTGAGCAGGGTGGTGGTGTCCAACCTTGCCCCGCTTGTGGCTCCCCACAATCCCCGCACAACCATATGCCCGGCCAGTTGCTCGACCGCGAGGAAGCCGCACGGCTAGCGGCAAGCCTGGCCGCCCAGGGCGATGAAGGCGAGGGCAGCGGCGATGCTTAACGGCGCACACGATAAGCAGCAGGCCGCCTCGCCGGTATCAACCTTCCAGCTTTGCGAAGGTATGCAGGCAGCGCTAGCAATTCACAACTTCGGCAGCCTGGTTATCCGACATCCACATTTTGAGGGCCACAACACTCTTGACGCAGAGCTAATCAGCAGGGCGCTAACCTGGCATCAAGTACGCTGGCCCTGGTTCGGCAAGGTGGAGACCTGCGCCGATTGTGCAGCGGGCAAGTTCAGAGACAACGGCGGCCACTGGCACGGATGTGAACTTTGTATTTCGGCGATGATGGCGAACGCTTGCACCGTCTGCGTTCATTTGCTGGCGATGGGGCAGCCCCAGCTACGTTGTACAGTGCTGACCAGCTACGCCGAGTTCGCTGAGGGCATGGGCTGGGCGGAGAGTGAGGGCTAAAGTGGATAAGCTATCGGAACTGGAGATACAGATAATGCGCTACGCCGCCGGTGGCACTATTGTAATGGCGGACTGGCTTTCGAGGGAACTGCTTGCACCTTGGCCGAGCATCGAGTACGCTCTAAAGAAGTTGATTGCTGCCGGGCTGATGCGGGAAGATACCCCGTTCATTTACTCGCTGACCGGCGAAGGCAGGAAGAGCATTGCAGACAATAAAGGTGAGGAGAGTAGCAATGGCAGCTAAGGTAATCGCCTACGCAATCCAGAAGGGCGGGCCGGGCAAGTCAACAGGCGTGTTCAATCTTGCCTATCTTCTCGCCAGCCGAGGGCGCAAGGTGCTGGTGGTTGAACTCGACCCACAAGGCACGCTTCGCCGCTTCTTCGGCATCGACAAGCCAGACACCACCACGCTACAAATGCTGAGGGGCGAACGCTACCACATCGTCACGGTGGCCGAGAACCTTGACGTGCTACCGGCAACCCCTGAGCTTGCGGTGATAGAGCTAGAGGCGCAATCCAATCCAATGTGGGGCGCGATGCTCCGTGAAGCGCTTGACGACGTGCGCGGCGATTATGATTTTATCCTGCTCGACCCGCCGCCCAGCCTGAGCATCCTGATGACTAACACGATATTCGCCGCCGATGGGCTAATTATCCCGGTCGAAACCGAGGAAGAAGGGTACAATGGCCTGCTGCTCCTGCTCAACACGATGGGTGAGACGATGGGGCGCATCCGCAAACACTGGCGCATCAAGGATAACATTATTGCCATCGTACCAACCAAACACGACCGCCGCCTCACGCATCACCGCGAAGTGCTGGCGCTGCTTCAGCAGAATTATGGGCCGCTCGTTTCGATGGTGGTGCGTGACAGCGTGAAGTATCCCGACAGCACATCGGCACACATACCGATCTACCAGTTTGCGCCAGACCATGCCGCGCCCTGGGTGGAGCTAGCCGAGCGGGTTGAGCGATGGGGAGGGGTGAGCAGCAATGCCAGGTAAACCCAAGCGCGTGAGCGTCTTCGACAAGATGCGGGCTGCTTCTGGCGAACAGCAGCAGGAGCAAGAGGAGCAGGC
>JANXYP010000297.1 GCA_025355955.1 Chloroflexota bacterium
CGTGCCGGGGCGAGGGGCGATGAGCAAAACACTCGCGGCGATTGCCCGTGAGCTACAGGAGGGACAGGGACATGATAAGTCAGGAAGAGCAGCAGAGCGACCCCCGCGAGCGGGCCAACCGAACTGGCGAGGACGAGGAGAAGGGGGAGCGGCAGCCAGAGAGCCAGAGACCCTGGCCGAACTCAAGCGCAGGGTCAGGGCGCAGCGCGCAGGGGTCGCCCGCCGCTGATGGGGGAGCGCTGCGCCGCACCCTGGAGGAGGTCATCCCCCGCCTCGCCGCCCGCACCGCCGTGCAGGTCAATCAGAGGCAGGGGGAGCAGCAGTGCGGGGTCTGCCACGGAGGGGGCTGGCTGCTACACCGCGCCCCGCTCGGCGACCCCCAGCGTGGCCGCCTGGTGCGCTGCCAGTGCCGCGCCGGTGAGGATGCCGCCCGCCAGGCCAGGGTTTCCGGCCTGCTCGATCGGGATAAGACCTTCGCCACCTTCATCCCAAGAGCTGGCACGGAAGCAGCGCTGGCCGCCGCCCGTGCTGTGTCTGAGGGGGAGAAGCAGTGGTTCTTTATCTCAAGTTCGGAGAAGGGTACTGGCAAGAGCCACCTGCTGGCCGCCTGCGCCAACTGCCTCTTGGAGCGGGGCATGAGCGTGTACATCACCAACTGGCGCAGGCTGCTGCGGCGCATCTACCTGCTTCGCGACGACCCCACTGCGCTGGATAGCTTCATCTACCAGCTTGAAACGGTAGACGCACTGCTCGTTGACGAGCTACGCTACAAGGTAACTGACTGGGCCTGGGAGCTGCTGCACGAAGCCTTCGATGCGAGATACCAGAAGCGGCTGACCACCGGCTTCACCTCCAACTACACGCCTGCTGAACTCGAAGGCAATGCGCTGCGCCTGGCCGAGACCGACCCCTATCAGACCGACCAGCTAGACACCCTGACCTCAAGACTTCGCGACCGCCGCATCGGGGTAATCGCCGAGAACACCGCCTCAGACTACCGCGAGGTTGCCGCCAGGGGTGAGGACGAAGAGGAGAGCGATTGGTAGCCCCCTCGGCAGGCAAGCATACCGAGGCCGTGATGGGCGACCAGGCGACGACAAGCGGCAGAGGAGAGCGATGGATACCTCACCCCATCAGGCAGGCGAGCAAGCATACCCAACCGTGATGTGGCAACGACCATCCCTTGCGAGCAAGCAGGTGAATATACCCAGTGGTGAGCCTGAACCTGTTGGGTGGAGACAATGGCGGCGGTGCTGGAAGCCAGGATGAATACCAGATGAGATACCGGCCAGAAATACAGGCCATAGTGGATATAACGAACCCATTTTAGTAAGGGTGAATGTATAACACATTCGCCTTCACGAAAGGAGCATGATGAGCGAAGAACCAACAATCGAGCAACTCGTATTGGTTTGTGCTGAGTGCGTTCGCGGAGAAACGCATCTCCATCACTAAGCAACCACGCACAAACTTTAGGATTAGAGCATGAAAGGATAGCGTGATATACGCCCCAAGGGGGGTGCATAATGCACCCTCCTTTGAGAGAGGATAAAGATGAGCGACGAAACAGCAGACGAGCAGGTGGTCGAAGTACGCGACACGAAGGTGGTCGACTTCTATGGCGACCAGATACCTGCTGCCCAGGGCGCAGATGGTGAGGTCTACGTACCCATTCGCCCGCTAACCGACTTCCTCGGCATGAACCGCCGAGGACAGCAGCAACGCATTCAGCGTGACCCGGTACTGTCCAGGAGATTGCGCTCACTCAAGATTGACACCGGCGGCGGCCTACAATCACTATTGTGCCTGCCGCTTGACCTGCTCCCTGGCTGGCTGTTCGGTGTAACCACCGGCAAGATGGGAGCAGAGCTACAAGAGAAACTGAACCGTTACCGTGAGGAATGCTTCAAGGTGCTGTGGAACGCCTTCAAGGGCGGCATAATGCCAGTTGCGCCCCAGCCAACCGACCTCACACCCGCCGAGCAGGCGCTGGCCCAGGCCGAGGCGGTAGCCGCAATTGCTCGCCAGCAGGTCGAACTTGAGCGCAGACAGCAGAGTATGGCGGGCTATATGCGCCCCTACGTGCAGCAGACCAGCCGCAGGCTTGCCGACCATGAGCAGCGCCTAGTCAGCCTCGAACTACGCCTCGACCCCGCCGCCAACATCACCGACGAGCAGGCATCCGAGTTGGCGATGGCGGTCAAGAACGTGGCATATAGGGTGGGCAGCGCCGACCCCGATTATGCCAGGGTGTGGGGCGAAGTGTACCGCCGCTACCGTATCAGCGGCTACAAGAACCTCAAGCGCAAGGACTTCGACGCGGCGCTGGAGTGGCTATCGGGCTGGTTCGATGAG
>JANXYP010000307.1 GCA_025355955.1 Chloroflexota bacterium
GGCTGCCTTCGATGTCGTCTGGCAGGCGGGCCTACAGGCCAGCGTAGCGGGCGATGGTTGGCAGGCATTGCAGTCGTTCGACGCAGCGGCGGCGATTGAGCCGACCTACAGCGGGCTGGATAGCCAGCTTACCAGCATTCACGCCGCCCTCGGCAAGATGGTTTATCGGCTGCCCGCAAGCAGTGGCAGTCACACTGCTCTATGGCTGGCGGACGTAGATGGCGGCAATGCCGTGCAACTGCCCGCCACCGATGCTAATACGCATATCTTCGCGGTAGATGGCGATGGCGACGGCCTGCTCTACGGCAACCTGATCGCCGAGAACCTGCTGTCCGACCGGCCTAGCCTCGACTTTCACCTCTACGATACAACCCATCACACCGACCATTCGTTCTCCATCCCCATCAGCGGCACCGCGCTGTTCAGCCGCAACGACCTGATCGCCAGCTATCAAGCGGCCTTCTTCGCGGGTGGAGCGGTAGTGAGCGAAGGTGGGTTCGGCGATCGTAGCGACACGGCCGGTGGCTTCCGCTGCTGGGCGTTCGACAATGCAGGCAATATGCGCGAGTTTCACGCCGCACTGATCGCCCGCCCCAGCCCCACCGACGCTACCATCTACTTCGTGGACGGCAATAACCAGCAGCCTGATACCATCCTTGGCTATAACCACGACTCGACGAGCGATCAAGTCCAGCAGGTACTCGGCAAGACCGTCACCCACCTGTATGTAGTCAATCAGCAGTTGCTCTACAGCACCTACAACCAGGACGAAACCGCTATCTACATGGCAGACGTGCCAATGCGCTCATCGCGCACGGTGCTTGCCCTGCCAAACTCGCAGGTAGGGGTCATATACGGCAGCCTTTCGCTCTATATCATGCCCGCGCCGAACGGCCACGCTGCCTTTATCACCGTTCCCAACGGCGAACACTATCTCCTCAATCTTGACAGCGGCCTGCTCTTTGGCCTGTCCGGGCTACCGGCAGGCGGCCACTGCAGCGTGCGCTTCGCCAGCTTCAGTCCCGACGGTCAACACCTGCTGCTGGGTGGGGTCATCTTTTACTCCGCGCTCTCACCCTCATCGGAAGGCCCGCGCTACGACTGGATCGGGGTCAGCGACCTAAGTGGCAAGATCGGTGCGGTTGCCCGCTTCACTGGCTCGATTGACGGTGGCGGCTTTCTCAGCCCGGATACAGTCTACTATTACCGCAGTTCCGGCAACGGTGGGCTGGACAACTACAGCGAGGTGGTGGTTAGCGCGGTCAACGCCCTCAGTGACGATGCGCCCGCGCTGCCCAACCTCAACTTGCAGGCGGCGGGCAACTGGCTGCCCTACTCCCTCAGCCTGGTTGATCGCCATACCCTGCTGTTTGCTGGCAGCGTGGGCAGCACGGTTGGGGTTTATGCGCTGGCGGCCCCGGTGGTAAATAATGCGCCGCTAGCTGCACGGATGCCAGCCAATAGCAGTGCGCCCGCGCCTGCATTTGTGCCACTCAACAATACTGGTGTCTACATCATTGGTACCGACAATATTGGCAGCAGCGGTATGATCCACCGGCTAGCCGCCAACGCCACCAGCGTCTGGCTGCTCAAGTCGGGCCAGATCAGCCCCGCCGGTTTGCCGTGATAAGCTGGGAAATGCTTGACTTGGGCGCGACAAAATGATATAATCATCACGACCTTTAAGCGCGGCCCCGTGAGGCCGACAAGGGAGAGTTCATTATTGAGCGCGCAATGCTGGCGGGCCTACCCGCACCCCAACCGACATGGCTTCGGCCCTATCTCATTCCTCGACCAAGAGGATGGGGTAGGGATTTCTTTTTGCCCATCGCGTTGCGCCGCCCTCACCCCGCTCCTTAAAGGCAGATGATCCGGTTTGGTAAATACGAAAGGAGCGTATACCCATGACTATTAACCTGATTGCGCCGCGCCCCATCGCTGCGGCGTGGCCCCGCCTCACCGCGGCAATGGTGCAGCCTCAAACTTTGCCCGCGCAACTCTACAGCCGTCTGGCTCTCGCCGATGGCACGGTGGTGGACGGCGGCGGCGCTGGCGCAGTGGGAGTGGTCAGCGGCGAACTCGTCTTCCAGACCGGTATGGTTGGCTACCAGGAGGCTCTGACCGACCCCTCCTACGCCGCGCAGATCCTGATGTTTACCTATCCCCTGATCGGCAACTATGGCACGGCGAACGCGGTTAGCGAGGGGACGGTGCGCGCCCGCGCCACCATCGTGCAGCAGCTTCAGCCGTCCGCCGGTCACTATGCGGGCGGCGACCACCTGCGCGACTTTCTTACCACGCAAGGGGTACCAACGGTTACGGGGGTGGATACCAGGGCGCTGGTACGCCGCATCCGCGATTATGGCGTGATGCTTGCCGCAGTAGCGGTGGCCGAGCAGCGGGCTGAGTTGCCCTCCGCCGCCCGCCTGATTGCCACTGCGCTTACCACCTCGCTAGCGACCGATCTGGCCGCCATGTGCAGCGTGGCCGCGCCGGTCTGGTATGCGCCCGCCGCGCCGGAACGACCGACTATTGCGGTGCTAGACCTCGGCGCGAAGCGCAGCCTCGTGGAGCGGCTGCGTCGCACTGGGGCGGGCGTGTGGCTGCTGCCCGCTCATACTAGCGCGGCCCAAATATTTACGCTGCACCCCGACGGCGTGTTGCTTTCCAACGGCCCCGGCGACCCCGCCGCGCTCGACTATGCGGTAGCCACGATGCGCCAGCTACTCGCTGCCCGCTTGCCGATTATGGGCATCTGCCTCGGCCATCAGGTGCTGGCTCGCGCCCTCGGCGCACATACCTTCAAGATGACGCATGGGCATCGCGGCATCAATCAGCCGGTGCTGGAGCTTACCAGCAGGCGAGTGCTGATTACCACCCAGAACCACGGCTACAGCGTAGACCCCGCTAGCCTGCCTGCCGATGTGCTAGTCACGCACAGCAACCTCAATGATGCCACCGTGGAGGGCATCGCCCATCGCTACCTGCCTGCCTGGAGCGTGCAGTGGCACCCCGAAGCCCACCCCGGCCCGGCAGATAGCGACGGCCTGTTCGATCGCTTCCTCAGCGGTGCGGAGGCCACCCGTGCCGCTTGACCCCACCATCAAGAAGGCGCTAATTATCGGCTCCGGCCCGATCGTGATCGGCCAGGCGGCGGAGTTTGATTACGCTGGCACCCAAGCCTGCCTGGCAGTGCGCGAAGAAGGGGTTAGCGTCGTGCTGGTCAACTCCAACCCGGCCACCATCCAAACCGACCGCGATACCGCCGAGGCTGTCTATCTCGAGCCGCTCACCGTGGCGAGCCTGACTGCGATTATCGCGCAGGAACGGCCCGATGGGCTAATCGCGGGAATGGGTGGGCAGACCGCCCTCAACCTGGCGGTGGCGCTAGACGAGGCAGGCGTGCTGGCCCGCTACGGGGTGCGGCTGCTGGGTACGCCCCTCAGCGCCATCCAGGCGGCGGAAGATCGCGAGCAGTTCGCCAACCTGCTTGCCCGCATCGGTCAGCCGGTGTTGCCCCATGCAGCGGTGACATCCCTGGCCGAAGCGGAGCGGTTCGCGCACGCCAACGGTTTCCCGCTCGTCATCCGCGCCGCTTTCTGTCTGGGTGGCACTGGTAGCGGCGTGGCCTACACTCCCGCTGCGCTGCATAAGCTGGTGGTTGCTGGATTGCGCCTCAGCCCGGTCGGTCAGGTGCTGTTGGAGAAGAGCGTGCTGGGTTGGGCGGAGATCGAGGTCGAGGTGGTGCGTGATGGTCGCGGCAACGCCATCCAGATCTGCAACATGGAGAACCTCGATCCGATGGGCGTTCACACCGGCGAGTCGATCGTGGTCGCCCCCACCCAGACCCTGGCTAACGCCGACGTGCAGCGGCTACGCACCGCCGCGCTGAACATCATCGCCGCGCTGGGGGTGGAGGGCGGCTGCAACTGTCAGTTCGCGCTCAATCAGCAGACTGGCGAAGTGGCGGTCATCGAGGTCAACCCCCGCCTGTCGCGCTCATCGGCGCTAGCCTCGAAGGCCACCGGCTACCCCATTGCCCGCGTCGCCGCCAAGATCGCGCTGGGCTACACCCTGGACGAGCTACGCAACAGCATCACCGGCGCAAGCGCGGCGCTGGAGCCAGCTTTGGATTACGTGGTGGTCAAGATCCCGCGCTGGCCGTTTGATAAGTTCCCCGCCGTCGACTCCCATCTCGGCGTGGGCATGAAAAGCACCGGCGAGGTGATGGCGATTGGGCGCAGCTTCGAGGCCGCTTTGCAGAAGGCGATTCGCAGCCTGGATGGTCGTGCCAACCTACTCGAACCCGACCTGGCGATCAGCGATGCGGCACTAGAGGACGCGCTGCGCCGCCCCACTCACCAGCGGCTGCAGGCGATCTATACTGCGTTGGCACGGGGCTGGGCTGTGCAGTGCATCTGCCAGCTTACCGCCATTCACCCCTGGTTCGTAGAACGCATCGCCGCCATCGAAGCGGCCAGCCGCGACTTGCAGCACAGCAAATTGCCCATGCTCACCGCCAAGCGGCTCGGCTTCGGCGACGAACGCATCGCGGGCGGGCGGAAAGCCCGGCAAGCGGCGGGTATCACCGCTGCCTACAAGATGGTGGACACCTGTGCGGGCGAGTTCGCCGCCAGCACCCCTTATTTCTACTCCACCTATGACGGCGAGGACGAGGCCGTACCCTTGCCTGGCCCCAAAGCGATCATCCTGGGCAGCGGGCCTATCCGCATCGGCCAGGGCATCGAGTTCGACTACTCGGCGGTTCACGCAGTGCGCCAACTGCGGGCGGCAGGCATCGGCGCAATCATGGTCAACAACAACCCCGAAACGGTCAGCACCGATTACAACATCAGCGATCGCCTCTACTTCGAGCCACTCAGTGCCGAGGAAGTGCTGAACATCGTCGAACACGAGGCCGACGGCTTGCTGGGGGTAATCGCCCAGTTCGGCGGGCAGACTGCGCTCAACCTGGTTGCGCCGCTGGCCGCGCATGGCGTGAAGATACTCGGCACACCGCCCGCCGCAGTTGCGATCGCCGAAGACCGGCGACAAACTGGCGAGTTGGCCGCCCGCCTCGGCCTGGCGATGCCCGCCTGGGGTACGGCTCATACAATCGATGAGGCGCTAGCAGTAACCGCGCAGATCGGCTATTCCGTGCTGGTGCGGCCTTCCTACGTGCTGGGCGGGCGAGGGATGAGGGTGGTGCGCGACGCGGCCGGGTTGGCCGCCTACTATGCCAGCCTCGATGCTGACCTGAGCCGCCATCCGCTGCTGATTGACCGCTTCCTGGCGGGGGCAATCGAGCTGGATGTGGATGCAATCAGCGATGGCCGCGACACGCGCTGCGTGGTGATGGAGCAAGTGGAGTATGCGGGCATCCATTCCGGCGACAGTGCCTGCATTTACCCCCCACACACCATTTCGCCTGCAGTGGCGCAAGAGGTGGAGCAGGCGACGGCGCGGCTGGCGAAGGGGCTGGGCATCATCGGGCTGATGAATGTGCAGTACGCGCTGCACGAGGGGCAGCTCTACCTGTTGGAGGTGAATGCCCGCGCCAGCCGCACCGTACCGTTCGCCAGCAAGGCGACCGGCGTGCCGCTGGCCGCACTGGCAACCCGGCTCATCCTCGGTCAACCGCTGCGCGAACTCGATATGACGCTGCGCCATGACCGCGTGGCGGTCAAGCTGCCGGTGTTCCCCTTCCGCAAGCTAGCCGACCTCACCCCGTTGCTTGGCCCGGAGATGCAGAGTACCGGCGAAGCGATGGGCCTGGCCGCTAGCTACCCAATGGCCTACGCCCGTGCGCTACAGGGTGCCGGTATATCACTCGCGGGTGATGGCATTGCCCTACTCTGTGGTGTGGCTGAGTCTGAGGTGGAGGTAAAGTTGCAGGAAGCAGGTTTTATCGTGAAAGAGATGAGTTTTGCGCTACAGAATGGCGAGCAACTGCTTGCCAGCGGCGAAGTCGCGCTGGTGGTTTGCCTGATCGAGCAGCCTGACGAATCAATCCGCCACCTGCTGCGCGCCGCTGCCGCCGACGGCGTGCCGGTAATCAGCGACCGGCGGGCGCTCGACGCTTATCTCAACGCCTGTGCTGCGCTTGATGATGCTGCGCCGATAGCGCTGTAATACCAAATAGCTTTGGTGAACTGTAAATTGGGCCAGGGCGTACCGATGTTCGCCCTGGTTTAATCTCCTGGTTTAATCTTTAATCTCTTTAATATAGAAGCGCCCTCGCTAATTGGTATTAGATTGTGGCCTACAACCTTTCAATTCAATAGTAGAAGGAGAGCGCACCTTATGGTGCGCTCTCCTGCGTTTTACTCATCACTCAGCACTCAAACCTAAGCACTGTTTCACGGCTTGTTGATCACTCCCTCATAGACGATCTGGGCCATCTCGTCGCGGCGGATATTGTTGTTGGGCCGGAAGGTATGATCGGAGTAGCCGCCCACGATGTGGTTGGCCGCCGCTGTCTCGATGCTGACATAAAAGACGTTGGAAGTCGGCACATCAATGAAGGTTGGGCCGCTGGTGGGGGTAATCAAGGTGTAACCGCCCGCGTTGACGACCAGCTTGGTAAGCTGCCCACGAGTGATGGGGATGTTCGGCAAGTAGCAGGGGAACTGGGCGTTGTGTGCCATGCAATTATTTGCGTCGAAACCGCCCAGGATACCCGCATGGAAGCCGCTCTCGATGAAGAGGTAAGCGAAGTAGCTGGGCGGCACATCGGTGAAGTCCTGCACACTGTTTGGCGTGTAGAGCGGCAAGCCGAAGCCCAGCACCACCACCTTGGCGAACTGCCCGCGGGTCGAGGTGCCACCTGGCACGTAGTGGCTGGAGTCGAGGCCGCCGACTACGCCACGACAGTTGAGGTAATGGATGGCGGGGTAGAAAATGTTGCCAGTAACATCCACGAACGGATTGGCACAGTCGGTGG
>JANXYP010000308.1 GCA_025355955.1 Chloroflexota bacterium
ATTGCTATTTGCCTTAACTCTTGTGATGGTACTAGTATGTATAACCCACAAGCTGAGGATCACTACAGGCAGGCACTGCTATACAATATGAGTAATGATTATAACTCCGCTCTTAAGGAGCTTAATAAGGCGATAGCACTAAACGATCAGGACGTTAATTATTTTTGGCAGCGTGCAGATGTTTACCTAAAGCTTGCTCAAAACGATAATGCTATTACCGACTACTATAAAATCACAGCTATGTCAACAAGCAATGATAACATACAAATTGATATGTCAAGTGCTGCCTATAGTCAAATAGGTATGATACTTACCGAACAGAAAAGTTATAACCAAGCTATAGATTCTTATACGAAAGCCATCAACTTGACACCTTCATCTATTAAGGCGCATGAGGGGCGGGGCGATACGTACAAGGCAATGGGAGAAACGAGCAAGGCTATAGCTGACTATAAAGACGCTCTAAATCTTGATGGTAAAACTACAGATCAAGGGGGAACTCTTTATCTATCACCTTCACATAAACAATGGCTAGAACAGAAGTTGAAGGATTTGGGTGCAGGATAAACTCAATACTTTTGCCAGCTGTATGCCTTACTGTGATAACCTGGGCAGCACAAGCCTAGTACCTCGACATGGAGATATTAATGGTTTCCCCTCCCGCCAGGAGGGGTTGGGGTGGGGCGTGGATGCCATCAATATCTGTTTGTTAGGGTACTAGCCACCAGCATGGGATGGACCTACGTGAGTGGACAAGAGTTCGACCCCATAGAACCAGAACTGAACCAAAACAGCGGAGGGGCGCACCAGCACGGTGCGCCCCTGCTTTGCTCTTTAATTCGCATAACGATTGGCTACTGTGCTGAAATCTCCACCGTGACCTTGATGCTGCTCTTGTCCTCCAGCGCGGCGAACGCCTAGGCGAAGTTGTCCAAACCCTGCACTCGGCGGGTGAACAGGCGGCCCAGCAACCCCGGCCACTTCTGCTCAATGCTGGCAAGGTCTTGCAGTGCCGACTAGAAGTAGCGGCGGTTGGAATCAGGTTGACCCCTCTGCCCCGTCGTGGTATACTGCAAGCAGCGGTCTAAAAAGCAAACACAGGAGAGCATAACACATAATGAGCAATCAATCCCTTACCCTGATGGCAGTTCACGCCCATCCCGACGATGAGCTGATCGGCACCGGCGACGAGATGGCCCAGATCGTCTATGAAGGCATCGTCCACCGGCCTCACTAAGGGAGGAAGGATTAAGGACTAAGAAACTATCTCAAAAGCTCAAGTCGGCGCTGACGACGATACCAGAGCAAGCCGCAGGCTAGCTGAAGCAGACCCAGGTAGTTCTTCGCTTTCTTATCGTATCGTACCAACAATGCTCGGCACTTTGACAACCAAGCGAATGTCCGCTCCACCACCCAACGACGGGCCGGGTAGCGCTTCTCGCCATCTTCCGCCAGCTTCTCTTCTCCGATACGCTTGAGGTGCAACTGGTACTCTTTGTCCGCTACTGCTTGCTTGCCGGTAGGGTTGTCATAGCCTTTATCCAAGCACAGATGCTGCGGCTTTTCTGCACTGGGGGTGGGCCGTTTGACCACCACTGCCGGGGGCGTGTCCTTTAATAGTTTGGTGTCATGAACGTTAGCTCCGGCAATTACCATCGCTAGCGGACCGCCCTCACCATCGACTAGCACGCTAGGCTTAACCCCACGCTTGCCGCGGTCAGTGGGGTTTGGCCCTACCTTGTCACCGCCGAAGCGCGCTTTGCCCATGCTGCCATCAACCGCTTGCCACTCCCAGTTCACCCCGCCGAGTTCGTCACACTCGGCCACCAACTGCGCCCAGATGTGTACGAACAACTCCAAATCTATCCACCGCTGCATGGTGCGATGCACCGAGCTATCGTCGGGAAACTTTTCAGGCAGATGGTTCCACTGCACCCCGCTGCGTAGCCGGTAGATGATGGCATTGAGGGCGGCACGGGGGTCAATGCGACGGCGACCAGTGGGCTTAGGCGGGTCGTACTCGGCAAGTAGCACGGCAATCTTGGCCCAAAGGTCATCAGGCACCTCCCAGATGGTATCCAAGGGTTTATCACCCTGGTTTTGTTCAGGGACAGGCGTTGGTTCAGTAGCAGACATTGCTTCCTCCTATTTGCAAGTTTGCTACATTTTACCACATCTGCTGCCTTTTGAGATAGTTTCTAAACCCTCTCCCCCAAGGCGAGGGCTTTTTGCTGATCAGTGAGCAACCAACATCCCATAGCCAATGGGTATTAGTTCAGTGGGCATAAGCAAACTCTTATTGCTTGATTCGGCAAGCGCTCTCCCGTCTCACAGATACGCACCATCATCTAATCGCAACAGCTTTGTGCAAAGTTTGCATTGACATTTGACAAGGTTTGTGTTATACTTCGGCCAGCGCCGGAATGAACGATGATGGGCAGTTACACCACGTACCGGCTCACCAGAAGGAGACATATAGTGGCCGACATAGCTAACACCAGGATGGCCGGAGGCTCGTTTGAGAGTTTTACGCGATCCGAGGTCCTCGACAACCAGCCAACTTATCGGGATGGCGCAAGGATGAGCGCTATGCCCATAACTGTTAATCGGCCCCACACTTCGAGCTGGGCGGGAGATGTAGAAAATTACGTAGTGGTGCGTGACCCAAGCCGCAGCGCTACCGCTATTCCAACCGCGAGGGATGAAGCGTCTAGTGACGAAGAGCTTATCGAAATGCTATGCGTGGCCCGACACGAGTTGATAGTCTCCGCCACGAGTAGCCTACCAACGCAGGTTAGTGGCAGCTCAGGTAGTGGTTACGCAATGGCACCACTGGCCCAGCCGGACGCTCGCCCGCTGGAACTATTGTATGACCGTTACTCCCGCCGCTGCTATGCGCTAGCGGTGCGTATCCTGAATAGTCCGGCTGAAGCCGAAGAGGTGGTGCAGGAAGTATTTCTCAAGCTGTGGCAGATGCCGCAGAGTTTCAATCCGCAGCGCGGGCGGTTTGCCAGTTGGCTGCTTAGTGTGGTACACCACCGCTGTATAGATGAGTTGCGTAGGAACAAGCGGGTGGTGAGCGGCAACATCAGCTTCGATGTCGAGGGTGGCGATGACCTGCTTTCGCGGCAACCTTCCCGGCAGAAAGGCCCTGAAGAAGTGACCTGGGAGAGCTTTCAGCGCACTGCTTTGCGTCGCGCCCTGACCCGGCTCTCCGAGGCGCAACGGCGGGTGATCGAGCTTGGTTACTTTGGGGGTATGACGCAACGGGAGATGGCCGACATCCTATGCGAACCATTGGGGACAATCAAGACCAGGGTTAGGCTAGCGATGCAGAAGCTAAGGCTGATGCTTGAAGCAGAGGGCTGGGAGAATCAGTTCTAATAACAATTAGCCGAGGCGGTAGTGATTTCGTAGGGGCGCACGGCGGTGCGCCCTTTTGCAAAATGCGCGATGCCCCATCGAGACCGCCAATGCCGACGTAGGAGCAGCAAAAAGCCTCTCCTCAGCGGGGAAACCGCTTGTGGGTTCCCTGTGGGTAGGTTTGGTGAGGGGAGAGGCTGCAGCGCATCAATGCTGGGGAAGGCCAGCCAGCGGATGAAGCGGATTTGGGGTGTTGTAGGGGCGTATGGCATACGCCCGCTTGCCCCGCTTCAACGCTCATCGAGACCGCCAATGCCGACCTAGGGGCGTATGGCATACGCCCGCTTGCCCCGCTTCAACGCTCATCGAGACCACCAATGCCGACCTAGGAGCAGCAAAAAGCCTCTCCCCAGGGGGGAGAGGTTTGGTGAGGGGAGAGGCTGCAGCGCATCAATGCTGAGGAAGGCCAGCCAGCGGATTTGGTAAGCGGACAAAGCGGATTTGGGGTGTTGTAGGGGCGAATGTCACGCGCTCTTACATTGTAGCAGGGCTAAACGCTCCACGGCATCCCTCTATCAATTAGCGCCCGCCATGTTGGGTCGGTGATACCGTACCAGTAATACACCGCATCGTCAATTGCCTTTACCGCTGTTTCCAGTGCCGCCTGGTAGCTAGCGATATCGGCGTTGGCTTGATTGTAGGCAGTCTGTAGCGCGGTTGCCACGCTTGGATCGGGCAATAGTAGCTGGTTGTTGCCACTGGCAGCCGCGCTGTAGGGGCGCTCCTCGGTGGCAAGGATGGCAGTTACCATGCTGACATATTCAGCATTGCGATCGTAAGGTGGACGAATCGCAAGCTGCCCATTGTTCGCCAAAGTCTGCACCTTGCGGCTGGGGTTGCCAGTTATGATTAGCCGCTGGCTCGCAACTGCATCACCCAGCCGCATTGTCGGCAGACCACTGGCCGCCAGCACGCTACTGACCGTTACCGCTCCGCGATAATTACCAGCGAAGTTATCCAACACCAAGCCAGCCCGCATCGCCTCACGGGCCAGCGCTGCTAGCGCGGCTTCTATCTCTGGTGTCCATGCTGGGGTAGGGGTACGAAGCACCTCAGCAATTGCAACGTGCGCATTGGTGCTGAACAGACCAAAGATATAGTTGCTTAGAGCGCTAGTTAGCAACGCAAATACCGCATAAGTCATATCGTTGTAGTTGGAATTGGCAGCACGAATAGAAAGCAAGGTGTGGTCGGCCACAATTGGGTTGCTGCTACTACGCTCGACTACTGTGCCTCTGATTGGCCTCCTCATTTCCAGCCCTGATACCTCTTTAAGAAATATCGCCACCTCTAGGTGGTCTAGCTGGGCAATCCTTTCTACCACTTTGCGAACACGTTCAGTATTGCCGTTGCCAGCTTGTACACCTGTGCTTAGATAGGAATAGGCTTGCCATCCACCATAGTCAGTTAGTTCGCTTCCTTTGGTTACAGGTATGTTACCCTGCCCCGCCGCACTTTGAAGAGGTTTAGCGTATGTTGCATTGACATCGCCTTGCCCGCTATCCAGCTTGCCGCTAATGATTGTCTCGATATCGGTGGAGATAACATTACGGATATGCGCCCACACATCATAGGCAGCGGGCTGGTGGATTACCATCCAACTCTTATACCACGTAGCGCGACGGCTGTGCAGGTGGCTGTCGATTACTTGTGATTTATGAACAGTAATCAGGCTGCTTAGGGCTGACACATTGTCGCCACCCTTAACGTGCAAATCATAGTCGCCAGCAGGTGGAGTTTTGACGAAGCAGACCACGCACACACCTTGCAACACACCCTCAAACAGCACGGTGCGCTTGTAGAAGCGGGTAAGATTCATGATCGACCAATGCGAGTTGGCGAAAATCTCTCTTGCCCGCTGAGTGGATTTGTCGCCGAACAGGTTAAGCGGGATGATGTAGCATACTACTCCCCCATATGTGCAAAAGTAAGCAGCAAGCTGAAGGAAAAGCAGGTAGGTGTTTTCATCACCGCTCAGGATATCGGCATAGAAGGGTATATTTTTGTAAGCTGGTGCGCTGGTGACGATGCCGCGATTGACATAAGGAGGATTGGCAATTACATACTTGAACTGACCGGCCATGCGCTTGACGTGTGCGCCTTCGCCGAGCAGCAAATCCTCGCGCTCCTGCTCCTCATTGCTGGGCGGGGTGGGTAGCTGCTGAGGATTGGCGGCCAGTATCTCGCGGGGCAGCTCCAGGCTATTGGCATTATATATCTTGAAGGTGTCCAGGTTTATTGGCTCATTGTGCTGCCACAGATAGATCAAATCATCCAGCACCTGAATGAACAGATTAAGCTCGGCCAGGTAGCAGGAGAATGGGTTTATGTCCATGCCATACAAACTCTGCTGCACAGCAGCGATGAAGTCTTTAGCGATGTTACGCTGGCGCGTGCCGGGGCTGGCGCTGGCATGGCTCTGCCCATAGGCAGCGCGCAGGCGGCGGGCAGCATGAACCAGAAACGAACCTGAACCGCAGGCGGGGTCGATCAGGTTATAGCCAATGATTTCCACGCCGTTGTATCCCGCCTGGTCGAGCATATAGTCAACCACCTGTGGTCTGGTCAGGAAGTGGCCCTTGCGGTTGCGGGCGGTGCGATCAATGAAGTTTTCGTAGGTGAAGCCAATAATGTCAGAGCTGATGTTGTCGAAGTTGTAGCCGTTCAGATGTTCGAGGGCGATTGCCAGCAGATAGTCGTCTGGCTCGAACCAGTCGAACACTGGCTGATTATAGAAGTGGCGATAATAGCGGGATATGCCCTTGAACAGCATGGTCACAAGCTGGACGGGGAACAGTTCATTGTCAATCCCATGCACCCCCAGGGCTGATTGGTAGAAGTGCTGGTCGAGGAAGTTATGCCACGAAGCAAAGCCGCCATCGGAGATGAGGCGGTTCATGATGCCCTTATCCTCCAATATGCGGGCCAGCAGCAGACGAACGAAGAAGACATAGGCAACCTGCTCGGAGTAAGCCTTACGTCGATTCGCCTCCCGCTCATCATCGCTGCCCGCCGTGTCTTCGATAATGCGGTACTTCTCAGTCCAGACCTTGAAGGCATCGGTAATACGTTGCTCGGCGGGGTTGGCGAAACTGCTGGCGTGTAGCTCAATCGCCCGCGCCACGTTAGCAGTGCGCCACTGCATCCAGATATAGCGCGCATCGCTGGGTAGATTTGCAGGCTCAAACTGTGCCAGCAAGTCGGCGGTGATCTTCTCAACCTGATACTCGAGCGGAGCCAGCTTCTGCTGAAGCGTTGGCAAGGTGTTGGGCGGCAGCTTGCTCATGGTGCTGGTACGCGATTGCAGGTCGGCGATCAGCTGCTGGGTGCTGGTGCGATAATCATCCTGGGTGCGCTGGTGAAGGGCGGCAACCTCGCCAATTTGGCGCAACGCTGCATCCAAGCGGGCGCGAACCGCAATTTTCAGCGCGTCCAATACATTGCCGCTATCGCTGACGAAGGTGCGTAGCGCCGCATTATCATTAACTGCTCTGGCCTGCTGCTGCCACGCCTGTTCGGTAATCGGCTGGTTGGTAAGCGGGTCGGTAGTGATGCTCAGTATCTTCGCATCAATATCGTTATAGCGGCCAGAGTTGAACAACTGGTATAGCTGCTCGACATCATTCTCCAACTGGGTTGGCAAGAGCGACGGCTGTGGCCCAAACGCTTCCGCCACCCGCACATCCACCAGCACGTTGTAGTTACCCTGGGGATCGAAGCGAACTCCGAGGATGCGGCGGGCATTGGTCCAGATTGCATAACCCGCAGTGCCAGCGGTATAACGGCGCAACTGATCGGCGTGCTTCACCGGGTCGAAATCAATCGGTGTAGCTTTATCCTCTATGATAAATGCCATCGCCCCGCTGTTCTTCCGCACCACATAGTCGGGCCGATCACTTGTATTCGCGTGCTGGTTGTATGTATAGCTAGCCGCACCATAGCCAAGCCAGCCAATTAGCAGCTTGCTAAAACGGTCATCCACCGCATTAGCTTCATCGCCGTCGCGCTCGTTCTTTGACAACGCAAGATATTGAGCGTAGCCATAGACGTTGTTATTGTGCGGCGGGGTGATTTGGATTGGGATTATTACCTGAGTCTCGAAGTCATCAAACTTACTGGGCATGAAGGCAATACCCCTTTAAATAGAATACAACATATCGTATGTTGCTGTCAGCCCACTTTATCATAAGCCATAGCAAAACGCAACCCCCAACATTTGGGTTGCAGATTAGTGGAGGGTGTGTTGTAGGGGCGTGTGCGATGCGCCGCTACGTAAGACAACCAGCTTTGACATAGGGCGAGGTTACTCCCCCAACCCCCGCTGGGGGCTTTTTGCCTGATTGGTATCGGCGTATGCCGCCCGCCCCTACGCCTATGTTGTCGCTTGCGATGGGTATTTAGGCCTGGCACGCGGGCGGGCAGCCGCCCGCCCCTACGCCTATGTTGTCGCTTGCGATGGGCATCGTGGCGCTTCGAGATGCTCCCCTCACTCAACCCTCTTTCGCCGGGGCGAGGGCTTTTTGTTCGCGATCGGGAGCAGTGTCGGCTTGTTCGCTTTCGCTGGCTGCTACAGGCAGGTCGCCCTCAATCGGCGAGGGCGGCTGGTGGGCCGGTTCTAGCTCGGCGGCGGCTTCGCTGGGCGAGAGGCTGAAGCGCTCGAATGCTTCGCGCAGGTGGCTGGTGGTGTAGTGGGCGTAGATCTTCTTGGTCGTTTCTGGGCTGGCGTGACCGAGCAGGTCTTGCACCTCGCTCAGTTGCGCCCCGCGATTGAGCAGGGTGCTGGCCTTGGTGTGGCGGAAGTCGTGCGTGCTGGCCTCGATGCCCGCCACCTTGGCCCACTGTTTGACGATACTCCAGATCGAGTTGGGCGAGAGCCGATAGTTCGCGCCACCGCGATTAGCCTTGCCCCGGCCCTTGTCGTGGCGGATAAATACGGGCTGGTAGTTGTCTAGCCGAGCGCTGACATAGGCTTTAATTGCGGTCAATGCCTCCGCGCCGAAGAAGACCACCCGCTCCTTATCGCCCTTGCCAGTGATCAACGCCTGGCGTTTGCTACCATCGGCGATGTCGGCGCGGTTCAGGCGGCTGACTTCCTCGCGGCGCAGGCCGGTGGAGAACAGGGTGTGCAGCACGGCGCGGTCGCGCAGCAACTCAAGCCGCTTCTGCTGCTTCATATGCTCCTCGCTGGGCGGCGGCAGATCGGCCTGCTCGGCGGCGAGGACGATGAGTGGCAGGCGGCTGTCAATGCGCGGGGTGCGATAGCTGGGGGCGCGGCCCTGCACCGCCCGCAGATCGCCCGCCATCCGCTCGAACGAGGTGCCAGTGGGCAGCCAGCGGCGGCGGTCAAGGTAGCGAGTGAATGCGCGGGTGGCCGCGATGTAGGTGCCAACCGTCATTCGCGCCTCGCGGCCATGCTCCAGCACCAGCCAGTTGTAGAAGTCCTCCAGCAAGCTCTCCGGCAGGTCGGAGACAATCACCTCATCCGGCTTCAGCTTCAGCACAGTGGTGATGTAATCGCACAGGCGACGCAGGCCCGTGCTATAGGTGCTGAGGGTGCGCGGCGATTTGCCACTAAGGGTATCCTTGAAGGCGGCAATCGCTTCGCCCAGGCTGGGGGCGGGGGTGGACTTGGTTTCGCTCATATCCGCTATTGTATGCTTCCAGAAGGGGCTTGTCAAGTACGTTATGTCTAGTATATAATGCTGCTGCACCATCAACCATGCTGGTTACGGCTGCACGTCACGTGCTTGCAGAGCAAGCGGTCAGTAGGGGCGAACCGTTGTTCGCCCTGGGTTGCTGCACCATCAACCATGCTGGTTACGGCTGCACGTCACGTGCTTACAGAGCAAGCGGTCAGTAGGGGCGAACAACGGTTCGCCCTGGGCTGCTGCACCA
>JANXYP010000319.1 GCA_025355955.1 Chloroflexota bacterium
CAACCAGAAACCAGCTAATCAGTATCAAGATGGTATCGGCGAATGAAGGTTGGGCAGTTGGTTGGCAAGGCACGATCCTGCACTATCAGAACGGGGTATGGAATGTCTACACGTTCTAGCATGGTCAAGAGGATAAGAATAGCAGTCCTGCTCGCTCTGTTTGCTACCTTGAAACGGCAGCATGGCGCAGGCCACCAGCCGCAACTTTCCCGAAACGGGCGCAACGGTGCAGGGCCGCTTCCTTGAGTATTGGCAGCAGCATGGCGGCCTCTCCCTATTTGGTTATCCTCTCACTAACCAGTTTTATGATGTGCCAGAATCGGCGCGGCAGAACGAGGGAATGCTGGTGCAGTATTTCGAGCGAGCCAGGTTCGAGCTACACCCCGAAAATCAGCCGCCCTACGATGTGTTGCTCACGCTGCTGGGCAGCCAGCGTTATCAACGGAAGTACCCCAACGGTGCACCTGGTCAGCAGCCAGCGAGTGACAACCCCTACATTTTCACCGAAACCGGCAAGACCATCGGTGGCATATTCCGCGCTTACTGAGAGCAGCATGGCGGACTTGCCCAGTTTGGCTACCCGATCAGCGATGAATTCAGCGAGGCATCTGATTTGGACGGCAAGCCGTAACTGTTCACAGTTGGGGTACACGAGTTTTAGGCGCAACACCGAGCATGGTCAAACAAGCGTCAAGCGGCTCCTGCCCTTGCGCTGCCCACGTCCCGAACAAACTCTGCAAGCCCATCCGCACTTTGCTGCCCGTCGGACTGCGCGTGCCACCGCTTATCTTGCGCGCCACCGCCAGTGGTCGGATGCTACGCTCCGCCAGGTTGTTGTCCGCTGCCAACCCCGCCACCCGTACATACTCGAACAATTCGTCACGGTGCTGCAGCAACAACATACTCGTGGCGCGCAAAGGGTGGCCTTTCTGCTGGGCATATGGTCGCGCTAGCTTCACCGCTGCGTTCATCAACGCCTGGTATTGCCGCTCTCGTTCTGCTTCATCCGCACCGCTCGCGGCTATCTGCTTGCCTAGCTCGTACAAGTGGCGTAGCTGCTTCAGCCAGTGCGCCACCACCTCCTGCTTGCCACCCTCTTTCTCCGCTACCTTCTTCATCAGCCGCAGCAGGTGTACCCAGCAACGTTGCTGTCGCCCCGTGTACTTGTTGTATCCTGCGTAGAAGTCGCTCTCCAGGATGCCCTTGAACTTACCAATCAAGCGTAGCAGCACCACCCCCGCCCTACTCGCGTCGCGCTCATAGTAGCGCAACCCTTGCGGTGTACTTAGCGCCCAGACATACCCGTTCTTGCCATCCTCGCGCCAGCCAGTCTCATCGGCGTGGATGACCGCGCTTTGCCTAATCTGCGCCAGAATGTCCGCCAACTGGCTGCTGCCTTGCTTGACCAGTCGCTTGAGCAACTTGTCCACCCCACCCACACTCAGGCGCAAACAGTGCATCGCCTCAAGGTAGCTCGTGATGCCGCGAATGGGTATCCGCTGGATGGTACGCAAGTAGCCGATGGTTGCAGTCAAGCGCGGCCCCAGCCGTGACTGACCCACCACTTCTGCTTGCAACTGGGGCTGGGCGCTGCACCACTTCTCGCAGTGGTAGCAATAGCCTTTGTAGACCTAATGCTCAGTGACTAGCGCCGGCACTGGTGGAGGTAGCTCGATGACTTGATGCCGATGGCTGAACTTGTAGCGGTGCAACTTCATACCACAATCAGGGCAGCAGGGTAGGCGATGCTCAACAATGTGGTCAGGGCTAATCGGCTCACGGTGGCGCACCGCATTGTGCTGCGGGTCACGCCCCTTGCGCTGGGTCGGGCGTTCTTTCTTATGGCGCGCTGGTTTGACTGGGCTAGCCGCTTTAGTAAGCTGGGTAATTTGGCGCTGCTGTTCCGCAAGTTGGGATTGCAGGGCGGAGACCTGGCTCTGCAACTGCTGGTTAGCGGTGAGCAATGTCGCATTATCAGCACGCAATACCGAGTTTTCCCCGCGCAAGGCGGTATTGCCCTCACGCAAGGTATGCAGTTCGGCTAGGATGGGATTAGTCTTGCTCACGAGCTTATTCTATCACTATCCAATCTGGTCTGCAACTGTGAACAGTTACATTAAGGATTGCTGCCGAGCTAACAAAGGAGGGGAAGGCATGAGAGGTAACGCCGCTGTTCACCTACGACCGCACCAATTACACCTACTCACCTCGCTAGCTCACTACAACAACAACACTGCTGGTGAAGCACACCCGGAGCCGTGGCTGACGGTCAAGAACGCTGGTGTATCTACCCTCGGCCAGCCCACTACTCCGCTTTGCCCCACCTGCCAGCCGCGCCCGCCTCTTGCCCCTGCCTCCCTGCCATCCTCTCAGCCACCTCAGCGCTTTGTGCTTCCCCTTCGCTCAGGCTTCACCCTCCCCTTCGCACTTACCTCCGCGTTCCTCCGCAACTCTCCACGCCTGCCTGCGCTGCTGCTCACCGCTACTTGCAAGCATGGCCGACATCGTGTATCTAATCAGGCTACACCGCCAACCTACCGTGTGCAGAAACAACCCAGGCCACCTCACCAACTTATGAGGCAGCCTGGTCTTGCACATTGGGGTGTGGAGTTTACGGCGTGGTAACACCCTTGTAGACAATCTGCGCCATCTCATCGCGCCTGATGTTGTTGTTGGGTCGGAAGGTATGATCAATGTAACCGTTGATCACCCCTTTATAGTGCGCGGTCTCGATTGAGACGAAGAACACGTTGCTGGGCGGCACGTCGGCAAAGGTCGGCCCGCTGGTTGGGGTGTAGAATGGATAGTGAGCAGCATTGACGACCAATTTGGTGAGCTGGCCGCGAGTTATCGGGCGGTTGGGTAGGTAGCAGGGATAGGGCTGACCGGCGGCCTGGCAACTGGCTTGATCGAAGCCGCTCAGTATCCCCGCATGGAAGCCGCTCTCGATGTACAAATATGCGAAATAGCTGGTTGGTACATCACTGAAGTCGGGGCTGCCAGTTGGCGTGTACGATGCTATACCAAAGCCGAGTACCACCACCTTGGCGAACTGACCTCTGGTTGACGTACCCGCTGGCGAATAATGCGTGGCATCGGTGCCATTGATTACCCCGCGACAGTTCAGGTAGTGGATGGCGGTGTAGAACACGTTGCCATTCACGTCCGCGAACGGGTTGGCGCAATCGGTGGGGGTGGGGGTCGCTGCGCTTGGCGTATCGGTTGGCCCTCCGGGAGTGTTGGTTGGCAGGGGTGTATCAGTTGCCAGCGGGGTGCTGGTTGGCGGCGCGGGGGTATCGGTTGGCCCACCAGGTGTCTCCGTTGGCGCGGGGGTATTGGTCGGCGTGCTGGTGTCGGTCGGGGTGTCGGTCGGCGTGCTGGTGTTGGTCGGGGTGGCGGTCGCTGCGATTGGCGTATCGGTGGGGCCACCAGGTGTATCTGTTGGTGCCGGGGTATTGGTCGGCGTGCTGGTGTTTGTTGGTGTGTTTGTTGGTGTGTTGGTGCTGGTTGGGGTGAAGGCAGTGCAGGTGCTGGTATTCAGCAGGATACTCACATAGTTCGAGCTAATGCTGACAACCGCGAGGTCGAGCATACCATCGCCATTGAAGTCGCCCACCAATACGCGATCGGGGTTGGAGCTAACAGCATAATCAACGTGGGTCTGGAAGGTGCCGTTGCCATTGCCCAGTAGGATACTCACATTGTTCGAGCTAAAGTTGGCAACCGCGAGGTCGAGCTTACTATCGCCATTGAAGTCGCCCACCGCGACGTAGAAGGGTCCGCTGCCAACAGCATAATCAACATGGGTTTGGAAGGTGCCGTTGCCGTTGCCCAGCAGGATACTCACATTGTTCGAGTTTTGATTGGCAGTGGCAAGGTCGAGCTTACCATCGCCATTGAAGTCGCCCGCTGCGACGGACCGGGACGCGCTGCCAACGGCATAATCAACATGGGTTTGGAAGGTGCCATTGCCGTTGCCCAGCAGGATACTCACAGTGTTCGAGTTTTGATTGGCAACCGCAAGGTCGAGCTTACCATCGCCATTGAAGTCGCCCACTGCGACGGAAGCGGGGCCGGTGCCAACCGTATAATCAACGTGGGTTTGGAAGGTGCCATCACCATTGCCGAGTAGCACGCTGACACTGTTGCTATTGACGTTAGCAACCGCGAGGTCACGGATGCCATCGCCATTGAAGTCGCCCAACGCGATGGAGAAGGGCAAGATACCAGTGCCGTAGTTCTGGTAGGGGGCAAAGTTGAGGGTGGTGATGCCGCCACAAGGCGTAGAGGTGGGGGTGGGCGTGTTGGTGGCGACTTGCGGGGCGCGAGGGTTGCTGCTGGTAGCCGAGGGCAGCGGGGCAGCGTGACCCAGCGCCGTGCCGCTGGCGGCCAGCGCCAGGGTGATTAGGAACAACACGCTGGCCGCGTAGCGGCGGAAGGATTGGTTTGGTGATTTCATCTTTCATCTCCTTGTGGTTGTATGTTGCCCTTACATTGGCGCTGTACGGCTGCGCCCCATCGGTTTGTTATTCTTTAAGCCACACTAGCGGCGGCTAACGAGGGACGCGCGTGAAGCGCATCCCTGCCTTCAACCTTTAACTTTCAACTTTCAACTCGAGCTTATGGCGTAGTCACCCCTTTGTAGACAATCTGGGCCATCTCGTCACGCCTGATATTGTTGTTAGGGCGGAAGGTGTGATCACTGTAGCCGTTGATTACCCCCTTGTAGTGCGCGGTCTCGATTGAGACGAAGAACACGTTGGAGGGTGGCACATCGGTGAAGCTGGGTTGCCCGCTGGTTGGCGTGTAGAAGGGATAGTGCGCTGCGCCCACCACCAGCTTGGTAAGTTGCCCGCGAGTAATCGGGCGGTTGGGTAGGTAGCAGGGGTAGGGTTGCCCGGCAGCCTGACACGATGC
>JANXYP010000334.1 GCA_025355955.1 Chloroflexota bacterium
CGCTGTAGCTGCCCATCACCTTGTCCACATCGAAGCCACGCCCATCGTCGTGTACCTCGACCACCAGGCTGCGCTGCGGTGCGTTGTTCAATAGCGAGGTTCCCTTCAGCTTACCGCTATGGGTGTAGTTGAAGCGCACGATCTGTTCGCTCATCGCAATCGAGATATTGTGAGCCTGGGCGTGTTTCTTGATGTTATTGATTGCCTCCTGCAGGATGATGTAGACTGCCGCTGCCGCCGAGTCGCTGAAGCTCGAACAGTCGATATCGGGTGGCGGGTCAAAGTGGTAGGTAATGCTGCCGTCGCCCCGATCGTTGGCGACGAACTCTGACACTGCGGCGATCAGCCCGCGGGTCTCCAGCACTATGGGCCGCAGTTGCGAGAGCATGGCGCGGATATCCTTGTTGGTGCGGCGGGCGAGATCCTGCAAGGCTTGCAATTCGTTCAGCGCCTCGCCAGCGGGGAGCAGCCGCTTAATCAGGTCAATACGCATGATGATGGCGGCAAGACCCTGGGCGGGGCCGTCGTGCAGGTCACGGCTAAAGCTGCGACGCACCTCTTCTTCGGTGGAGATGATCCGATCGCGCTCCTGCACCAGGCTCTGGTATAGCTGGGCGTTTTCGATTGCTGCCGCCGCCTGGGTAGCGATGGCGCTGAGAAGGGCGGTGTCATCGTTGTTGAAGCTGTCGGGATGGCCCTCGTCGTCTACCTTGTTCAGCACTTCCAATGCCCCAATGGTGCGGCCATGCACCTGCAAGGGAACGCATAGCACCGAGCGGGTGACGAAGCCACTCACGTGGTCGGCAAGCGCGCTCCAGCGCGGGTCAGAGGCGACATTGTTGATCAACAGGGGGCGACCCTCCTGTACCACGGTGCCACCGATGCCCTGGCCGACCGGCAGGCGAAACTGCTGCAGCGCCTCACCATTCTCGCCAATCGGGATCTCGAAGATCAGTTCGTTGGCCTGCGCGTTGAGCAACATCAGGGTAGATGCGCTGGCCCGCAGCACGCGGGTTGCCATCAGCATAGTCTGTCGCAACAGCAACTTTTGGTCGAGCGCAATGCCCGCCATCAGCGAGGCAATCTCGTACATCACCAGCAACTCTTCGGCGTTGTGGCGGGTGGCTTCGAGCATCTGCAGATTGCTGGCACACGCGCTTACCGCACCCGCCAGCGCCGCCAACGTAGCACAGTCTCCCTGCCCCAGTTCTTCGCCAGGGCGGAGCATCAGCGCCACCGCGCCGCACGCCTCGTCCTGAATCAGCAGCGGCGTGCAATAGACGGGCTGGTTGTCACTGAGAACCTCGCGCTGCCAGCCGAAGTGGGGCGCTTGATTCAGCGTCTCAGCCAGTGGCGGCTGCTTGGTGTACTTGCGGAAGTGGCTGCCCACGCAGTAGCGAAACAGGTTGCTGTTCACCTCGCACTCGCGGTAGATTACCGCGTCGGGGTTGAGGCTTTCGCTGCCTTTGCCCAACTGGCGCAGCACTACCATCGCGCTTGTAGCGCCCAACGCGACCAGCGCAGTGACCACCTCCTCCAGCAACTCGCCGATGCTGCGGAAGCTGGCAAGTCGGGCGATGCTACGGGTAAGCGCGACTTGCGCGGCGGGCGCGATGAAGCTCTGAGCAGTGCCATTGCCGATGGCGATTACGGGCAGGTAGTCTATCCCTGCAGTTGCGATTAGCGTAGTGTCAACGTCCACGATAAATTACATCCTCCTGCTTGTTATTGGGTAGAGATGGTTCAGCGGGGCAAACCACGATTCACCCCACCGATATATGCTTAATATTACAGCCTCAGTTGCTGGGCAAGATAACGTAGTTACGATTGGCCTGGACACCAGGCGGCAGCAGGGCGTATGCGATTCGCCCCTACACCAATCTGGCGCATTTATGCTAATTGAGGCTGTAATATTAAGGCATCTGGTTTAGTTTGTAAGCGCCGTCTCTAGCCGAGCGAACAACGGTTCGCCCCCAGCAATAATACGCTCAAGGCATCTGGTTTAGTTTGTAAGCGCCGCCTCTAGCAGGGCGAACAACGGTTCGCCCCTACTGATAGCCTACTGATAGATAGAAGGCTACGCTCAAGGCATCTGGTTTAGTTTGTACGCGCCGAGAAGCGCATCAAACTTGCCGCTTAGTTCCTCGTATTCGTCGATGCCAATCAGCATTTTGGTCGCCCGCCTGGCCTGGGTGATGATGCGGGTAAGGTCCTGGGGGCGGCGTTCAATGTCTTGCAAGATGTCCACCACGCGGCCCGCTTTGCTACCTAGCACGGCACGAGCTACCTCTTGCAGCGAAACAGCCAGGTCGCGGGGTGTTTGCGGGCCACCGCTGAGTCGTCCACTGTTGGTGGTCAGCCGCCCGCTATCGCTTACCCGTGAGACGACTGGTGGCGGCGCAGGGCTGGCAGGCGAAGGTTGGCGCAACGCCTCGCCGGTGTCAATCTGGCGCGTGAGCGGTGCGGCGCGAAGGTTAGAAGGTGGCGACGCGCCCCGCCCCTGATCAAGCGGACGGCGGGCGGTCTCCTGCGGGCGGGTGGGTTTAGGGGCGGGTGGTATCGCACCGCTGAGGCGCAAGTCGCGCTGGGCTAGCAGTTCGCCAGGATCAGGCGCGTCGGCTGGCACGGTCAGGATGGCGAATGCCTCGCGGGTGGGCGCGGTGTAGATGTCAATCAGGGTATGCTGATTGTGGGCCAGCGCGTTGGGCGCAGCCGCGTCAGCTTGCAGCGCGCCATCCTCCTCCAGATAGCGACCCAACTCCTTGCCCCCGCTGAAGAAGATATATGCGCTGACCGCACCCGGCACATGGTCGGAAGCATCGCCACGCTGCTCCAAAGTGAGGCGCACGCAACCGCTGTGCCGATTGCGCTCCAGGCTGGCGAGCAGGTTGGCAAGGCTGACATCGCGGCTACTGCGGCTGCCCAGCAGGTTTTCGCCGTAAGCCAGCGACGAGTAGCTGTAGACGAACTCATCGTCGAGCGCATAGAGGCTGGCGTAGCTGCGGATGTTTTCCTGCTCCGCGTCGGCGGCAATCTGGCGATAGGCCGCGCCGCTGCTGGCGTTGTTCGCGGCGGGCGCAGAGGCGGCGTTGCTCATCCCGAACTTCCCTGCCAACTCGACCCACAGTGCGTCGATGATCTGCCCGCGATAGAACATCAGCGTGCCACGACTGCCCTTGCGCTCCCAGCAGAGATAGCCAGAGAACTCGCCTTTGCTGAGGCCATCGAGCAACACGCCCAGGTCGGCTTCCTGGTCGAGACTGAGCAGGTGGCGCGGCGAGTTGCCCAGCGCCTCGTTGAGTGAGATGGGACGGCCCGATGGCATTGGTAGCGAGTCTCGGCGGCTGAAGTGCAGGTGGGCGCTCTCCACCAGATCGGGGTGGGCCGCCAGTTGTTCGCTGGGCGACGGCTGCGTTGGTGGGGCGGGCGCTTCGCTTTGGGCCACTGCATTGGCTTCCTGTAGGGCAGCAGCGGCCCGCCGCGCCCCTGCCGAATCACTGTCGGCCAGCATCGCGGCATCAATCCCCAGCGTTGCCATCAGGAAGTATTCGTCTGGGCGGCTGATACTATGGCCGGGCGCGACCATACCCGACTGCCAGCCGAACTCCAACCGATCCTTCGCCCCCAGCGTGCGGTAAACGATGTCGTCGCCCGCCTCATCGCCCAGCCGTGCATCAACCAGATGCCCGCCATCGAAATAGAGCTGTGCATCCTGCACCGCGCCGGACACGTGGCGGCGCACCATCAGGCAGCCGCTGTGGTGTCGGTTTATCACATAGGCAATCATCTCCGCAAGGGAGGCCTCATCGCTGCTCAGTCCCGCCATCGCTCGATCCCACTTAACCTGGATTTGTTCCTGTATCTATGCAGTTCGTTGCAATCATAGCCTATGCCCGCGCTGGTGTCAAGGGTGGGGTTGGGGTTTCAGCGGGGCGATTGAAAAGTCGCGGTCATAGGGCTTTGCTAAAGTAAAACCTTCCTTGTATCATGGGTGTGGCTAATAAAAACACCAGAAAGGAAGATTTTACCCATGAATTATACCATCCCATTCCTCGACTTCAACCTGCCCGATACCGCGTTTACTTTTGACCCTCTATCTCTATGCTTTGCTATGCCAACTCCCTGACCGCAGTTGCTAGAGTTGCTCGACCTGCGCGGCATGATTGTGACTGGCGATGCGATGTTCACCCAACGTCACCTTGCCACCAAGATTGTGGCCGCAGGCGGTGACTACCTGTTTATCGTCAAGGGCAACCAACCACAGTTGCGAAGCGACATTGAGTTCCTCTTTGCCCAAGAGGAGCAGGACTACCATGCAAGCGCAGGAACTAACGACTCCGAGCGTGATGTGCGGATAGACAAGGTAAGCGGGCGGGTGGAGCAGCGAATCCTTATCTCAAGCATGATGCTCAACGCCTATGCGCCATTCCCGCACCTGAGGCAGGTATTCAGAATAGAACGGGAGGTACGCAAGGCCAATGGCGAAGTGCGGCGCGAAGTAGGTTACAGCCTGACCAGCTTGCCGCACACGGTAGCGGATGCGGGCTGCTTGCAAAAACTGGTGCGCGAACACTGGGGCATCGAGAACGGCTAGCACTACCGACGCGACTGTAGCTTGCGCGAGGATGATTGCATCAACGGCGCGGCCAACGTAGGTGAACACATTGCGGCGATAAACAACCTGGTGGTGGGGCTGAGTCGTGGTTTGGGTCAGAGCCTAGCAGCGGTGCGTTGTCGCTTTGCTGCACACCCTGCCGAGGCGCTAGCCTTGCTCACCTCATGACTTTTCAATCGCCCTGGGGTGAGTGCTGAGTGCTGAGTGCTGAGTGCTGAGTGATGAGCAATGAGCAGCAAAAAGCCTCTCCCCAGCGGGGAGAGGTTTGGTGAGGGGAGAGGTTGCCGCGCATCAATGTTGGGGTAATGCCAGCCAGCGGATTTAGTAAGCGGATTTGGGGCAGGCGTAGGGGCGGATGGCGATCGATCGCCCTGGCGCGGTTAGCCAACCGATTGTAAAAACGGATAAACAGATTAGCGCATCGCGCCCACCCGGCGCACGCCGAGGCCAACCAGGAGCATCGCCAGGGCGAGGCCCAACAGCATCACCCATCCGTCGCCGTTTGCCGCTCCAGTCGCTGGCAGCATCGGCACCGAGCCGCCCGTATTGCCTGAGCCGAACTGGCTATCCGGCACGTAGATCAGGCCGGTGGGGCTGCCAAAGCCGACCGCAATTGGAGTGACGTTGCCGGTGGCGATGCTCACCGTGCCGACGAACCCGGCAACCGCTGAGTCGCCGGGGACCGAGGTGAAGATGGTGCCATCAGGCTGGTTGGTGTGCAGAACATAAACGGTGTTGTTCTTGCCATCGGTGATAAACAGGCGACCGGGGCCACCCTTTGTCCAGATGGTATCGTCGAGTTGGGTACCGACGGGGATACGACTGACCGTCTGCTGGGCGGTGCCAGCATGACCGATGAAGACGATCTCGTTACCACCCTGGTTGACCAGCACAAGGTTGCCCTGGTTGTCCACGGTGAGGGAGTCGGGGTCGACCTCATTGAGGGGTGCGGTGGCGTTGGAGGTCATATCCACGGCAGGCGCGTTGCCCATCAGCACGGGGGTGAGTTGCGCCTGCCCGTTCTGGAGGGTAATCTGGTCAATAGCGGCAAAGGTGTTGATCCCATCCTTGTCCACAGTGGGGTTGGATGCAGCAATGAATGCCTTACCATCAACAAAGGCCATATCATCATAGCCACCGCCATGCGGGGTGGCGGGGAACTGATAGGAAGTCACCGTGTTGGTGGATGTATTGATAGTAACCAGGCCGGGGTTGCCGTCCTCGTTGGAGGTAGCCCAGAGCAAGCCGGTGGCGGGGTCCATACGCAGACCATCGCAATGTCCCAGCACGCTCCAACTGCCATCAACCTTGCCGCTGGCGTTATAGGCGAGGACGGTACTGGACTTATGGTCGGTGCCATCCTTAGCGGTGACGTTCTGGTAGGCGACGTAGAGATGCTGGTTAGCGTAGATGAGCGCGTCGGGATGGGAATTGGCAGTGCCACCACCGGCAAAGACCGACATAGAATACCCAGGCACGGCTACTGGCATACCTGGCGCTGATGCAGGGGCCGCCAGGCTCCGCACTGGCACGAGCAACAGGGCCAGCATGATCAGCGCTGGAACAAGAACAACGCCGTTGCCCACGGCGCAGGAAAGGTGTTTGAACACTAATATCCTCCTTGAGATTGGTTATATAGTCCCTCGTCCCTCTGTTTCGCCATAACTGTACGAGTTTGATATTAATATCTGTTTAAGGCAATGTTAACGTTCTGTCAATGATGCCAGTTTCTATTGCACTTGATAGAATATATGGGGATACGGTTCATCAAATTGCAACGTTTTTGGCGTAGGGGCGGAATGCGCCCGCCCTGGTGGGGGTCTACAAATTGAACACCTGCCGCTTTATGTTATAATAAGCCTTGCACCGCATTTGGGCAGGGCGAGTGCTACGTAGCCCCAGCATAATCTATAATCTGCAATCTGCAATCTTAAATCAGGAGCAACTATGTCAGTAATCGCGGTAATCGGCGCACAGTGGGGCGACGAGGGCAAGGGCAAGATCGTGGACCTGCTCTCGGAGCAGGCGCGGGTGGTGGTGCGCTATCAGGGTGGCACCAACGCTGGTCACACCATCGTCAACGACCTCGGCACCTTCAAGATGCGGCTGATCCCCTCCGGCATCTTCAACCCCAAGGCCATTTGCGTGATTGGCAATGGGGTGGTGGTCGACCCTGGCGCGTTGCTGGTCGAGATGGACGAGCTGGAGCAGCGGGGCATCAGTTGCGCCCGCCTGCTGATCAGTGAACGCGCCCACGTCCTCATGCCCTATCATGTACTGCTCGATCAGCTAGAGGAGCAGCAGCGCAGCGAGGGTGGCGTAGGGGTCGGCACCACCAAGCGCGGCATTGGCCCTGCCTACCAGGACAAGGCCGCCCGCATCGGCATCCGCGTCGGCGACCTGGTGCGCGAGGAGGCGCTGCTGACCCGACTCTCCTTCGTCCTCAACCACAAGAACCAGATCCTCACCCGCCTCTACAATGCCAAACCGCTCAGTCTGCATCAGGTCTACTTGCAGATGGTGGATTACGGCCACCGCCTGCGTAAGCATATCCTCGACACCCAGCTAGTGCTGTACCGCGCTATGGACGAGCATCACAACATCCTGTTGGAGGGGGCGCAAGGCGCATTGCTCGACCTCGACTTTGGCACCTATCCCTACGTCACATCATCGTCGCCAACCGCTGCGGGGGCGTGCCTGGGCAGCGGCATCCCTCCCAGCGCGCTGGATAACGTGGTCGGCGTGTACAAGGCGTACTGCACCCGCGTCGGTGACGGGCCGTTCCCTACCGAAATCGAAGGCGAGGCCGCCGACTACCTACGCAGCCAGGGCGGCGAGGGCCATCAGGAATACGGCACGATCACGGGCCGCCCCCGACGAGTGGGCTGGTTCGATGCGGTGGCGGCCCGCTACGCGGCGCGGCTGAACGGCATTGGCGGCATTGTCATCACCCGCCTCGACGCGCTTGATACCCTGCCCATTCTGAAGATATGCACCGGCTATCGGGTCAACGATGCGGTCATCCAGCACATCCCCAGCGACATTAGTGTGCTGCAACAGGTGGAACCAATTTATGAGGAGATGCCAGGCTGGCAGACCCCCACCACTGCCGCCCGCAGCCTGGCTGACTTGCCGGAAGCCGCTCGCGCCTACGTCAAGCGCCTCAGCGCCCTGATTGTAGCCCGCATAGACATGATCTCGGTCGGCCCCGCTCGTGATCAGACCATTGTCCTCGACCGCCCCTTCGACTCGCTGCCCAACATCGTCGGCAAATACGTCGGCGCGGTCGGCGAACACAACTGGGGCGAGTAATTTTAATTGCGGATTGCAGATTGCAGAATGTGGCAGAAGTGTTACTTATACCACTCCTTGCCCACCTGCCTACAATGCTTTATAATCGTGGTAGACATAAAACAGGAGGGCGCGTTGATGTGCGCCCCTGCTGCCACGCCCCATTCAGCACTCAGCACTCAGCACTCAGCACTTAACACTCAGAATGAAGAACCGCCCCGACAACGTAATCTTTACCCCACCGGAGCCGCCTAGAGCGCAGACTGTAATGCGGCCAGTTGCGCCGCCACCCCGCGTGCTGGAGGGCAGCCGGCCTGCCACAGAAGCGTCCAGCGCGGCGTTTGACCCGCGCCCCTACCTATTCGCCATCCTCATCCTCGCGGCGATTGCGCGGCTGGTGGCGATCGGTGCGCCGCTGCTCGACTTCCACTCCTGGAGGCAGACCGATACCGCCTCGATTGCCCGCAACTTCCACGACCTCGGCTACAACCCCTTCCACCCTGCCGTCAACTGGGGCGGTGCAACCCCTGGCTACATCGAAAGCGAGTTCCCCCTCTATACCTACCTGGTCGCCCTACTCTATGCGCCGCTGGGCGTGCATGAGTGGATTGGGCGCCTGGTCAGTGCCGCCTTCTCGGTGGGCGCAACGCTGATGACCTTCCGGTTGGTGGCGCGAATGAGTGGTTCGCTAACCGCACTATACGCCGCCATCTTCATCGCCATCTGCCCGTTCGCCATCTACTTTGGCCGCGCCTTCATGCCCGACAGCGCGATGCTCTTCTTCGCCGTCGCTGCGCTATTCGCCTTCGTTCGCTACGCCGACGCGGTAGAGGTGGACAACGAGACGGCGGCCGCCTCGCGCCCGCGCTATATCGCGCTGGCGGTGGCTGCCCTCCTCGCTGCCCTTGCCGCGCTGGTCAAGCTGCCCAACCTGCTCATCCTTATCCCCATCAGCTACCTCGCGGTGGTGCGGATGCGTAGTCTGGACAACGTGGGCCGCCGTCGCTACGCGGTCGAGCTCGCGGTCTTGGGCGTGATCGCCGTTGGCCTGCCGCTATGGTGGTATGGCTACGCCCACTCGCTAGGGCAGCAGACGGGGCTGACCTTCGGCATTGGCGACAAGCTGCAATCGGCGCAATTGTGGTTCGACCCCAACTATTACAAGCTGGTGGGTGGCTGGCTGCTGAACGACATCCTTACCTGGCCGGGGCTGATTCTATTTGCCATCGGCCTGTTTCGCCATGCGCGGCGGCCCTATCGCTGGTTTTACCACTTCTGGTTGCTAGGGGTGCTGGCCTTCTTCCTGGTGGGGGCGCAGGGGGTGTCAGGGCAGGAATATTATGTGCTGCCACTAGTGCCGGTGGCCGCCGCCTTCATCGGCATGGGCCTGGCGCAGTTGGGCGCGTGGGCGCAAATGGGGTTGGATCTGCTAATCGCGCAGCGTGACGGGATGAAGCCGGGGCGTGCGCCGGGCGCGATGTTGCCAGCGGTGGCGATTGCCATGCTGCTAGTTTTTTTGCTAATCGCCCAGGTTGGCTACAGCCGCATCCAGCCACTCTACGACACCAGTAAGACGCTTTTCTACCGCGACACCATTGCCGCCGCCATCCAGCAGACGGTGCCACCTGACAAGAAGGTGATCATCGCGGGTGATGCCTTCGCCGAACTGTTCTACTACTCCGACCGCTACGGCTGGCGTTACGAGGTCAATCAACTCCCTGCTGTCACCGCCGCATCGGTCGAGCAACTGCACCAGCAGGGCGCAGCCTACTTCGTTACCGCCAACATTGGCGACCCCGCGCTCGGTCCCACCTTCTTCAAGGATATGCTGGCCGCCTACAAGCTGACCCGCAGCGACCCGCTCTACGTCATCTTCGATCTGAACCAGAAGGGCGATCCCAGCGCGCTGTTCTTCCCCCAGACCGGCGCGAGTCTGAGCAGCCCCTACCGCGATTTTTGGGAGCAGCATGGTGGAGTTGGCACCTTTGGCTATCCCATATCCACGCCCCAGGATGTGTCAAACGCCAACCCGCCCTACCAGGTGCAGTGGTTCGAGCGGGCGCGGATGGAGTACCATCCCGACCGGGCTGGGCAACCCGATGCCATCACCCTGGGCAGCATCGGCACTGAGTACACCACGGGCAAGCGCTTCCCACCCGCACCCGGCCCCGATGCCTGCAAGGATAACTGTGCCTATTTCACAGAAACCAGCCACTCCATTTCTGGCCCGTTCCTACAAAAGTGGAAGGATGGCGGTGGCCTGCCCATCTTCGGCTTCCCCATCAGCGAACAGGTCGAGGACATCAACTCGGCGACCGGCAAGGTGATCACCACCCAGTGGTTCGAGCGGGCGCATATGCAGTGCCTACCTTCTGCAGACGGTAGCAACCCTTGCGCCTCGGTCGCGCTCGATTTGTTGGGCCATAAGCTGCTGAATAAGTGACGAGGAACATGGCGCAGATACTTGAACAACCGCAGCAACCGATCAAATCCGCTCCCCAGGAGGCTCGTAGCATCCATGGTCAGGAGGGACTGGGCGCGATCTTCATCTTGCTGTCCGCTTGCGGCTTTGGGGTGATGGGCGTGTTCGCGGTCTGGTCCTATGGCGCAGGCACCAACACTGTCACCCTGCTGGCAATGCGCTTCACTATTGCCGCCGCGCTGTTGTGGCCCTATCTGGCGCTCACCCATCAACCGCTGGGTGTACGTGACCATCGCAAGCTGCTCGGTCTAGCTCTGTTGGGCGCGATGTATGTGGGCCAGGCATTGGCATACTTCAACGCAATCCGCTACATCCCGGTCGGCCTCACCTCGATTATCCTGTTCATCCACCCCGCCATCGTGGTCATCCTAGCCTGGCTGATCTTCAAGGAGCATATGAGCCTGCCCAAACTGTTCGCGCTCGCGCTGGCCCTCGCGGGTGTGGCGCTAGTGATTGGCGCACCGGCAGGCCCGCAGAGCGACTTGCTGCTGGGCATCGGCATTGCCCTGATTGGCGTGGTTATCTACGCGCTGTACATCATCCTCAGCACACGCATCATGGTGGGCATTTCTGCGCTGACCGCCAGCGCCTATCTCTTCACCGCCGCTGCGCTCATCCTGCTGCTCTATGGCCTGGCTAGCGACCAGTTCCGCCCCCAGGATGTGCAGCCCAGCGGCTGGCTGGACATCCTGGGCGTGGCCCTGCTCGGCACCGTGCTGGCGATCACTACCTTTTTCGCTGGTCTGGTGCGGCTCGGCCCCAGCCGCGCCACCATCATCAGCACGCTGGAGCCAGTCATCACTGCAATTAGCGGCTGGCTGTTGCTCGGCCAGCAGTTGGGCGGCTGGCAACTGTTGGGCGGTGCGCTAATTCTCACTGCCGTGCTGTTCTTGCAGGTGCGGCGCAGAAAGGTCATCCCCGATGCCTGAAACTGCACTCCGCCTCTTCGTGGCAATTGACATACCAAAGCCGCTAAAGGATGCGCTGATCAGCATAACTGAGCGGCTGACGCTGGAGCACTGGGACCCCGTGCGCTGGGTGCGACCTGAAGGCTTCCACATCACCATCAAGTTCCTGGGCGACACCCCTGCCAGCCGCGTTTCCACCATCGAGCAGGCGATTGCCAACCTCGCCAGCCAGCAGCCCCGCTTCGACCTTACCCTGGGCGGGATGGGCTTCTTCCCCAGCGGTGCGAACGCCAACCACATCTATGTCGGCCTCAGTGGCGACCTTGCTGCGCTAGACAACCTGCAACGTGCGGCGGAAGCCGCCTTCGCTAGCCTCGGCTATGTCCCTGAGAACAAGCCGTTCAAGCCGCACATCACCCTGGGCCGCCTCCGCAAAGAGGCCACCCTTGAGCAGCGCGACGATGCGGTTCGCCACGCTCTCGCCCTCGGCCTCGGCACTGTGGGCAGCTTCAGCGCCGACGGCCTGCGCCTGATGCGTAGCACCCTCGCGGCGGGCGGCTCTATCTATGAGGAGATGCGGTTCGCGGGGTTTATGGTCTAGGCAACAGCTATTTGCCCCATATGGTATAATCAAGGCATAATAAAATTACATGGAGGGCCACCATGTTTTACGCAGCCGACTGGCTAGATAAGATACTGCCCGGCGATTGCCGCGATATTTTGCCCACCTTGCCCGAAGCAAGCGTGGACTTGATTGTCACTTCCCCACCCTATGCCGACCAGCGCCAGCACACCTATGGTGGCGTTCGCCCCGACGATTACGTGGATTGGTTTTTGCCGATCGCTGCAGAACTCAAGCGCGTACTGAAGCCCGAAGGCTCGTTCGTCCTCAACATCAAGGAGCGGGTAGTGGATGGCGAACGTCATACCTACGTGCTGGAACTGATCGTTGCGCTACGCAAGCAGGGTTGGCTCTGGACTGAGGAGTACATCTGGCACAAGCGCAACAGCTACCCCGGCAAGTGGCCCAACCGCTTCCGCGATGCCTGGGAGCGTTGCCTGCACTTCACCAAACAGAAGAACTTCGCTATGTACCAGGATGCGGTGCGCGTGCCGATGGGCGACTGGAGCCAGTCGCGGCTACGCAACCTGAGCGATACCGACAAGCGCCGCGACAACTCCCGCGTGCAGAGTGGTTTCGGTAAGAAGATCGAGAACTGGGTTGGCCGTGAGCTAGCTTACCCTGATAACGTGCTGCATATGGCAACTGAGTGCGCCAATCGCAATCACAGTGCGGCCTTCCCGATTGAACTCCCCTCCTGGTTCATCAAGCTGTTTACCCAACCCAACGACATTGTGCTAGACCCCTTTATTGGCTCCGGCACCACTGCCGAGGCTGCCATTCAGCTAGGTCGTCACTACGTCGGTATCGAGCTGGATGCTGGCTATATTCAGGTTGCGGCAGAACGCATCAATGCTGTGACTGTCCAACCGCAATTGCTGGTGGTACAGGAAGAGAGTGAGCTTTATGACATCGTTGGAGTTGGAGAACTTGATACACCAAAGCTTGGATAACTTCTACAAGCGCCGACTCGAGAAACTTACTGGCTTGGAACTGAAGGATACACTTAGAAAGAAGAATCCCTATCTTTTCCGGGCTATAGGCATCCAAAAAGCGTCGGAGATTGTCGAGGCGTTGCTCCAAGCCTATATGTCATCATCGGATGAGACAATCTTCGGTGATGCCTTCTTTGAACCGGTCGTCAAGAGCTTCGGTGTCTATTCGTCTGGGGAGGGTGTTGATGTTATTATCGAAACCCCAACGGTGTATAAAGCAATTGCCGTTAAGTCAGGGCCTAACATCTTTAATTCCAGTCAAGCCAAGCGGATGAATGATGAGTTTAGCGCGATGCGTAGCCGAATGCACAAGGTTCAGAAGCAGTTCGACGCTTTGCTCGGACATTGTTATGGGCGCAAACAGTCTCCTGCCACATCTAAGCGCATATACAGGATAAGTGCTGGTCAAGCCTTTTGGCAGGAGCTGACTGGCGACTCTGATTTTTACCTGAAGCTGCTTCATTTCATGCGCGATTATCCTGTCCAACATCGAGTTCTGTTTGAGCAAGAATGGGCTAAAGCGGTAAACCGTTTCGAGCGCGAGTTCCTCATTGACTTCTCCACCCCCGATGGCAGCAAAGATTGGGACAAGCTGTTGCGTTTCAATAGCGGCAGTGATCAGCCGCGCGCCCCTAGAAAGCCAAAACCTTGAAACGTCTCCCCACCATTTTTATCATTGCCTTGATTATCGCTCTGCTAATCCCCGCTGGTCCAGGCTTGGCCCGCTCCGCCTCATCCCTCATCCCTCATGCCTCATCCCTAAGCGCAGCGACCGACCAGTTTGCCTCCTCCGCGATCGCCCGCGTGTGGCAGGCGGCGGACGGCAGCGTTAGCAAGGGCGCGAGTCATTCGTGGGTGTGGGGGCCAGGTGCGTTCCTTACCACCTACGAGCCTGCCGCCACGCCCTCCGGCAACCATCTGGTGCAATACTTCGACAAGGGCCGGCTGGAGGTCAACGACCCCAGTGCCGATCCCAACTCGCCCTGGTACGTTACCAGTGGGTTGTTGGTAAAAGAGATGATCAGCGGTCAGTTGCAGAACACCGACGGTTACGAGCAACGTACCCCTGCTTCTATCCCGGTCGCGGGCGACGACGGGCCGAGCTATGCCGATTTTGCCAACCTTACTGCGCCATCGCTTAATCGAACGGGCGTTGCAATTCAGCAGTTGCTTGGTAACAATGGTCAGGTGGATACCCTTATTCCCATACCTGAACGGCAGACCGACATCACCGCCGCTTACTTCGACTCGGCCAGCGGCCACAACATCGCCTCACCGTTCTGGCAACTGGCGCAGGCTGGCAGCCCACTACTCGCTCCCAACTGGCTCTATGTCCTCGGCCATCCGATCACCGAGCCATATTGGGCTGCTGTAACCATCGACGGTCAGAACGCTACCGTGCTGGTGCAGCTATTCGAGCGGCGGGCGCTTACTTATAACCCCGCCAACCCGCTCGCTTTCCAGGTGGAGTTTGCCAACATCGGGCGTGCCTACTATAAATGGCGCTACTCCAGCCCGCTGGCTCACGAGCAGAAGCCACCCCGCGATTACACCAGCTACGATGTTGCCACCACTATCCACGCCAACCGCAGCGTCAGCGTGCGTGAGATGGCTACATATACCAATAGCACTGCGTTCCCGCTCCATAGCATCGTGCTGCGCGTGGCCGCCAACCACTATGCTAACGTGCTAAATATTGGCGACATCAGCGGCAGCGCCGGGCAGGCGCTATCCACCCGCTGGCGCGATCAGGTCAACCTGGAGCTAACTCTGCCCGCGCCGCTGGCCCCCGGCCAGGCTACCAGCTTCAGCCTAAACTTCAGCCTAGCTCCGCCGCTTAATGGTGGGCGCTTCGGCTACAATGCAGCCAGCGATGTCCTCACCCTGGGCGACTGGGTGCCCAGCGTGATGCCCTACGAAAACGGCGGTTGGCTGCAATATCCCTACGCCAATGCGGGCGACCTCGGCGTGAACGCGACCGCCAACTATCGGATTGACTATAGCGCCGCCAGCCCGATGGTGGTTGCCGCCACTGGCAATCCGCAACAAATCAGTGACCGCGAGTGGCTGTACGCCGCCCCCGCCGTGCGTGATGTGGCGGCCACCATCTCGCCACGCCTGGTCAACCCACTGCAAAAACCCGCCCTGCGTCGCACGGTGGGCAACGTTACCGTCTACGGCTTCTTCCTGCCGGAGCATCTGCTAGGTGGTAATCAGCCGGAACTTGACAATGCTGCTGCCGCCTTCGCCTGGTATAGCGCCACCGTCGGCGCGTACCCCTTCGCCAGCTACGTCGTCACCGAACTGGCAGCCACCAGCGATGGCTGCGGCAACTATTCGCAGGAGTATCCGATGATGGCGCTGCTCAACCCTGACCTGCTCACCCACTATCCCACGCCGCGCACCTGGGACGAGTGGGAAGTCCAGCACGAGGTGGCCCATGCCTGGTTCTACAACACGGTTGGTGATGACCAGATGCGCGACCCCTGGCTGGATGAAGCGGTTGCTACCAGCCTGAACCTGCAATATGTGCGTACCCTCGGCGCTAGCGACTATGCCGCCGCCAGCCGTACGATGACCGCTGGCCTGCGCCCCCAGCCGGTCAGCTCGTCAGTGTTTGCCTTCCCGCTTGCCAGCGACTGCCTGCTAGACACCGGCTACTTCCTGGCGGTCTACAGCCAGGGCGCAACCTTCCTTAACCAAATCCGTGCTACCATCGGCCCATCTGCCTACATCCAGTCGCTACGCGACTACTACGCCGCCTTTGCCTATAAGGTTGCCCGCCCCGCCGATCTGCTAGACACCTTCCAAGCGCACAGCAGCCTCGACCTCCGTCCAATCTTCGACCAATATCTGGCGGTGTATTGAGGGACGAGGCACGAGTGTAGCAAAACCCCTCCCCCAGCGGGGGAGGCAGGGAGAGGGTCCGTGGAGGAGGAGATAGTTTGCAGCAAACCATCATTGCCGTATGCGGCCCCGGCGTTGCCGACCCCGATACACTCACGCTGGCCGAGGAGGTGGGGCGGCATATCGCAGAGGCTGGCGCGACGCTGATCTGCGGCGGACATGGCGGAGTGATGGAAGCCGCTTGCAAGGGAGCAAGCGCAGCGGGTGGGCTGACTATCGGCGTGCTGCCCGGCCCTGACCGCGCTGCCGCCAACCCCTACGTGCAAATCCCGATCGTCACCAACATGGGCCAGGCCCGCAACGTCATCATCGTGGGTAGCGCCGCTGCGGTCATCGCCATCAGTGGCGAGTATGGCACCCTCAGCGAAATCGCCCTTGCGCTCAAGGTTGGTACACCAGTAGTGGGGCTGAACACCTGGGAGGTAGGCAAGCCTGGGAACGATGCACCCGACCCGCTGCACCGCGCTGCCACGCCGGAGCAGGCAGTGGCAATCGCGCTGCGGCTTGCAAGCGCCAGCCCGTTTTTGCTATTATCTGCTGCCTGTGTACAAGCACGCAGGCACATTCTGATTTAGAAGAGGGACTAGCAATCAATGGCAGTGAGTCTCAAAACAGTTCCAATACTACATGGCACCTGGGTAATGAGTGAAACAGGAGGACAGTTCGTGTTCTGGGGCGAACAAGCGGTAACCGATCTGCGCGAGGTGCCGCAGGGCAATGATAATTATCCACCCTATCCCTACGCCTTTGGCAGTAACCAGTTGAGCAAGCGCCACTCCTATGGTCAAGGTTACTCCTTGCCTGCTAAATTGCAGCGGCTGCTCGACTGGGGTCTGGACAAGCAGAACAACGTGGACGATGAGGACGAAGACGACGAGGACGGATATAGCAGGTACGATGAATATGACGATGACTATGAATGGAACAACTATCTCATCCACCTGCTTTATGCCGCGCTGCCCGACCGCAACGGGACGCTGGCAGGCTGGCAAATCATGGGCCTCAGCACCGATGCGTGGAGTACGCTGCAAGTGCTGTGTCGCCTGGCTGCGTTGGAACCGCCTACACCGAGCCGCCTTAAATCCCCATTTGATGACCTACCTTTCTACCTCAAGCAACGCCCAGTCAGCCAGCATCGCATCGGCCCAGATCTACTCTACTGGGCAGCTGCCGCCCGCCTGCTGCGCGAGATGCTGGTCGGTGGCCGCTACGTGCCAGGGGTGAGCGTGGAAGGCAACCGCTGGTGGGCGCAGTGGCAGCCCCTGCTTGCTGGCGATGACAATGCCCGCCTTCGTCAACTCGTCAATGCGATGCCGCCCGCCTGCCGCACCGTGACCGACAATGGGGAAGATTTGTTGCACATCGTGAGGGGCCAAGCGCCGGAGGCGGAAGCGTTGCTGCACAGCTTCTTCCATGGCATGAACGACGATCTAGTGCGCGATACCTTGCGCGAAAACTCTGCGTTGAAGCCTAGCTTCGGCGGAGCAGCAGTCAACTGGCTACGCCACTGGCTGACCGTAGAACCGCAAATCCACGATGATGCCGCCACCTCTACATTGGTTAGCAACGACCGCCTATGGCTCGGCCTCGACCACGACCCGCTCAGTCGCTACCGCGTGGCGGTGCGTCTCGAGCCGCCCACTGCGAATGGCGACAGCGATGAGGAGATTGTCGGTAGCTGGTGGCTGACCTTCCTGCTTCAGGCGCAGGATGACCCCAGCCTGCAAATCAGCGCCGCACAGGTCGCAGCGCAACCCGACGACTTGCCCGCTGACCTCAGCACGGCGCAAGCGCAGCAGAAGCTGGACCTGGCGGTGCAGCAGGTGGCAGCCGTGTTCGCACCCGCCCAGGCGGCTCATGCTGGTGAAGCATCCGCTGGCATCCGTCTCGACCTGACCCAGGCTTACGCCTTTCTCAGCGAAGCGCTGCCAGAGTTGGAGCGGCGTGGCCTACGCATCATCGCCCCCATTTGGTGGCTGAAGCGCCCCCGCGTGCAGGCCAGCCTCACCCTCAAGCCAAAGGGCAACGAGCCTAGCGGCTTCTTCAGCCTCGACAGCCTGATCAGCTACGATTGGCAACTCTCGGTCGGCGATGAGCAATTGGATCCGTTGGAGTTCGAGCGACTGGCGCGGTTGAAGCAACCGCTGGTGCGGGTGCGCGGGCAGTGGGTGGAGCTATCCACCGCGCAGCGCGAAGCAGCGCTGCAGTACCTCAAGCAGCAAGGGCAGACGGTGGGTTTGGGCGAGGCAGTGAGGCTGGCGATCGGCGGAGTGCGCGATGAAGCAGTGGATATCGCAGTGACCAAGGTGGAGAGTCGCGGCTGGTTGCAAGAGCTGCTGGCCCGCATGGAGGACGCGCAACTCGAAGACCTGCCCCAGCCCATCAGCTTGCGCGGCCAACTGCGCCCCTACCAGATCCACGGCTACTCGTGGCTGGCGTTCCTGCGCCGCTATGGGCTGGGCGCGTGCCTGGCCGACGATATGGGCCTGGGTAAGACAGTGCAACTGCTGGCCCTGTTGCTGCGCGAGCAGGAGGCGGGCGCTAGTGGCCCGGCCCTGCTCATCTGCCCGACCAGCGTAGTCGGCAACTGGCAGCGCGAGGCGGCCCGCTTCACCCCCAGCCTCAAGGTGATGGTGCATCATGGCGCGGCGCGGCACAAGGATGAGAACTTTGTGGCCGAGGCCCAGGCTCACGATCTGGTGATTAGCAGCTACGGCCTGATCGCCCGCGACGAAAAGCTACTCGCCCAGGTGCGCTGGCGCACGCTGGCGCTGGACGAGGCCCAGAACATCAAGAACCACAACGCCAAGCAGACCCGTGCCGCCAAGCGCATCCCCGCCGCGCAGCGCATTGCTCTGACTGGCACGCCGGTGGAGAACCGCCTGGCCGAGCTGTGGAGCATCATGGACTTCCTCAACCCCGGCTATCTAGGCGGCCCCGAAAAGTTCCAAAAGCATTTCGCTACCCCCATCGAGCGCAATGCCGACCCCCAGGCGCTTGCCAGCCTGCGACGACTGACTAGCCCGTTCATACTGCGCCGCCTGAAGAGCGACCCGCGCATCATTCAGGACCTGCCGCCCAAAAATGAGATGAAGGTATACTGTAACCTGACCGTCGAGCAGGCCAGCCTCTATGAGGCATTCGTGCAGAATATGCTGGACGATATTGCCGCCGCCGAGGGCATCGCCCGTCGCGGCCTCATCCTCAAGATGCTGCTGCGACTGAAGCAACTGTGCAACCATCCCGCCCATTTCCTCGCCGACCACTCGAAGCTGGAAGGGCGTAGCGGCAAGCTGGAGCGCCTGGGCGAGATGTTGGAGGAGGCGCTGCAGGAGGGCGACAAGGCGCTGGTGTTCACCCAGTTTGCCGAGATGGGAGCGCTCTTGCAAACCTACCTACACGAGCGCTTCGGCGGCGAGACCCTGTTCCTGCATGGCGGCACTGAACGTTTGCAGCGCGAACGGATGATCCAAGAGTTTCAGGAGGGCAAACCGGCCATCTTCGTGCTGTCGCTGAAGGCCGGCGGGGTGGGATTGAACCTGACCGCCGCCAATCACGTCTTCCACTTCGACCGCTGGTGGAACCCGGCGGTGGAGAACCAGGCTACCGACCGCGCTTACCGCATCGGTCAGACCCGCCCCGTGCAGGTACATAAGTTCATCTGCGCTGGCACTCTGGAGGAGCGGATTGACGCACTGATAGAAAGCAAGCGGGCGCTAGCCGAGCAGGTCATCGGTGGCGAGGCCGAGGGCTGGCTGACCGAACTC
>JANXYP010000345.1 GCA_025355955.1 Chloroflexota bacterium
ACACCGACGAACACGCCAGTGCCGCCGACGAACACGCCGACGAACACCGCAACCAACACGCCAGTGCCGCCGACGAACACACCGACGAACACGCCGACGAACACACCGACGAACACACCGACGAACACACCGACGAACACGCCAGTGCCGCCGACGAACACACCGACGAACACGCCGACGAACACGCCGACGAATACGCCGACCACTACGCCTACACCGCCGAACACACCAACGAACACACCAACAAACACACCAACGATTACCAACACGCCGACAAACACGCCCACGCGCACCAGCACGCCGACCTATACGCCGACAATTACCAACACGCCGACGAATACGCCGACGAATACGCCGACGAACACGCCGACCTATAGTCCGACGATTACCAACACGCCGACGAACACGCCGACGCGCACCAGCACGCCGACCAATACGCCGACCGTTACCAACACGCCAACCAATACGCCGACGAACACGCCGACGAACACGCCGACCTATACGCCGACCGTTACCAACACACCGACAAACACGCCGACGCGCACCAGCACGCCGACCTATACGCCGACTGTTACCAACACGCCGACGAACACGCCAACGAACACACCGACCAGCACGCCGACCAATACTCCGACGATTACCAACACGCCAACCAACACGCCGACCAATACTCCGACGTTCACGCCGACCCATACCTTCACGCCAACCCCGACGTTTACGCCGAGCAATACGCCAACCCCGACGTTCACGCCAACCAACACCGATACGCCGACCCCGACGTTCACGCCGACCTGTACTGCTCCGCTGATGCCGTACTCGGCCAATAACCCTGATGGCTCGAACGTTGTCTTTGTCGCCTGCACCCCAACCTCGACACCGACACCAACCTTTACCGATACGCCGACTAACACACCGACGTTCACGCCGACCCCGACTGACACACCAACCGACACGCCGACTGACACGCCATCCCCAGTCCCATCGTTCGCGTTCGGGGTCTGGTGAGCCGAACCGGAACCTAGTGGTACAAACAACGACCCGCTGCCAGTAATGGTAGCGGGTCGTTGTTTATACCGGCATCACTCCTTGTCAGGTGAATGTGTTGCCTTTATCTACAATCTGCAATCTGCAATTGCTAGCGGTATGATGCCGCTTGCAGGTTGAACAATTCGGCGTAAGTGCCGCCCAGGGCGAGTAGCTGCTCGTGAGTGCCGTCCTCCTTGATGCGACCATCCTCCAGCACCAGGATGCGATCGGCGAGGCGCACCGTGCTGAAGCGATGGCTGATGAACACCGCCATCTTGCCCTCGGTCAGCTCCTTCATCCGCGCAAAGATCTCGTACTCCGCCCGCGCATCGAGGCTGGCAGTCGGCTCGTCGAGGATCAGGATCTCGGCATCGCGCATGAACGCCCGCGCCAACGCCACCTTTTGCCACTCGCCCCCCGATAGCTGGTAGCCCTCGTCGAACCAGCGGCCCAGGGTGGTCTCGTAGCCATTGGGCAGCTTATTGATGGCGATGTCTGCACCGCTGCGGGCGGCGGCGCTTTCCACCATCTCGCGGTTCTCGATCTCGGCCAGCCGCCCCACGCCGATGTTCTCCCGCGCACTGAAGAAGTAGGTAGCATAATCTTGGAAGATAACCCCAACTGCGCGTCGCAGGCTGTCTAGATCGTACTCGCGGATGTCTAGCCCGTTCAGCAGGATCTGCCCGCTGTCGGGGTCGTACAGGCGGGTGAGCAGCTTGACGATGGTGGTCTTGCCTGCGCCATTCTGCCCCACTAGCGCCACTGTCTCATCCAGCCGCACCACGAAGCTAACCTCGCGCAGCGCCGCTTCGCTCTTGCCCGGGTAGGTGAAGCTGACGTTGCGGAACTCGATGCCCGCAGTGAGCGGTGGCAGCAGCTTAACTGCGTTGGGCGGACTCTGGATCAGGGGCGCATATTCGAGAAAGTCGAACAGGTTGGTGAGGTATAGGCTATTCTCATACATATCAGACACTCCGCTGAGGATGCCCTGGAAGCTGCTCTGCACCTGGCCCACCGCCTGGGTGTAGAGGGTGAGATCGCCGAGGGTCAGCACCCCGCGTACCGCCTGCAGCGCGACATAGAGATAGGTGCCGCTGGTGGTCAGAGTGGTGAGGCTGCCCCAGGCGAAGCCCATCAGGTAGCGGCGCTTCACCAGCTTGCGGTTCTCTTTGTAGAAACGATTGGCGATGTCGCGCCAGCGAGTAATGAAGTGATCGCCCAGGCCGAACAGCTTGATTTCCTTGTTATATTTATCCTGGGTCAGCAAATCGAGGTAGTAGCTCATCTTGCGGCGGTCGGGCGACTGGCGGCGCGATTGCAGGAAACCCTGCCATCCGTAGCGCGAACTGGCGATGAAGCTGGGGATGGGAGCAATCAGCGCAATGATGGCAATTAGCCAACCCAGCCGTACGATCAGGGCAATCATGCTTAGGAACGTGACTAGCGAACGCACCAGGCCGAACAGCTGCTGCACCATTGCCAGCGGGCGGAAGAGCGCCTGCTGCTGCACCTGCTGCAGCGTGTCATAAAACTTGGGGTTCTCGAAAAAGCTGAGGTCCAGTTTGTTGGCGTGTTCCATCAACATCACTTGCACCCGGTTGCTGGTCGCTTCCTGCAGCGCCTGCTGATTGATGTTGCTCAACGTTTGCAGCAGCGCGCTGGCAAGCAGCACCCCAAACTGGATGCCTACCAGCCAGGTTACCGTCTGCACACTGGCATCGTTGCCCCCATCCTTTACTGCTCCCACCACCGCATCAATCAGCAGCTTGCTGATATAAGCGCTGACCGTGGGAATGAAGCCGAACGCAATCGAGAACACAGCCAAAGAGATAGTGTATCCGCGATGCGCCTGCCATACCAATTTGAGCGCTTGCGGCACCCCTGCCAACGTGGCGCGGGTGGTCTTGCGCCACTCCGCCGCCCGCTCTCGCAGCTTCTTGGGCTTCTGCTCCTCCGGCTGCGGCGGTGGTGAAGCCGGGCTACTGCCGTTGCCGCTCACGAAATCGGGCCGCCCTGCTGGTCTCATATTATGCATAATCTGTAATGGTCCTTCCTTATTTGGGTACTCTTATATTATATGCCGGCCTTCTCTGTAGAATATGGGCTAATGGCTGATTATAACATACCTGCTGCCTTCGCTCTGGCGAGGCTGCACTAGAAGTATGTTAGAAACAGCGCCAAAGCCGCGATCGCCTTGACGAGCTGGTTAGCTAAAAGAGGAGGGCGCACCCCACGATGCGCCCTCCTGGTCTAATCTTTAATCCGCGGTCTTTAAGCTATCATGGCCGGTGCAGGATGCCTTCGTAGACAATCTGGGCCATCTGGTCGCGGCGGATGTTTGCGTTCGGTTGGAACGTGTGATCGGGGTAGCCCGCAATGATGCCGTTGTGGTAGGCGGTCTCGATGCTGACGTAGAAGACGTTGCCGGGCGATACGTCAACGAAGTCCTGCTGTCCACCAATCGGGGTAAGCAGCGTGTAGCCGCCCGCATTGACGACGAGCTTGGTTAGCTGGCCGCGGGTGATCGGCAGGTTGGGTAGGTAGCAGGGTGTACCCAGGCCGTGAGCGGTGCAGGTGGTGGGGTCGTAGCCGCTGAGGATACCGGCGTGGAAACCGCTCTCGATGTAGACGTAAGCGAAGTAGCTGGGTGGCACGTCCACGAAATCCTGATTGGTGGGGGTAAATAGCGGGGTGCCAAAGCCTAGCACCACCACCTTTGCGAACTGACCACGAGTGGATGTGCCAGCCGGGCCATAGTGGCTGGGGTCAAGACCACCGACCACACCACGGCAGTTGAGGTAGTGGATAGCAGTGTAGAAAATGTTACCAGTAATATCGGTGAACACGTTGGCACAGTCAGTCGGGGTCATGCTCGACATCGGCGTTGCGGTGTTAGTCGCGCCGCTCGGCGTGCTGGTTGGTATGTTGGTGGGTTGGGGGGTAGCAGTCGCGCCTGCTGGTGTCTGAGTTGGTAGCGGCGTGCTGGTGTTGGTGGGTTGGGGAGTGGCAGTCGCGCCGCCCACTGTCTGCGTCGGCAGTGGCGTGCTGGTGTTAGTGGGTGTGTTAGTCGCTGTGTTGGTGGGCGTGTTGGTCACGGTGTTGGTGGGCGTGTTGGTCGCGGTATTGGTGGGCGTGTTGGTTGCGGTATTGGTGGGCGTGTTGGTGGGCGTGTTAGTGGAGGTTGGAGTAGCGGTGCAGGCGCGGATTGAAGCTACCTCCACACTGTTCAGTGAATTGCTGCCATTGTATGAGAATACGTAGCCACCAACTGCGACGATGGCGTTGCCAACGCTGGCCGCACCGGGGTAGCTGCGCGGCTGGTTCAAGCTGGTACCCACGCTCCAGTTGTTGGTGGTAGGGTCGTAGATGAAGGTCGCATTGGAGGTAAGCGGGCTGGCCGGGTGCGGCGAATGTTTCGCACCTAGATGCGCTAGCTCGTTTTGGCCGCCGCCACCGATGTTATAGAACTTGCCATTCAGAACCGCGCCTGCGGCGTAGTACATTTCGGTGGGGAGATTGGCGCGTTGCGACCAACTGTCGGCAGCGATATCATAATCGTAGGTAGTGTTGAGGTAGTTACTGTTTGTATCATATCCCCCTACCATGTAGAGATGACCGTTGATCACTCCGGAAGCAGTGCCGTAGAGGGCATCAGGCGCTGAGGTTCTGGTTGTCCAGGTGTTCGCCGCTACATTATATGCCCAGGTCTGGCTATATATGCCTGCGCCACCGCCACCAGCCAGGTATACGCTGCCATTGTAATAGCCAGCGGCCATCGAGTCTTGAGCCCTGGGCATCGGTGCGCCGCTCGACCAGCTATTGCTGGCAATGTCGTAGATATTGGTGGAGTTCGTACTACCATTGAGAATGTGGCCTCCAAAGAGGTAGAGTTTGTTGTTGATCGGTGCATACACGGCGCTGGCATAGGCCACCGAGATGGGAACGCTAGCCAGATAAGTCCAGTTGCCGGCAGTGGGATCGTAGCGGGCCAGTTTATTAAGGTAGATGGTGCCAGTGTATACGCCGCCTGCGGAATAGACATAGTTGCCGTCACTGGCTACTGCCGGAGCCTGGGTTTGGTCAGTTAGCGGCTGGGTGTACGCCCAACCACCCAAATCGCCGCAGGCCGAGACTGGTGTAGCGGTGGCGCTGCTGACCGGAGTGGGCGTGGTAGTCTGCGCGTTGTACGGCACATAGTCGAGGCGCAAACCATTAGTGAGCCTTCGCTGGTCGCAGGAGTAGAGGCTGTAGGAGTTGCCGCTCAGACCATTGCCCTCCTGGATGGCCGCCCCTTCGTTGTCACCGCTATCAACGTTCGGGCCGTAAATAACGGTGATGTTGGGTGAGTCCTCGTAGAAGATCGCCTCCTCATCGTTCGTACCCAGGCGGCCAAAATAAGTGGCCCGCCATTCGACGATAAACTGACGATGCGGCGCAACGCCAAGGGTCACGGTGAAAATACCAGTGCCACCACCCTGATCAGTGCGTAGGTCGTCCCAGTAGACTTCCAGCACCCCACTCATAGCGGAAAAACCGTTCTCACTGCCGGTGGGGGCGCAGATATCGCCCTGGTCGTGGAGAGAAGAAACGGCTGAGTTGAACTGGATATTGCCGTTGGAACTGGCATGGAAGCTCGTGTAAGCCGTACCATAGTAGGTGATAGGAAAGGTGGAGGTGACGGCGGTAGTGCAGTCGTCGCAACTGTTGCCGATGTTATAGACCCCAGACGTAATCACCCCGCTGCTGGTAACAATGCTGTAGTTGATGCCACTCACAGCGGGGACGCTGGGGCGGGTTTGATCCGTAGCGGGCTGCGGCTTGCTATTGGTATTATGCCCAATTGCCTCGCTATTGGCGGCTGGTAGGTTGGTTATGAAAGGGGTGTGTGCGGGAGCAGCCTGCACATTGTTCCACGCCGCCACTGTGGTGGCAACCATGAACAGCGCGACCAGTGCCAGCATCCAACGGGACATACGGTAATGCTTACTCATCTATTGCGTTCCTTTCCCATGCTCTCCAGCATAGATGTAAAAAATGGGCGATACGAACAGGAGCGTCATGGTTGTTCACAACGTTGCTAACAGTGTTCACAGCCGATTATGCTGCTTACAGCTGGTAGCGTAACACATAGGAGAACGATAGTCAAATGATGAAGCGGGTCAATAAGGGCTGTTGCAACGACGGTGATTTGAAACGCAGAAGATGTGGAACGAGCGCTGAAAACGTGGAAACGATGAGGGGCCACTATGCTCGATGAAAGATAGGGACTAATTACTCATTGACAGGCGCGGCCAAACCGTGCTATGCTCCTGCGTAACCCCTGGTGTTCCGCGCCCCATAATTCGGATGAAAAGCAGATTGAAGGAGTATAGCCATGAATAAATCCATCTCGCACCCCCGTCTAGCGCGCCTGTTTGCTCTACTCAGCCTCTTGGCCCTGTTCCTGCCCGTGTTTTCCCGCCAGGCTGCCGCCCACGTTACGCTGATGCCAACCGCATTCGTTTCGCCCACCGGCACTGGCGGCTGCCCATTGTTCCCTGCTGACAACATCTGGAACCGCGACATCTCCGAGCTGAGCGGCGACCCCAACTCGCCCTATCTCGCCAACATCGGCCTCACTACCGGCCTACACCCCGACTTCGGCTCCGGCCTGTATGAGGGTGCGCCCTTCGGCATCCCCTACGAGGTCGTTCCCAGCACTGAGCCGCTGCTGCCGATTGTCTTTGATACCTATGACCAGAGCGACCCCGGCCCCTACCCCATGCCGCTTACCGCGCCAATCGAGGGCGGCCCGAACAGCACCCAGGACCGCCACGTCCTCACGGTGCAGAGCGGCACCTGCAAGCTGTACGAAACCTGGTCGACCTACCCAGACGGTCAAGGCGGTTGGCACGCTGGCTCCGGCGCGCTTTGGGATCTCAACTCCAACGCGCTGCGCCCCGATGTGTGGACCTCCGCCGATGCCGCGGGTTTGCCGATACTCCCTGGCCTGGTGCGCTACGATGAGGTTGCCGCTGGCGCGATCAACCATGCGCTGCGTTTCACCGTTAACGCCACCCAGCAGGCGCACATATGGCCCGCCCGCCACGATACCGCCACTGGCAGCGCACCGGAGCCACCGATGGGTCTAAGGGTGCGGCTAAAGGCCAACGTGGACATCAGCGGCTACCCGCCCGATGTGCAGGTTATCCTCACCGCGCTCAAGCACTACGGCATGATTGTCGCCGACAACGGCAGCAACTGGTATATCTCTGGTACCCAGGACGACCGCTGGAACAACGACACCCTGCATACCATCAGCGGCATCATTGGCAGCGACTTTGAGGTGGTGGATGAGTCGAGCCTGATGATTGACTCCAATTCCGGTCAGGCCCGCCAGCTGATTCAACCCACCCCCACCCTTTGCGGTGGCCCCTTCCGCGATGTCTGCCCCGGTTACTGGGCTTACACCTACATCCAGGCGCTTGCCACCCAGGGCATCATGAACGGCTACCCGGGCGGCTACTTCCTGCCCAACAACGCAGTCAATCGCGCCGAGTTCGCCAAGATTCTGACCCTGGCGCAGGGCTGGTCGCTCTACACGCCCGGTAGCCCTAGCTTCAGCGATGTGCCATCCAATCACTGGGCTTTTGCCTTCGTCGAAACTGTTCATCAGCACGGCGCAATCAGCGGCTATCCCGACGGCACATTCAAGCCTACCAACTTGATCACCCGTGCGGAGATGGCGAAGATGGTCACGCTAGCGCATGGCCTGCCCGCCTACACCCCCTCATCCGGCAGCAGCTTCGGCGACGCGCCGCCTGGCTACTGGGCCTTCGGCTTCATTGAGGCGATCAACCACGCTGGCATCATGACCGGCATCGGCGGCGGCAACTTTGGCATCAGCGGCAGCGCCACTCGCGCCCAGACTGCCCGCATCGTCTACCTGATGATGCAACATTAGTGATGAGTCATGAGTACCGTGTAAACAGAGTTCTGATTATCCCTCCCCAAAGGGGGAGGCAAGGAGGGAGAGTACAGCGCATCTAAACTTTGTTTACCGCGTAATCAGGCATTAGTGGGTTTGTCGTAGGGGCGGGCCGCCGCCCGTCCTGATTGGCGGCTGGGTGGACATAATCGGTCTGGCTGCGGTATAATGCCGCTCGTATGAACAGACTGTTGCGTCGCGCCTCGCTGGTCGCCTTGCTGCTTTATGCCGCGCTAGCCATTTTCTATACCCGCCCGCTACTGCTGCACATCACCACAGCTATCGCGGGCGGCGATACCGATGGCTGGAACAACTACTGGAACTTCTGGTGGACCCCGTTCGCCATCTTCAACCTGCACCAATCGCCCTTCCAAACCAACTGGATCTTTTACCAGTCCGGTACCAGCCTCTACTTCCATACCCTACAACCGCTCAACGGGCTGATTGGCGCGCCGTTCCAAATCTTGGGAGTGGCATTCGCCGAGAATATCCTCAACCTGCTCTCCTATCTGCTCACCGCCTTCGCCACCTACCTGCTAGCCCGCCTGCTGCTGCAAAACTACATCGCCACGTCAAGCCAGAGCGGGATAAACCCCGCCCCTACAAATACCCCCTCAGCACTCAGCACTCAGCACTCAGCACTGATTGAGGCCGCTGCCTTCCTTGCCGGTTTCGCCTTCACCTTCGCCAGCCCCTGGCGGCTGCAATACCTCTACGCCGGGCAGATCAACCGCCTCAGCATCCAATGGGTGCCGCTGTTTCTCTACTTCGCCTATCGCGCCTGGCTGGGCCGCACCTGGCGCGATGCCATCTTCGCTGCTCTGTGTGTGGTCGCCGCAGGGCTGACCGAGTTGCAGTATCTGCTCTACATCGCCATCTTCGCCCTCATCCTGTTGATCATCGAGTTGCTGGCAAGAGGGTGGCGGGCCTGGCTGCCGCCTGCGCTGCGGCTGATCGGCGCACTAGCACTCGCCCTCGTCCTCCTCAGCCCGCTGCTGTATGCAATGCTGAAGGATCTAGCCGCCCACCCTGCGCTGGCTCCGGTTCCAAGCGAGACTATCTTCCATTCTGCCGATTTGCTCGAACTGGTCGCCCCCAACCGCACCAACCCGCTGTGGGGCGGCCTTGCCGACCATCTCAATCTGTCAATCTACAGCAAGTATCTGGTGTTCGGCGCGTTCAGCCCTCCCTACATCATAATCGCCCTCGCCATCACCGGCCTCGTCCTCGCCCGGCGCTGGCTACAAACCCGCGTGCTGCTCGTCAATCTGATCACCTTCCTGCTTATCTCCTTCGGCCCGTTGCTGCATATCGGTGGCAAGGAGTTCTACACCCCGTTTGGCGGCAACATCCTTATGCCCTATGCGCTGCTTTATTATTTGCCGTTCATGAAGGTGTCACGCGACCCCGAACGTTTCGGTGAGATGGCCTTCCTGTGCTGGTCGCTGCTGGCCGCGCTGGGCAGCTTTGCGCTGGCGCGGAGGGTGCTAACCCCCACCTCAGCCCTCTCCTATGATCAGGGAGGGGGAATTGCACCCAAGGCGACCCTGGATCAAGATGGAGGAGAGGGAATAGCGCACAGCCCAGCGCTGGCACAAGATGGGGGAGGAGGAGTAGTCGCTAGCCTGACTCTGGCGCGAGAAGGGAGGGAACGTCGGCGCGGCTGGCTGGTGGCGGGTGGGTTTGCGCTGGCGCTGCTGCTGGCGGGCATCGAGTTTGTCAGGGTTACGCCGCCGATTACGCCGGTCAATATCCCCCCTTTCTACCAGCAGTTGGCTAAGGATAATCAGCGATACGCCATCCTGGAGCTGCCCTTCTACAAGAGCGGCGATGAGGATCAGTGGTTCTCCTACCAGGCAGCACACCACAAGTACCTGTTTGGCGGCAACCTGGCCCGCAAGCAATCGCACTCCTTCATTGAAGACACGCCAGTGCTGGACTGGTTCGCAGCGCAGCAACCGCCCAGCGCCGATATCGTGCCAACCCCCCCGATCAGCGCCGCTTTCGATGTGCTGCGCTGGGCCAGCGTCCGTTACGTCACCTTGATCAAGCAGCCGGTGGCGGGGCAGAATCTGGGCGGAGAACACGCGCTGCTCGAAACTGTGTGGGGGGCAACCGTCAGCCCTTACTATAGCGACAGTATCATGGATGTTTATGCGGTGCCGACCACGACCACTAGCCTGACCGGCACGGCGGCGGTCAGCCCGTTGCTAGCGGTGGGTCAGGGTTGGTATAGCTTCGAGACCGATGCGAAAGGCGGCCATCGTTGGGTTAGCGGCGACAAGTACAACACCGATGGCTATCTCACCATCCTCGACCTGGGCGCAGGCGGCAATTACACCCTCAGCTTCCGCGCCTTCAGCTATGCCGCGCCACAACAGGTGCAGGTCAAGTATCAAGGCCGCATCCTCACCACCCTCACCATCACCCCGACGGAGCAGACCTTTAATATCCCGCTTGCCGTCATTCCCAACCGCAGCGAGATCATCCTCCACTTCCTCGGCCAGCCTATCAGCCCCCAGGCCAGCGGTGCAGGCAACGATGCTCGCCTCCTCAGCGTCGGCTTCGGCAATTTTGTGCTTAATCACTGATTCAGGAGCAATCGCGTGCGGCGAACAACGGTTCACCGCTACAGAATGACCTCACCTATGTGGCAATTGCGTAATTCTATACCGATTTAGGAGCAATCGCGTGGGGCGAACAACGGTTCGCCGTTACAGAATGACCTCATTATGTGACAGCTGCGTAACTCTATACCGATTTAGGAGGATGGCACTATGACCGACTTCCAGGATCTATACGGCTCCGCGCCCACAGTGGTTGCCGACGCGCCGGGGCGGGTCAATCTGATCGGCGAACATACCGACTACAATGGCGGCTTCGTGCTGCCCACCGCCATCCCGCAGCGCACCACCGTCGCTCTAACCCCCCGCCGCGACCGTGCGGTTCACGTTGCCAGCGCGAATACGGGCGAACCGCCCGCTCTGCGCGAGTATCTGATCGGTATGGAGAACCCCATTCACGACTGGATTGACTACGTGCAGGGCATAACCTGGACGCTACGCACGGCCGGCCAACGCATCCGTGGCTTTGATGCCTGGATAAGCTCCGATGTACCCCTGGGCAGCGGGCTATCATCCAGCGCCGCCTTGGAGGTTGCTCTGCTACGCGCCCTACGTGCTGCATTCGACCTTGAGCTGGACGATCTAGCGCTGGCCCGCCTGGGTCAGACGGCGGAGAACGATTTCGTCGGCGCGCACGTTGGCATCATGGACCAGATGGCTGCCAGCCTCGCTGATGAGCATACCGCATTGTTCCTCGACACCCGCAGCATGGCGTACCAGCGGGTGCCGCTACCTGCCGACCTCGACCTGATTGTGCTGAACTCCGGCGTAGCCCACGACCACGCTAGCGGCGACTATAACACCCGCCGCGCCGAGTGCGAACGCGCCTGCGAACTGTTGGGGGTGCGCCAGTTGCGCGACCTGGGTATCACCGATTTGCCCCGTACCGATGCGCTGCCCGAACCACTGAATCGCCGTGTTCGCCACATCATCACCGAAAATCAGCGGGTACTCGATGCGGTGTCGGCAATGCAGGTGGGCGATCTGCCCCACCTCGGCCAGCTATTCTATGCCTCACACGCTTCGATGCGCGACGATTACCAGATCTCGGTGATGGAGATCGATATGATTGTAGAACTGGCCCGTCGCGAACCAGACATCTACGGCGCACGGCTGACCGGCGGCGGCTTTGGCGGCGCGGTGGTGATGCTGGCGCACAAGGGCAGCGGCTACAACGTCGGTCAACGCATCGCCCAGGCATATGCCGCCACGAGTGGACGCACTCCGGCGCTGCTGGTTCCCGCCAAACCTTGAGAGTGGACAGAAAATTGCCCGCGAAATTGTGGAAAACCATCTTGACAGAATTGGGGAATGGTGATAAGATAATGTCACGACAGCAGCAATGCTGGTTCGTTAAAAGAAAGGCTTCGGATGCTCCGCAAGGACTGTTCGAGGCCTTTCTGTTTGCCCATGTTTGAGCATCTAAGCACGGATCATCCCAAAAACTTCAGCACCACTACGGCTTGGCTGCGGGCTTGAGGAACTTGCCCGCGCACCAGCCACTTTTGCCGTTGGCGCTAGGCCAGCCATCCACCTGCCACCAGGTGTAGCCGTCGCCCTGCTTTGGCCCCCCAATCAGGTGTACCACTGCGCCACTGCTCAACTGATCCACCACGGCGCCGGTAGTGCTGTTCTGATCGCGCACATTGAGAGCGGTGGTGCCGTAGATTATCGCATAGCCGCCCACCGCCAGCGTGGTGGGTGGCAGGTTGACCGCAATGCTAGGTGTGGGAGTCGCTACTGGCAGAGCAGGGGTGGGCGTATCCACCTGCACCAGGGTGGGCAGGGCGGTTGGGGCAGCAGTGGCAGTGGGGGTTGGCTGATCGCCAATGTGGATAAAGGCAAAGTTGAAGCTGGGCAAGCCATGCGACTTAAAATACAAGAAACCGCCACCGCCCAGCAGCAGTAGCAGTACGAGCAATACCGGCAGCCAGGGCCGTGCCAGGATGAACACCTTGAACTTTTCTATGCTGGTCATCGGCACAGCGGAGACGGTGCGGGCGGCGTTCTCGACCTCAGTGGGGGTGGTAGCGGGGATAACGCGGCGGGGGCGACCACCGCGCAAGCGGGGGCGGTTGGGGCTGCTATCGTTGGGTGAGGGAGCGGGCGAACCAGCAGGGCGCAACACGGCGGGAGGCACGGATGAAGTATCTGGTCGCAACCTGCTGGTCGTGCGTAGCGGCCCGCTGCCGTTCACTGGCATTGTAGTGGTCGTGCGGGGATCGGCATCCACTCCCTGCTTCATACTGGCAAACTCGGCCTGGCTTGGCCCTAGCATGGTGGCTTCACCCGCAGTTACGCCCGGCTCGACAGTAGCGACATTGCCATTCTGCGCCGCCAGCGCCTCTTCTTGCGTTCTCGCCAGTTCCTTATCACGGCGCGTTAGCGCTGGTCGCCCTGTCTGCAGTACCAGCGGCTCCCAGTAGTTGACCGAACCGAAGCCGCGTGAACAGCCCAGCGTATCTTCCTCAACCAGATGATTAGTGTTGCGGTCGTAGAGCAGCGGATTGCGACACCAACCACGCTTACGCAGGGGTGAAGGTTCGTAGTGGCGACAGGTCGCGCACTTCTTGTCCCGCACCTCGGCATTGTGTACCAGGTTGTTGCCCGCCATAACCGCTTCCCCTCATCTAGCCCGCTTTTATCACGCTCATTCTAGCATACCAGTGTGTTTGCGTCAAGCACACTGCTATGATTCGCTATTTATCAATGACGTGGTTGGGGATAGGTTATGCTTAGGGGAATGCACGATCAGCTATGGTTTCTGATCGTCTTTGCCTTAGCCATCGCCCTTCCCACTTTTACCAGCGTGCTTATGGCCTTTGTTATGCTGGCTGCCAGGTGTGGATGGGGCGGCTGGTAGTGGAGCAAGGCTGATCGGCGTTGCGGTTGGCACATTGCCGATCCGCAGCGGAGTGATGGTGGGGGGCGGCACTATTACCATCGGGCTATTCAATTGGAGGTTGGAGGTGGCTGGGCTGCTGGCTGTCACTGTGGGTGAGATGTTGGCCTCCACCCACAGAATGACGGTGATGGCAATAATCAAGGCCAGCGCTGCCACCAGAGCTGCCTTTGCGGGCCGCCCCAGCGTCATTGCTTTCATAATTATTCACCTTGCCACCCTGCCCAGGCGCAGCTTACAGGTTGGGGAGGATAAACGCAGCGTTGGGCGAGATCAGCGTTGATACAATCATCATCCAACTGATGAGCATAAACATTGCCACCGTTCGCGCCGCCGGATTGTGGGTCAAACTAAAAAGCGTCTGCATTTTATGGCCTTCTTTCGGATTGTGACATCGCTATAATCTTTTGGAGTATACGTCCCGTCTGGATGGGCTACCACCTATCACTGCGGAACGGACTTGCGGTTCTGGCAAGTTGCTAGCTCGTTAGTCTTATAACGCTGTGGTGAGTAATAAGATAGCACCTTTGGCTAACTTTTGTCAACTTTGGATAAAGGTTAGTGGATGGCACCTCTATGCCGATGGTTCACTACGCTGACGGGCGGCCTCATACAGCACGATGCTGCCCGCGACCGCAGCGTTGAGCGACTCGATGCGGCCAAACATGGGTAGGCGCAGCAGGTAGTCGCACTTCTCAGCGGTAAGGCGTTGCAGCCCGCTACCCTCGCTGCCCACCACGATCACCAGCGGGCCGCGTAGGTCGACCTTGCTATATAGCTGCGCGCCCTCTTCCTGCAAGCCCGCCACCCACAATCCCGCTGCCTGCAGCTGCTCGATGGCGCGGGGCAGGTTATTGACCATGGCGATCTGCAGATGCTCGACTGCGCCCGCCGAGGCATTGCTGACCGCTGGGGTAATCAGCGCGGCGCGGCGCTCCGGTAGGGCCACACCCACTACCCCCACCGCCTCGGCAGTACGCAACAGGGTGGCGACATTCTGTGGGTCTTGAAGATGATCGAGCGCCAGGAAGAGCGCATCCTGCTGGGCGGGCAACGCCGCCAGCAGATCCTTGAAGTCGGCATAGGTATAAGGGCTGGCTTCGAGCGCAACCCCCTGATGGTTCGCGCCATTGGTCATCTGGTCGAGGCGCAGGCGCGGCAGGTTCTGCACCACGATGCCCAGCCGCTTCGCTTCGGCGACTGCCTCGCCCAGCGTGCCGCTATCCTCTTGCACCAGCACGCCCTCGGCCAGCAGCAGCCGATTCGGCTTGCGCCGCCCCGCCCTCAGCGCCTCGCGCACCGCGTTGCGGCCATACAGTAGTTCGCTCATTCGCTCCCTCCTCAAATAGACCTGCCATGTTAATATACCACATTTCCTGCTTTGACACCCCCGCCGCTGACAGGTATAATATGGCGGCCATGTGCAGCGCCAAAATCCAAAATCCAAAATCCAAAATCCACCACCGATGCGCGTCGTTATTGTCGGCCTGGGCGGAGTGAGCCGCACCTTCTACAACTGGCCGGAGCGCACTCTGGGGCGGGCGTTGGTGCGGCGCGGCCATCAGGTAACTGCCTATGGCTACCTGACTGACGCTCCGGACATGAGCCGCGACGAAGTGATTGACGGCATCAACGTGGTGCGCGTGCCTGCCCGCATCTGGAACAACCGTCGCTTCGCCGCCGTGCTGGCCGCCGAACCGCGCCCCGATGTTGTTCACATCATGCACCCACGCAACGCGCTGGCCTTCGCGGCGGTGCGTCACTATCGTCGCATCGGTGTGCCGGTGGTCTACACCTGGCTCGGCCCCTTCCACGATGAGTATCTGGTGGACGACCGCGACGCACCATACGATGCCCCGCCCCACTTCGATAGCCTTATCTTCGACCCTGCGTTTGCAGTACGCCGCGCCCTAACTAGCGGACGGGTGAAGTACACGCTGCGTAACTTCGCGCTGCACTGGCCGTTGAAACAGGCAAGCTGGTGGTTGCCATGTTCGCGCCACGAGGCGAGCATTCTTGAACTAATGGGCATAACCAATGCCCGCACCAGCGTGGTGCCGTTGTGGATTGACCCCACGCCCTATCAGCAGTTGCCCGTTCCTGTTCCTGGAGTCGAAGGTGCGACCCGTCCCTGGCTGCTCTATATCGGCCAGCTTACTCGCCGCAAGTGCTATGACCTGGTGGTAGAGGCAATGCCGCGCATCATCGCTGAGTACCCTACTGCTACCTTTCTGTTCGTTACTCACAACCCGACCCAGCGTGAACATCTGCTACAGATGGCTGCCCAGCGGGGGGTTAGCGAACGGCTGCGCTTCCTCGGTCGCATCAGCGACGAGCAGAAGTCCACCCTGATGCAGCAGAGCGATGTCTACCTCTACCCCAGCCGCTACGAAGGGTTCGGCTTGCCGCTACTGGAGAGTATGGCGGCGGGCGTGCCGCTAATCAGTACCGATATTCCGGTGGTCAATGAGACGGTGCAGCACGAGTACAATGGCCTGCTCACCCCCTATAACAACGCGCCCGCGCTTGCTGCGGCGGCACTGCGTCTGCTGGGCGATGCTGCGCTGCGCCAACGACTAATCGCGGGCGGCCACGCCACCCTGCGCGAGCGTTACGGCGAGGACAGATTGGTCAGCGAAATCGAAGGCTACTACCGGCAAGCGATGGAGTTTACCCAGCCAGGAAGGAGCAGATTATGCGCGTATTTATCGTTGGCGCAACCGGCGTGCTAGGCCGCGCCCTGCTGCCGCTGCTGCAAGCGCAAGGCCACAGCGTGCGGGCGCTGCTGCGCGACTCTGCCAGACAGCCCGCAGTCGCTGGCCTAGAGGCGGTGAGTGGCGACCTGCTCAATGCCCGCATTGCCTCAGCCTTGCCTGCGATGCTGGCGGGCTGCGATGCTGCGGTTCATATCGCCACTGCTATCCCGCGCAACCCCACCATCCCTGGCGTGTGGCAGGCGAATACCCGCTTGCGGACTGAAGGTACTCGTCGCCTGCTCGATGCAGCGCTGGCCGCTGGCGTGCCGCGTTACGTGCAGCAGAGCATCGTGATGGCCTACCCCGATGGTGGCGAACGCTGGATCGACGAGCGCACCCCACTCGACAGTTCGCCAGCCCGCGCCACGCTGGTTGGGCCGGTAATAGCGATGGAAGAGATGATCCGTGCCGTGCCTGCTGCACAATTGCAGTGGTGTATCCTGCGCGGTGGCACCTTTGTCGGCCCCGGCACGGCTCAGGATGATCAGGTGGCCTGGCTACGGCAGAGGATGGTAGCCATCCCCGGCGATGGCCGCAACTTCATCTCGCCTATCCACGTAGGCGACATGGCGACGGCGATCGTTGCGGCGCTTGAACGGGCTGGCACTGACGCGATCTTCAACATTGTTGACACGCCGCTGCGCTACGGCGAATACCTGGATGGCATCACCGATCGGTTGGGAGTGCGCCGCCCCCAGCGCACTCCTGGCCTGCCCAATGGCCCATCCTATCGCTGTAGCAATCAGGCCGCCCGCGAGGCGCTAGGCTGGTCCCCCAGCCACAGTATATGGCCTACCCTCAGCCTACAGGATGCGAAACCCAGTGATCGCTGAACCAGAGCGCCCCGCGCAGCCCCGCTGGTGGCGGCAGGAGCTTGCCCTGCTAGGCAGTTACCTTGCCCCCCGCCGACTGTTGCTGCTAATGGGGCTGCTGGTCGCGCTGACGGGAGGGTTGGTGGTCGCCTACCAATTTCCGCCCGCGCAATATTTCGTCAATGTTGGCGCTGCCGATGCCGACCCCTACATCACCAACTTCCATGCGGGCGGCACTGATGGCAGCGACAACTACCGCATCACTGATTACTACTCTTATGTCACAATCCCCGGCACTGGCAGCCTACCATATACCCTGACTCTGAGGCTGGATGGCAGCAACCCCACCAACCTCGCCCAACCCCTGACCACCACCGTATTCGTCGGTGGGCAGCAGCTCTACAGTCACCGTTTGGCGGGTGGCTGGCAGGAGCTATCCTTTGCCGTTAATCAGCAAACCGCGCCCGCCGCCTACGCCGCCCGCGATGTAGTGGTGGAGCTACGCAGCCAGACCTACAACTCGCCCGACTCGCCAGGCGACAGTCGGGGGCCAAGGCTGGCCTGGGTGCGGGTTACACCTACAGCCACTGGCTTCATTGCTCCCAACCTCGGCGTGCTTCTCCGCCTGATCGCCTTCGCCGCGCTGCTCTACCTGCTGCTGGCATGGCTCGGTACTCTGCTCGGTTTGCGTGCCACCTGGTTGCCCCTTACCCTGATTGCCCTGACTGCTGGCAGCCTCGTTGCCTTGATGATATTCGCCCACCAGGGCTTTGCCATCGCCAGCGCTGACCTGCTGATCACCGTGGCGGCCAGCTACATCGTGCTGCTGGCGACGGGCTGGCTACTGGGCGCGATAAATCACGCCCCTACAGAGGCGCAAGCGCAAAGACAAGCACCAGCCATTTACCATTCACCATTTACCATTCACCATTACCTCGTCGCTATCGTCGTCATCGCTTTCGCGATCAAGTTCGGCGGCATGGATCTGCCGCAGACTATCGTCAAGGATATGCCCTGGCACCTGCGCTTTATCAACGTGGTGAAGGATGGCGGGTTGGAGCAGCTGTTGCAGCCGGGGGTGCTGTCAGTTACGCCAAAGGACTGGGATCTGGGTAGCAACGCGCTGGTACCGAAGTCACCGCTGTTCTATGTGGTGATGGCCCCGCTGACCTGGTTGCCGGGCGAGCTTGCGGTCTGGGTCAAGCTAGTCATCTGCTTGATTGATGTGAGCGGCGCGCTCATTCTCTACTATCTCGCCCGCCGCCTGCTACCCGACGGCGAACGCATCGGCTTGCTGGCCGCCGCTGTCTACCTGCTGACCCCGCTCTCCTATCGGGTGCTTTCGTTTGGCACATTGCCCACCATCTTTGCCCAGTGGCTGACCCTGTTGGCCTTCGCCTATCTCGCGCTCAACCTGCCGCGCCTGCATCGCCCGCTCGTGTTGCTGGGGCAATCGCTGCTGCTGGCGCTGGTGCTGCTCTCGTTCCCCACCATGGTGCTGTTCACTCCGCTCGTGTTGGGGGTGGTGTTCATCGGCGGCTTCTTCATCCCCGACCGCGTAACCCGCCGCAACGCGCTGCTGTTCCTGCCGCTCAGTGGTATCCTCGCCGCCTCGCTGGCCGTGTTGCTCTACTATGGCCGTTATATCAGGGGCGTAGTGCAGAACACGCTTCCCGCAGTGGGCGGCGGCACCACCGTGCGCGGCCAACTCGTCGGTGACAAACTGGGGGGCTGGGGCGGCCTACTGGTCAGCAACATCACCTTCTACGGCAGCCTCATCCCTTTCATCCTCGCCCTTGTTGGCCTGATCCTGCTCTTCCGCAGCGCTTGGTCGCGAACCCCCCTCCCCAGCCCTCCCCTAAGATCGGGGAGGGAGGGTAACGCCAGCCCTCCCCTAAGATCGGGGAGGGAGGGTAACGCCAACCCTCCCCTAAGATCGGGGAGGGAGGGTAACGCCAACCCCCCCCTAAGGCCGGGGATGGAGAATAACGCCAGCCCTCCCTTGACATGGGTTAGGGAAAAATCGGCGGCTACTAATCTACAATCTACAATCTACAATCTACAATCTGTCTCTCTGTTGCTGCTCGGCTGGCTGCTGATCCTGCCGCTGTTCTATGCTGCCAACTACTGGCTGGACATGATCGGCAAGCACCTGCTCTATACCATGTACCCACTAGCACTTGCCAGCGGTATCGCGCTAGCCTACATCGACCGACTGGGGCGCTGGGGGCGCTGGCTGGTGTGGCTGCTGCTGACCGCGCTGGCCTTTGCCGCAGGTAGCCTCTGGCTGGAGAGGATCGTATATGGCGGTCGTTGAGGAAGCACACTACATCGGGCGCAGCCTCGCCAGCCGTTGGCTGTGGCTGTTCCTGCTCATCGCCGCGCTTGCCATCGCCGCCGCCTACCAGGTGAAGCAGCCAACTGCGCTGGACATCGGCGGTCCAACTGATTGCCCCTGGCTAGGCACCTCGCAATATTGCCTGAAGGTGCCGCCAGTTTCGCCTGGCTGGAACGATAGCGAAACCGAGCCTGCCACTGGCATCACCTACCGCTGGAGCAAGGCGCAGAGCGAAATCCTGCTGCCCGGCCTGGGCAATCAGCCCTACAGCGTAACCCTGCGCTGGGCGGGCCAGCCGACTAGCGCGACCACGCCAGTGACGCTCACCATCAACGCGCAGCAATTCCATCCCATCCTCAGCGTAGATTATCAGGAGCAGACCTTCTTCGTGCCGCGCTTTGGCACGCTCAACCCTGATCTGCATATCACCATTCAGGCACCCACCTTCAGGCCCACGAAGGATGCACGGCAACTGGGTGTGCGCGTAGTTTGGGTGAGGGTTGAACCCGCCGCTTACGGTGTAAGCACGCTGGTCGTCCCTGCAATTAGCGTTACCCTATCGCTGCTGGTCGCGTTGCTCATTCTCTACCTGATCAGCTGGCGCATTCTGCTCCCTCCAGCTGCCGTGGGTAGGTGGGATGACAGGCCGCCGCCCGCCCCTGCGCTTCAATCAAAGCCAGATGTTGCGGAAGGGCAGCAGGGCGGGCCACCGCCCGCCCCTACACCTCAATCAAAGCCCCCAGCGGGGGGTTGGGGGAGAAACGCTGACCAATCACCACGTTTGGGGTATGCTCTTGTAGCGCCCGCCATCGGCCTGCTGCTAGCGCTAGCCGCCTTCGCGTTCAGCCGCCTGAACCTGACCGGCTTCGCGCCGCAACTGGCAATGGCGCTGCTATGGGCTTACCTGTTCTTCCTGCTCGTGCTAATTTTCGATGGACGTTCAACTACATATCCCTATAGACAGAGCAGTGAGCTAGCCAGCACAAGGGGTGAAGCAATTGCTAACGTGGATGGTGATGTACTGCACGCACCCTCTCCCAACCTCCCCCAGTGGGGGTGGGGTGTTGCTGCTACCCCACCCAACCTCCTCCAAAGGGGGAGGGGTGCTGATGTTCACTCGCCTAGCCTCCCCATTGGGGGGAGGGGTGTTGGTACTCCCTCTCCCAGCCTCCCCCAAAGGGGGAGGGGTCAAGCGATCGCAGCGGGCATCTTTGCGCTGGCGTTTGCACTGCGCCTCGGCGGGATGACCCATCCGCAGTTCATCACCAGCGACCTGATCTTTCACGCTCACCACATTGATGATATGTTGGGCTTCTTCAGCGGGCAGCGACAAAACTTCTTCTTCGACGGTCAGCTACCCAACGGCACCCATGTGCCATATCCTAGCGCGTATTATCTGCTGCTTGCGCCGCTGGAGTGGCTGTTCGGCGGCACTACCGAGGCGGGGATGTTGCTGCTGCGCTTCTGCAGCGCGTTGCTCGATGCCAGCGTCACGCTGCTGCTGTATCGTTTTACCCTGCGCTTCGGCAGCGCAGCCGCGTTGGGCGCGGCGTTCCTGTATGCGGTCGGTCCAGCTTCGTTCCAGCTATTCTCGGCGGGCAACCATAGCAACATCTTCGCCCAGACTATGTTCATTGCTGCGCTGGTGTGCGCGGCAGAGGCGCTGCACGGACCCACCCCCAGCCCCTCCCAGGGGGAGGGGAGTAGCCAGAGTCCCTCGCGGGGGGAGGGGAGTAGCCAGAGACCCTCGCGGGGGGAGGGGAGTAGTCAGAGTCCCTCTCAGGGGGAGGGGAGTAGCCAGAGTCCCTCGCGGCAGAAGGGGCAATTGGTTCGCACCTACGGCCTCTACGTGCTATTTTCGGTCTTGACAATGCTGGGCCACTATGGTATGTTTATCGCCGCTGTGGGCATAACCCTGACGATAGGGGCAGTCTGGCTCATCTTTGCGCCGCGTGATCTGCGTGGTCGCATCTGGCCGCTGCTGGGCGCATTTGCCGTCGCGCTGCTCATCTCCTACCTGCTTTATTACGTCCACTTCAACGCGCAGATCGGCGGCCAGATTAGCGGCTTGTTGCACGGTAGCGGCGGACGTGGCAATGGTTACGCTCCCCTCGCGCTGCTGGGCGACATTCTCAAGTGGCAGGGTTGGATACTGCTACCGCTGGCGCTGGTTGGCATCGTTTTGTTGCTCACTGGGCGCTATAGTACGGCAGGCACCCGCACCCAGCCTCCCCCGGTGGGGGAGGAGTTGATTATACGCACTTTGGTACTGGCGGGCTGGTTGCTAGCTTGTATTCCCCTGGCGGCCACCGCGCTGTTCGATCGCGACACGATTCGCTATAACTATCTCGCCCTACCCGCCCTGTGTATCTGCGGCGGGCTTGCTATGCAATGGCTGGCCGCGCTGCCTGTAACGACGCGGCTGGGTGGTCGTCAACTTCGCGCTGGGGTGGCGTTGATCGGCGTGGTGGGCGTGGTCGCCATCGTCAATATCGCTCTGATCTGGGGCGATTTGGTGTTTTATCATTACCATTGATGGCGTGTGGCGATAAGCGGCTTCTCGCACCCTCTCCCAGCCTCCCTCGGTGGGGGAGGGGCTAACAGTATTTAGGAGAATATTTTGCGGCAAGACCTGTACGAAGATTTGTATGTCAAGGAGCAGGACTACTGGTGGCACCAGGGTAAGCGGCTGATTGTCTACAGCCTGCTGAACAAATACTGGCGGCCCCGCCCCCAGCCGAGCAAGGATGGCACACTCAGCCTTGACCGCGAATCGCGCCGCGCCCTCGATGTGGGCTGTGGCACCGGCCTCAACCTCGACCGCCTTGCCAACTACGCCCTGCCGGTGGGCATGGACCTGGCCCGCGATGCGTTGCAGTTCTGCCAGAAGCGCGGCCTCGACGAACTGTGCGAGGCCAGCATCGACCATGGCCTGCCCTTCCACGATGCCAGCTTTGACATTATCACCGCGCTGGATGCGGTCGAACACTTTGGCGACGACTACGCTGCACTGCGCGAGTTCTACCGCGTGCTGCGTCCAGGCGGGCTGGTAATCATCTCCGTGCCTGCCTACAAGTTCCTGTGGAGCTACTGGGACGAGGTGCTGGGCCACAAGCGCCGCTACACCGTGCCGATGCTGCACAAGGTGGTGGCGGCGGCGGGCTTCAAGGTACATAAGACCAGCTACTCGAACGCGATTATCCTGTTGCCCAGCGTGCTGGTGCGTATCTTCAAGAGCCGCAAGTACGAGGGCGCGGTCAGCGAGAGCAGCACCGATTTCATGCCCGTGCCTGGTTGGGTCAACAAGCTGCTGATCATGTACTACAAGATCGAGAGCAACCTGCTGCGTACTATCACCATCCCAGCGGGTCTATCGGTCATCTGCGTAGGCGAGAAGGTCGAGGACCAGGTATGAGGCACTAGGCACAAGGGATGAGTGACCTTCTTGTAGGGGCGGGATTTATCCCTCCCTGCTGCCCAGCTAGCAGGATAAAGGATTGAGCGTAACTATCAGCCAGCCATCATCAACGAGCCGCGACCTGAGCGCCCGCAACGGCACGCTTGCGATTGCCGTGCTGATTATCGGCTATGCGCTAGTGATGGGCGTAGCTGCCTGGTACAAGTACGAACACTTTGGCTACGGCTACGATCAGGTGGACTTCGAGCAGGCGGTGTGGGCGACCACTCAGGGCCATCCCTTCTTCGACTCGCGCTTCAACTTCACCAATGTCATCTTCGGTATGGACTTCATGCCCGCGCTTGCAGCGTGGGTGCCATTCTACGCCATCTTCGCCTCGCCGCACACGATGAACCTGCTGGAGACAGCGACGATCGCCCTGGGCGCGTTGCCAGTCTACTGGCTGGCCCGCGACGTAATCGGTTCGCGCCTGGCCGGGCTAGCTTTCGCCGCCACCTATCTGCTCTACCCCACCATCCAATACGTCAATCTCTTCCCCGACTATATGCGCCCACTTGCCACTACCCTGCTGCTGTTCGCTATCTACTATCTTTATCGGCGTAGGCTACTGCCCACCTTGCTGTTTGCTTTCGCAGCGTTGCTTACCCGCACCGATGTGGCGCTGACGGTGGCGATGCTGGGGGGTTATGCGCTGGTCGCCCCTCTCCCCAACCCTCCCCTGTTGCAGGGGAGGGAGTCTGCCCCTCACCCCAACCCTCTCCCACAAGGGGAGAGGGGGAATAGTCGGCTGCGTTTTGGCTTGCCGCTACTAATTGGCGGGCTGCTATACTTCTTCGTCTCGGTCTACGCTCTGGTGCCAGCGTTTACCTACCCTTGCGCTAATAGCGCGGGTACTAATGTGGTCAACCCAAACCAGTCGGTGGCGCTCACCGCCACCCCAGTCCTGCCCCTCAATGGAGGAGGGGGATTGACAGGGACTGGCACGGAGGATCCGGGCAGCAGCGGTTGTGGACAGGGCAGCAACTTCCTGATTGGCTATTACAGTCACCTGGGGGGGGCGACCAGCTTCGGCGAGGTGATCAAGTATGTGATCACCCACCCGATCGACGTTGCCCAACTGGTATTTACTTTGCCCAAGATGTGGTATGTGCTGCTGATGTTGCTGCCTGGCGCGTTGCTGGTGTTGCTTTACCCGCCCGCCTGGTTGCTGCTGCTGCCCACCTTCGCGCTCAACCTGCTGACCAATCGCAGTTCGCAGCTTGACTCGCAGACCCATTACCAGATACTGCTCATCCCCGGCCTGATGCTCGGCGCGATCTTCGGCTTCGACCAACTGCTGCGCTGGCTCGCTAAAGGCATGAGGCATGAGGCACGTGGCATGATTGAAGTGGGTGCAAGCGGGGGCGAAGTTGATCCAACCTCAGCACTCAGCGCTCAGGAAGTGTCTGAAAAGGGCGAACCGTTGTTCGCCCATACCTACGACCACACCGTTTCTCAGACACTTCCTCAGCACTCAGCACTCAGCACTCAGCACTGGCTACTCCTGCTACCCGTCGCTGCTGCGCTGATCGTCAATCTCGCGCTGGGCAATCCCGTACTCAGCGCGTTTCGCCATGGTGAGAGCAACGCCCGCGTCGCGGCGGCCAAAGCGATGATCGCGATGGTGCCAATCGATGCGGGGGTGGCGGCCACCTCGTCGCTCGCTCCGCACCTGCTGCCGCGCCAGTTTATCTACAACTTCCCACCCGCAGCTTATACCCCTTATGACAGCAATTACCACTTCCCACCCAGCTCGCCGGTCGCCAACGCCCCAACGCTTGCCTACATTATCGCCGACGAGAATGCCGCCGTGCTGAAGGATGGCACGGCGCTGGCCGCCCTTCGCGCCGACCCCAACTGGACGGTGGTGGCGGAGCAGCAGCGGTTTATCCTATTCAAGCACAGGTGAGATACTCAGCACTTAGCGCCGCGCAAACTATGTTTGATGCACCGTACTACCCCTGCTTACCTCCCCATTTTATCCTTACCCACAAGTGACAATGCCGCTATAGGTGTGGGGATAGGCCGCCGCTAGCAGTGTTATTGAGGGTTAGGAACGTAGCTCCTTGCGCTCAAACGCATCAATGCTGATCGAATGCCTAAATGCGCCCCCAGTGGGGGCGTTTGCGCGGTACTCACTCGTTGGGCAGTCGCAGCAACTCGCGCAACCAAACCCGCTCCGACCTGCCAACCTGGCGCAGCGCCTCTACCTTCGGCTTGATCTGGGCGCTAATATCGGCGCGGTTCTGCCAGATTTCGTCGGCCATGTCCTCGATCAGTTCTCCGTCGAGCCGTTCGATGCTGATGCTCCGCTGCTCCAGGCCGATTGACTGCATGAAGCCGCGCACCTTCTGGGCGTAGGCGATCGCCAGAGGCGGCACACCCTGTGCGGCGGCAAATATCGCGGCGTGCAGCCGCATTGCCACCACCATTTGGGTCTCGCCCAGCAGTGCGGCCATCGCTTCCGGTTCATACTGGCCGTGCAGCACGGTTGCGGCGGCGGGGTTACGCATCTGGCGCACGATCTGCGCCATATAGACATTATCACGCCCCGTCCAGAACGGCACGAACAACACTTGCGCCCCATACTGCTCCACCATATGATCGGCCAGGCTAGCCATCAGCTTGGTGAAGAAGGCGGTGCGACCATGCCCGTGCCGTGACATCCGGTTCAACCGTTCGCGCAGGCTGACCGAGAGGATGTAGGCTAGGTGCATCCCCGGCTGATCGTCGGGCAGCTTACGCAGGCAGAAGGCGATCATTGGTCGTTCGTCGAGCGTCACCTTCGCTTCCGCCAGTATTGCCATTGCCTCCGATTTGGCCGCTGGTTGCAGCAACAGCGCAGGGTCGATGGTTACTTTCAGCTTGCGCTCGTTGACATGAGCGCGCAGCAGTATCTCCTTCGAGGCTTCGTCGCGCAGGCTGACCACATGGCTCAGGCCGATCGCCCGCCGCGCAAGCCAGCGGCCCAGCGGCGTTCCCAGCGGCTCCGCCCCCAATCCCCACAGCATCACCTTCTTACCGAACAACCGCGCCAGCACGATGTAGGCAACGAAGGACGGCATATTGTAGATGCTGCTGCGATCCTGCAGCAACCCCCCGCCGCCCAGCACCAACGCTCGACTGGTCATCAGCGTGCGCCAGCCTTCGGCGCGGAACAGCGAACGGTTGACCGAACGCAGATCGGGATGCGCCTTGCTGGTACGCTGCGGGTTGGTGGACATAATGGTAATAGTGAGGTCGCTATCCGCCCGTAGGGTATGCAGAATGCTCGCCAACACCGCCTCGTCGCCGACATTGGGCGAACCATACCAACCAAGCAGCGCGACACGCACCTTGCGCCGTCGCCGCGCCTTGCTGATCGCGCCCCGCATCCGCCTTGTCTTCCACTGCTGCCTCAGTCTTACGAACATTAAATACCTTTCAGTTGAAAGTTGAAAGTTGAAAGTGAAAAGCGGATTGCGAATGTCAAGCGGCGAATCCAGCCCGTCTCTTTCTTTAACTTTCAACTTGTAACTCCGCGTGCCACCTGCTCGAAGCTATCCAGATAGCGGCGGGCGATGATGCTCCAATCGAAGTGGGCGGCCACGTAGTCGTGGGCGGAGCGGCCCAGCGCGGCCAGATGTTGCTCGTCGCCGAGCAGTTCAATAACCGTGGCGGCAAACTCGCGGGGGTCGTCGATCAGGGTGCCATTCTGCCCGTCGACGATCGCATCAGGGATGCCATCGAGCCGATTAGCCACCACGTAAGCGCCGCTCGCGCCCGCCTCCAGCGCGACCAGCCCGAAGCCCTCCACATCGTTCGGCACCGGGATGTTGGGCATGATGAACAGGTCGGCGCGATGGTAGGCCGCCTTCAGAGTGGCCTCGTCCACCTGTCCTAGCATCGCCACATGGTTGCCCAGCCCATGCTCGTTGATGCGCCGCTCGATGGCGGTGTGGTGCGGCCCCTCGCCAATCACGATATGGCAAATGTCGGGCTGCTGCGCCACGATCTGGGGCAGCACGTTGGCGACGAAGTGGGCCACCCCCTTGCGCTCGATTAGCCGTCCGACCGTGAGCAACACCTTGCGCCCTCGTAGCTTGTCGCCCGCCAGTTGTTCCAGCCTGGCGATGCCCGCAGCCGTGGGCGGCGTAGCAAACTCGTCGGCATAGACCCCGTTGGGGATGACCTCGCAGTGGTCGGGGCGAATATGGCGGCGCAGGCACTCCTCACGGGTGTGATTGCTGACGCTGATCAGCCGATCAATCTGGCGCAGCCAGCCGGGAGCCAACCGCTGGTAGAGGCGGTTTTGGTAGGTGATGTCCAGGCCATGCACGGTCACGACCACCGGCACATGAGTGAGCCGCTTCAACGCCATGCCCAGCGGGGCGAGTAGCGCATCGCTGAGGTGGATAAGCTGCACATCGTTGCCCCCTACCGCAGCCGTCGCTTGATATGGGAGAGAAGGATGCGTCATTGCTGGCTTCGTCGCTTGTGGGTGCGAACGCATCAGGCGTAGGGTCTTGACGAAGGCGTAGGGAACGAACAGCGGTAGGAACGCGGCGCTGCCTCCCCAGGCGATGGTGCGGGCTGGGGTCAGCCTGGCGACGGCAGTGGTCAGGTCGCGGCTAAGGCGCTGCATCCCGCCGATCGAGGGGGGATGCTTGCGGGTGATGAACAGGATCATCGGCCCACCCCCGCCAGGCTGAGGTAGTAGCGCTCCTCGGCTTCGGCGACTGCGTCCCAGGTGTAGCGTTGCGCCCAGGCGCGACCCCGCTCACCCAGTTGGGCCGCCAGTTCGGGGTCGTGCCAGAGGGCGACCAGTCCTGCGCTTAGGGTAGCGATGCGTTGCTGCTCGTCACCCTCACCCCAACCTTCCGCCAACTCTGGCGATGGGGTTAGGAGTAGCCCGTGGGCGGAAGGGGGGGCGGCTTCGCGCAGGCCACTGATGTCGAAGGCCAGCACCGCCTTGCCTGCCGCGCCTGCCTCGGCGGCCACTAGTGGGTAGGATTCGTGGCGGCTAGGCATTACCACGAAGCGACAAGCGCTGTCGAGCAGCAAATCCGCCGCCTGCGTTTGGCTGACCCGCCCGCGCATCTCTACATCATTGCCCAGCCCGTAGCCTGCAATCAGATCGCAAACCCGACTCACTTGCTCGTCCGGTCCGCCACCCGCGATGATCAGGCGGATGCGCTCACCTCCGCTGGGCGTGATAGATCCCGCCTCTACACGATCAGCTGCTGTAGGGGCAGGATTTATCCCGAATTGCCGCCTATCCATCAACATCTCCCTATTGGCGCGGTGGAGAGCAGCGAGTAGGGTATCGAGACCCTTCTGGTAGATGTCGATGCGGCCCAGAAACAGGGCGTAGTCAGGTCGCCTACTGCTATGCGGGGCGGCGAAGAAGGTAGGGTCGATGCCGTTGGGGATGACCGCGAGGCGCTTGCCGCGCAGCCTGACGGTATGGGCTAGCTCGTCGGCGAGACCGTGCGAGACCGCCAGATAGTTGTGGAAGCCGGACAGGGCGGGCCACTCCAACAGTCCCGCCACCCGGCCGACCAACCCATGCTTGGCCGCCGCGTGGCCGCGATAGATGTTATGCAGCACCGCCAGGTGCGGACGCTTGGCCCACAGTGGGGTGAACAGTGGGTTATAGGCGGAGAACACTTCGATGGTCAAATCGCGCTTCAGTTTGCGGGCAAGCAGTGGCGCACCGCGCATATAGGCGAGGCGGCTGGCGGCGTAGCCCGGCTGCGGCGCGGTAAACTGGTATTGCACGCCGTCGCGGACGCACTCACGCCCCGCGCCCGGGTAGCCGCCCGCCACGATGGTGACATCGTGCCGCGCCGCTAGCCGCCGCGCTACCTCGTAAGTGCGCCGCGCCCCGCCACCGCCCAGCCAGGGGTTATCCAAGTCGTCATATATCAGCGCTACTATCCTCATGCCGCCGTTATGATAACATTTATACTCGGCACTGTCTAGCTGCCGAAGGCATGATGCACGAGGGATGAGGTATGAGTGTCCAGTAAACAAAGTCCTGATGTTCTCCCCTCCCGCCGGGAGGGGCTGGGGAGGGTCCGAGTCGCGCTGCACACACCCTCCCCTACCCCTCCCGGCGGGAGGGGAAACTACACCCTCGCCCTCAGAACTT
>JANXYP010000373.1 GCA_025355955.1 Chloroflexota bacterium
GCATTTCATCGCTGCCAGGGTAGACCAGGATTGGCGCTAGCCAGGCGAGTTGTTCGCGCAGCCACGATATCAGCATCGCGGAGCGGGCCAGGTCGCCGGTGAAAACCAGGCCATCAGGCTGATTACCCAGCGCAGCGGCCATCCTGCCTACTTCCTTGCCGATGGCGTAGGCCATTGCACGGAAGATAAGGCGGGCGTGTTCGTCGCCAGCGCCGATGCGGCGCTCCACCTCCTGGGCATCGTTGGTGCCGAGGTGGGCGACCAGCCCGCCTCCGCCCGCGATCTTATGTTTGATTTCCGCATAGCTGTACTGCCCGCTGAAGCAGATACGGGCGAGGTCGCCGACTGGCAGCCCGCCGCTGCGCTCCGGCGAGAATGGCCCCTCACCATCGAGCGCCTGGTTCTCGTCAATCATCTGTCCCTGGCGATGGGCGGTGACGGAGATGCCGCCGCCGAGGTGGGAGATGACCAGGTTCAGGGCGGCATAGGGCTTACCCAGATCGAGGCTAGCACGATAACCGGCTGCCTTGACGCTGAGGACGTGGGCGAGGGCGCGGCTGGGAGTTTCGGGCCAGCCGGTCACGCGGGCAAGGTCCTGCATCTCGTCAACGGTGGGCGGGTCAACCGTATAGGTGGGGATGGTACGGCCCTGCACCCGGCCCGCTTTGTCGGCGATCGCCTCAGCGAGCAGGATACCAAGGTTGCTGGCGTGTTCCCACTGGCCGCTAGGGTCGCCTGCCCGCATCTCAGCGAGCATCTCAGGGATAATTGCATAAGTGCCGCTCTTGATTGGGCGCAGGAACAGCCCGCCGCGCCCAACTACCACATCGAGGTCGGTAAGCCGGGTATCCTTCGCTTGAAGTAGCGCGGTAATGTCGGCATCGCGCATGGCGAACTGGTCGGCGATGTGGCTGAACTGAGCCAACTGCGCGGCGCTGTGGCTCACGGTTTCGCTCCACAGTGGTACGGGGTCACGGTAAGTATCGGAGGTGCGCGTCAGAGAATCACCCTGATAGAGAGCTAGCTTGGTGCTGGTACTGCCAGGATTGATGATCAACAGCTTGATGGTGGTTTGGTTGGCAGGCTGGTTCATTGGCTTACCTCTGGTTGATCGGCGGGGATAATGATGCCGGTCGGATTAACCTTGCCAGCGAGCGCGTCAAGTTCGGCGACGCTGAGTAGCTCTTCTGCAGATAGGCCGAGGGTGCGGGCTGCAACCTGGACTATGTGCGCCCAGGTAGCGCGATTGACGAACAGCATCCCAGCCGTGTTCAGTGTGCCGCCCTGGTTGATGAATCCGAGCGCGACCGTTTGCGGGCCAGTATTGAGCGGCTGTAGGGTGCCGAGCAGTGGTTCCGGGCGGGTGTGGGTGACGAATACCCTGGCAGTCACGCTGGCGGGGTAGAGCGTGTCACGCAGGGATTGCGAAGCGAGGTGGGCTTGCTCTCCGGCGCTACGCGGCTGGCGGAAGCGGCCCGGCTCCAGCATATAGACGACCGCGTGTGGGATGCTCCGCTCGGCTAGCCGCGCTGAGGCGCGCAGCGTCTGTTCAAGCTGGTACGCGCCGATCGCGGTCAACACCAGTTGCGCCTCATCAGGGCGGTAGCCCGCCCAGTCCAGCCGCATCGCACCATCGGCGATTAGCTGACTGGCTTCCGCAGCGGTGAACAGGTTGGCAACCGCGTCGGCTTTCGCCACTACTATGGTCCAGAACTGGCCCTGGGTCTGGTAGACGGCGCTCATCGCCGCCGCCGCAGTGTTATAGTCAGCGGGGAACAGTACCCGCGACACGTTGGATGCTTCGTTCATCATCGCCTCGGCCATCATCGTGTCCTGGTGCGACTGCTCGTTCTTGCCGTTCTCCCAGGCGTGCGAGGTCAACACCAGCGGCACGGAGAGCCAATGCTGAGGCCGTCCGCCTTCGCTTAGATGGTTGGCAAAGATAATCTCCTGACGCATCGCGCCGTGCATCTTGGTGGCAAATGCCTCGTAGCTGACGATCAGGTTGATGCCCCCCTTGTTTGCCAGCGCCGCGTTAGCGACCGCTTCCTCGTTGAGTGCGGTAATCACCGCGCCGTGATGTGACTCGGGGATGCCCGGTTCGGGGCTCACCACGCGGAACTTGAGCGCTTCGAGGGTGTTGCTCATGCGGTTGGAGCGCATCTCGTCAGGGTTGCCGACGCGGGGGCGCAGGTGCGGGTTGGCCTGACAGGTGGCGAGGAACATATCGTCCACCGCCGCCATCGGCGAGTGGCGCACCCAGGTGGACAGATCCTGCGGCGTGTCACTGATAGGGCGGGAGAGGGTAGATGGCAGCTCGTGCAATGTTACCTCGCGGTGGGCTAGAGCGTGATCGCGCTCCCTGGGGCGGCCTGCTGCAGCATGATGCTGGAAGGCGGCGATCGCTTTATCAAGCTCGACAGGCGGTACCCACAGGCGGCGGGCGCTCTCGTTGAAGTTATGCGCGGCGGTGACATCCTCGTGAGGATTTGCGCCCAGCGGCAGGTTGTGGGCCTGGTTGGTGCCTTCGCCATAGAAGCCTGCGCCTTTGGGAGCGCAGGCCACACCGTAGGGGAGGCTGACGTTGTAACAACCCTCGCCGCTCTCCGCCATTGCCTGCGCCTCGGCTAGCAGGCGGTTCTCCATCTCGAAGATGGCCCAGGCGAAGGCGGCGGGGTCGCGGCCATCGAACACGATCGGGTCGAAGCCATAGAGCTGCAGGTGCCGAGTGAACCATTCGGTGCCGCCCTCCTGCGCCATGGTGGTTTCCTGATCAATCCGCCGACCGTTGTTAATCATGATCGGGGTAATCAGGCCAGAGTCCTCGCCTCGCCACCAGCGCGGAATCCAATCGCTGCCCCGCTGCTCCTCGAACGCGCCGTCGCTTAGGAAGGTGACCAGCCGCTCGCCCGGCAGCGGCATATGCACGTACTGCAACTCAGTGAAGCCGAGGTAGCCGCCCTCGACTAGCCCACCCGCCGTGTTGGCATTGATATGGCTGCCCAGCGGCGAGTCCTGCTTGCCATCCGCACCGAGGCAGTAGGAGTAGAAGTCCTGGGCGTAGCGAGTCAGCCCCGCATCGGTCAGCGAGTAGCGAGCGGCGTGGGCGGTGGTCATATTGTCGAGGATGAGGTTAACCGAGTCGATCGCGGCAACGCAGTGGCCCTGGCCCATAATCCATGAGCGGGTCAGCCCGCTAATCGCGTTGGCGGCCATGTAGCCGACGTAGGCAGGCACCATATTGAGTGAGCCGCCGGTGTGACCTTCGGGGTGGGGCTTGAAGTCGGCAGCACTCAGGTCGCGGCCATCGAGGTAGGCGTGCTGGACATAGGTTTGATGCACCACCAGCCACATCGCTGCTGAGGCGATGCGATCGGAGGCATGGAGCAGCTCGAACAGCGGTATGCCGTCACCCGCTATCCTCCGCTCCGCCAACAGGTCGGCCATCTGGTAAACCCGTGCCTGAGTCTCGATACTGTGGCTGATTACCCCGTAGCCTGCTGCCCATTCCGCCGCTTCTGGATGCTGCTGGCAGTAAAGCGCGACCTGCTCCTCGGCGCGGATCGCTTCAACTCTATCACTCTGTGTAGTCATGGTTTTCTCTCGGTTTCTTCACTGCCCCCTCAGCGCCAGCAGGGCTTATGCCGCAGCCTGGTTGTCCACCGCATCGAACGATAGCTCGGCCAGCGGGCAAGGGGAGAGCTGACGGTTGTGGTTGTTCATGGTAACGTAGTCCTGCTTGGCGGTGGAGGGGTAAAACGCTGGTGGCACCTCATGGTTGAAGCGGGAAGTCGCCTCGGCGATTATCGCAGCGACGCGCTCGGGCGCAGTGATAATCACGAATTCGCCGCTGCCATCGTCCCCGAGGAATTCACCCATGCCGCCACCCTTAGCCAGCGCCCCCTGCAGGATTGCCGCTGCCTTCTGGATCAGCTCGTTGCCCTCGAGGAAGCTGTAGGTCTGGGTGTATGCGGTGAGGTGCTCGATGTTGACGTAGATAATCGCCAGCTGCTGCGTCGGGTGGTTAACGCAGTGCCTTATCGCCTCCACGACAGCAGCGCCAGTCGGCAGACCTGTCAGTTCGGAGACGCGCTGATGCTCACAGTAATGAAGCTGGGCGTGAATGTGCTGCGCGAGTTCGTCTAGGTCGAACGGCTTGGTAACGTAGTCGTCCGCGCCTGCCTGCAAGACCAGCTTCCGCTTGCTAGCGGATGTATTAGCGGTGAGCACGATAACCGGAACACCCATCAGCCTGACATCCCGCCGCATCTCGCGGCAGACTTCCACCCCGTTCATCGCTGGCAGGCATAGGTCTAGCAGCACCAGGTCGGGGGGCTTAAGCGCCATCACCACAATTGCCTCCTCGCCGCTGCGGGCGTGGCTGGTCTGATAACCCTCCTCGTTCAAGTAATCTTCGACGAGCTGGGCGATGCTGGGTTCGTCCTCTACCACCAAAATCATGCCCATAATCCCTACCTGCCTTTCTACCCACCAACCCCAGACCGACGAGGCCTGAGGTTGTGTGGACTTGCGTATTCAATTGTCTGTCGCTTTGCCTACCTAATGCCGGGGGCAACCGGCTGCGGATTGAAGGTCGGTGCTGGCTCGGTCACAGTAGTCGGCGTGGTGCCGATGTGTAGTACCTTCTTCAGGTAAGGCATCACGAAGTGGTCGAGGCCGTAGTAGCTGGCGTAGAACCCCGCGCTGACGATGGCAACCTCGGCTACCAGCATCTCCGTGTTCGTGCTGGTCGAACCAGCGAACAGGAACATCAGATTGAGGAACATCCCCCAGAAGGCGGCGAAGCGGGTGAACAGCCCCACGATGAGCGCGATGCCCACCAAAGTCTCACCGAAAGCGACCATGTAGCTGAACAGGCCAGCGTTGGGCAGGAAGAAGTTCTGGGCCAGACTGGCGTACCAGGGGTGGACGCTGGCATGAGCGCCGGTCGAGTTCTTGATTGCCCCGCCCAGGAAGCCCTGGATGACCGTGCCAGCCTTGCTGCCAATCCACATCCCCTGGGGGTCGGTCAGCTTCTCCCAACCCGCCTGTAGGAAAGACCAGCCCAGCCATACGCGAATGATACCGCTGATAACACCGATGAAGCGCTTGTCGCTGAAGTAGCGTGTCATTTCTTGTTCCTCCTTGAGAACTATGCGAACGATGCTGTCGCTGATTGCGGTTGTTGATTTGTCTGGTTGGGGGCAATTGCCCCGGTTTTCTCTTGCTCTGATACCAGTATAAACCGCAGCGGTAACAGCACTGGTAGATAGAGGTTGACGTTTGGTAAAAACTCGTTGTGGCTGGGTGTATACGGCAGGTTGAAGTAGAAATTGCTGCCCTCGTCGGGAATGCCGGTTGAGGCAACCCGCAGGCAGCCGCCATGCAGGCTAACCAACGCCCGCGCCAGGGGCAGGCCGAGGCCACCGCCGAGACCAATCACGCCGCTATCGCCATCAGGAACGTAGTAGCGCTGGAAGATGGTCTCCTGTGCGGCAGGTGTGACTCCGCAGCCGGTATCGCGCACATAGATGCAGTATTCGTCCACGCAGGGGCGTACCTCGATCTTAACCTGCCCCCCTACCGGCGTGTACTTTATCGCATTGTTCAGCAGATGGAGCAATACCTGCTCGATGCGGGCGGGGTCAAACCGCGCCGGACAGGGGCTGTGCGGTACGATAACGCTCAACTCCTGGTCCTTGTCCTCCGCAAGGGGGCGGCTCAACTCGACGGCGTTGATCACCGTAGCCGCGAGGTCGCCATCACTCAGACGCAGTTGCAACCTGCCGCTCTCCAACTTGGCGAGGTCGAGCAGGTCGCTGACCGCCGCTTCGAGGCGGGCGGTACTCTTGAGCGCATTACCAACGAGACGGCGGAGCGGCGGGGTGGTGTCGCCCGGCAGGTTGTCGGCGAGAACGCCGAGCGAGAGTTTCAGCGCGGTCAGGGGAGTACGCATCTCATGACTTACCTTGTCAATGAAACGCGATTGCATTTTGCCGAAATCCTGGGTCGCCACGCTCAGGCTGGTGTCACTCGGTTTGAGCGTGCCTATTGGTGAGGATGTGGTTATATCGATCATAAGGTACCTCCAATACCAGTTGTTACTTTCGATTATAGCCCCCCAACATCAACAAGCCGGTGCAAATAGGTGTACATAGGGTAAAAAAGCTGTCATATCGCAAGTCACAAAGTTGTTCACCAAATTTCAACCCACGTTTGCCTTAAAGTACACTAAGAAGGCGTACAATTGAAGGGCAGCAACTGGGCCGGAGACGGCTCGTCTGCCCGCTACAACCTACAACCTGCAATCTAAATCTATAACTTACAATCCAAATGGAGGTAAGCGCCATGTTCAAACGAATCCTGGTGCCGATGGACGGCTCGGCCTACAGCGCAAGAGCGCTGGGTATCGCCAGTGCGGTCGGACAGCTGTTCGATGCCCGCATCACCCTGCTTCGGGTAATCGGCGATGCGCATCTCATACTCAGCAACCCACTCCAAACCCCCGTCAGCGGCGACATTGGCAAGCAGATGGTTGCAGACAAGCTGGTGGAGGCAGACCGGTATCTCGCCGAGGCGGCCAACCAGCTAAGGCTAAGCGGCGTGCATAACGTGGAAACTCACGTATCGCCTGGCGAGGCAGCGGCGAATATAGTTACCATGGCTAATACTGGCTATGACCTGGTGGTGATGAGCACGCATGGCCGTACCGGGTTGGTTCGCACCTTGCTTGGCAGTGTTGCCGAGCAGGTGGTGCGCGAGGCTCAGATTCCCGTGCTGTTGATAAGCAGCCACCAACATATGAGCGAAGGGGTCAGCTACACCGACATCTTCAAGCGCATCCTCGTGCCGCTGGACGGCAGCGAACAAGCTTTGCAAGCGCTGCCGCTGGCGGCTGCCATTGCCAGAGCGAGTGGTGGCAAGCTGCTGCTGCTCGAAGTGGCCGAACCAGCGCTACGCCTCCACACCTACACCAGCTACATCCATGCACCTGGCCATCCCATCTTTGCGAATAGCTACATTGAGCAGCTTGCCCAGAGCGAGACTCTTGAGGGGATTGCCTGCGAGGCAATCGGCTACGAGGGCGAGACTGGCCCTGCCATCCTTATCACCCAGCAGGCGCGGGGCTGCAATCTGATCGTAATGACGACCCATGGGCGCACCGGTATGATGCGCTACATCAAGGGCAGCGTTGCCGAAGAAGTGATCAAGGGGTCGGTAGTGCCAGTGATGGTGCTATGCACACGGCAGGACGCGGCGTTGCCAGTTTACCTTGAGGTTGCCACTGTCGTCTAGAATTCAGCCGTTTACCAAACGTTCACCGATTTATACCAAGCGTTTACCGCTGGTTACGCTCTCGATGTAAGAGGCTGTGGTATAATCGGCGTGTTCGCTCCGCGATTAGTGCGTGAGCGCACCGTCCCGCATCAACTAAGCGGCGACTGTCCGGGGAGGCATTTTAATGAAGGTATTGATTGTGGATGATGACCGCAGCATCGTCGAAGCGGTGACCATTGGTCTGGAGTTGCAGTGGGGTGATATGCAGGTGGTCAGCGCGGGCGATGGCGAGAGCGGGCTGGACACCTTCTTCAAAAGCTCGCCCGACTTGACTCTGCTTGATGTGAATATGCCGCGCATGAGCGGCTGGGAGATGCTGCGACGGCTGCGCGAACTCTCCGACGCGCCGGTGATCATGTTGACCGCGCGTGGCGAGGAGATGGACAAGGTGAAGGGGCTGGAGTTGGGCCCAGATGATTACCTGACCAAGCCGTTCAGCCACCTCGAACTGTTCGCCCGCATCAAGGCGGTGCTGCGCCGCGCCGAGATGACATCCCCTGCCAATGCTACTCCTTCGTTCCAGACTGGCGACCTGGCGATCAACTTCAGCAGCCGTGAGGTGACGATGGCGGGCAAGCCGCTCAAGCTGACCCCCACCGAGTACAACCTGCTCTATCTGCTGGCCCGCAACGGCGGGCGGGTGCTACCCTTCGAGATGCTGCTGACCAAAGTATGGGGCGATGAGTACCGTGCCGAGACTGACTACCTCAAGACCTACGTCAGCCGCATCCGCCACAAGCTGGGCGATGATCCCGACCATCCCCACTACATCATCACCGAACGCGGAGTCGGTTACCGCTTCGCTCGCGCTACACCGCCGAAATTAAAGTAAAGGATCGTCGCTCTGGCGATCCGCCACATTCCACTTTCAACCTTCCACTTCCATAGGAATACTGAAGTGGAAGACGCTGCCACCGCCGGTCGCGTCCTCGCGCCAGAGTTGTCCACCATGCAGTTCGACTAGCATCCTGGCGATCGGCAGCCGAGGCCAGTGCCGCTCGCGCCGCCCGCTGCATCCTCCTTTTGTTCACCGCATATTCACTTCTCTTTACCTCCCTATCAACCACTGGCGACTATAATCAAGATAGGAGTTACGCAAAAGCGTAACCATGTGTGCTGCATCAGTTGTAGGGAAAACAGAAGGGGAGGACGAATATGTTCAAGAACATTCTTGTGCCACTGGACGGTTCGCAGACAAGCCTGCAAGCATTGGAGGTAGCAGTAGCGCTGGCAAAACCCACCCTCGCTACAATTCATCTGCTTCATGCAGTTGACGACAGCGCATTCGTTTTCTCCAACCCGGCAGGCCTTGAAGAACATACCAGGATTGGTAGCAAGCAACTGACCACCGAGATTGCCCGTGCTAACGAGTATCTGGCTGATGCTGCCAATCGGGTAAAGGCCTGTGGCGGGGAGCAGGTAGAAACTATGGTACTGAACGGCAACGCCAGCGAGGTGATTAGCGAGGTTGCTAGTAGTGGTTACGACCTGGTGGTGATGACCGCTTACGGGCGCACGCCACCTGGCGAAGAGCCAATCGGCAGCGTCGCTGCCCACATGCTACACACTACCAACATTCCAGTTCTGCTGATTAGCCCTCGCCAACCCGCGCTGGCTGAGGGGGCGACTGGCCCAGCCACCCGCAGAATTCTGGTGCCATTGGATGGTTCGGCACACGCGATCCAGGCCATCCCGATCGCGGCCCTGCTGGCCCGCACCATGAACGCCACCCTGATCCTGCTCGGCATAACCCCCCACCCTACCCAGCGGCGCGAGAACGTAGTTCTATCGCAGGCGCGGGGAGGCAGCGGGATGCTGACCGAGATCGTGCCACTCGGCGCAACCGAAGGCAGCACGATCAAAGCGCCTCCAGCCAGCAATGGATATCACTACCTCAGCGAGACTGCTCACCATTTCATCCCCGATGGGATTACCTATGGCATCGTGGAGACCAGTGGCAAGCCAGCGCAGGCGATTATTGCCAACGCCAAGGAGATGAATAGTGACCTGATCGTGATCACGGCGCATGGTTACCCCAGCGCGGAAGTAAGCATATTGAGCGAGGTGGCTTGGGAAGTCGCCAGCCAAGCTCCCATGCCAACGTTGATCCTGTGTGGTGATGAGTAGCAAGCGGCATGGCGCACTGCCAATAGGCTGAAGCATCTCATCTTTTTCAAAAGCACATATCGCTTGAGGCAGTTGAATGTCGCGACTATAACAGCCGCTACCATCACCCAGGCTGCGCTTGGGCCGCGCCGCTGGCTTCGCCTGGGCTGCGCTTTGCTTCGCTCCCACCTTCGCGCTCACCTTCGCGTTCCCCTTCGCATTCCTCCGCAACCCCTGCGCACACTCTCCTCGCCTGCTTGCGCTCTCCCTCGCCGCTAGCTGCCGGGCGGCTTGCTCCTCATCCCCTCCCAACCCCTCGCCCGGCCTTTGCA
>JANXYP010000376.1 GCA_025355955.1 Chloroflexota bacterium
TTGCCACTGTTGCGCGTGTCGTAGCTGCCAATTCCTTTGGCCGCGATGCTTATGCTGTTGGCAACGCTGGTCGAGGAGATCAGCTTCAGGTCAATGCTATCGCCGTTGATGTGCAGCATAGCAGGAGTACCAGGGCTAATCGAGAAGTCACGGTTATAGGTCTTGCCAGCTGCGAAAACCGAGGTTGCCAGCCCGACAATCAGCACCGCAACGATTAGCGCGGCGATGATCAGCATCGGCAAAACCGGGCCGCGCGTGCGCCGATAGGGATAGGGCGCATATTGCGTGGCGGGATACTGCTGCAGCGGCGCGTACTGGGTCGGGGGCGGAGTCTGACCGTTGCTCGGTACGGGAGTGGCGTAACCTGGCTGGGGTTGGTCATACTTGGCGTAATCTTGCTTGGGTTGTTCTTGCTGCTGGTTCAAAGCAATGCTCCTTGTCTGTTTGCCTTTCAGACAGAGCAACTTGATAGTTTGTTTCAGAACCCCTGCTGGCGAACAGCGGTTCGCCCCTACGATCGCATTTTCTCGCATTTTCTATAGGGGCGAACCGTGGTTCGCCCTGATATTAACCACATTATACCACGCTTGCCACGCGCTGGCGATAGCGTGTACAATATGGGTGTGAACCCTATCGCAACCACGAACGATACCGCGCTACGCGACAAGATGCAGCGGGTCTACCACCTGCTGGTCGAGGCATACGGCACCCGTCACTGGCAGCAGGGCAAGCATCTGCCGCCGCTCGACGAACTGGTGCTGACCATCCTCAGCCAGCACACTTCCGACGTGAACAGCACCCGCGCCTTCGATGACCTGCGTCGTCACTTCTCCACCTGGGCCGATGTGGTCGCTGCGCCGGTGGCGGAGGTGGCCGAGGCGATTCGCAGCGGCGGGCTGGCGATGCAGAAAGCGCCACGCATCCAGACTGCGCTCCGCACCATCTACGCACAGCACGGCGATTATAGCCTCGACTTCCTCGCCGACCTGCCGCTGGATGATGCCCGCGCCTACCTTACCGCAATCAACGGCGTTGGCCCCAAGACGGCGGCGATCGTGCTACTCTTTGCTCTGGGCCGTCCCGCGCTGCCGGTGGATACCCATGTGCATCGGGTCAGCCAGCGGCTGGGGTTGATTGGCCCTAAGTCGAGCGAGGCGCAGGCGCATACCATCCTCGAACCCTTGCTGCAGCCGCAGCAGATTTACACCTTTCACATCGACATGATCACCCACGGGCGACAGATATGCAAAGCCCAAAGGCCGCATTGCGAGATCTGCCCGCTGCAGCATGAGTGCGACTACTACAATAAGTTGAAAGTTACAAGTTGAAAGTTGAAAGTAAAACCGATGGGCGCGGATTTATCGCGCCCCTATGGATGATCCAGGCTCTCCTCGGCGAACTGGTATTATCACGCTTTTCAACTTTCAACTTTCAACTCACAGGAGAAGACATGGATTTGCTGCTGGTAAGGCATGGCGAGTCGGAGGGCAACCGGCGAGGGTTCGTGCAGGGCTGGCAGGATACCGTGCTGACCCCGCTGGGCCAACGCCAGGCGGCGCAGGTGGCGCAGCGGATAGTCGAGTACCTACCGCTCGATGCTATCTACGCCAGTCCACTAAAACGGGCGTGGCGCACCGCCGAGGTGATTGCCAGCGTCGCCCAGATGACGGTGATCGCCGATACCAACCTGCGCGAGATGCACTTCGGCGAGGTGGAGGGCATGACCCACATCGAGTGGCACAAGCGCTATCCCCAACTGCTGCCCCGCTGGGCCGACCGCGATGACCTAGATTTCGGCTGGCCGGGCGGCGAGTCGCGCCGTCAATTCGCCCAGCGCGTTTATGGCGCAATCACTGAAATTATCGAGGCACATCCGCAGGCCAACCGTGTGCTGGTGGTCTGTCACGGTGGGGTAATCAGCACCTATCTCTCCGTGCTGCTGCAAGGCTCGGCGACGATGTGGCGCGACTATCAGGTGAACAACTGCACCATCAGCCAGGTACGCTTCGGTGATGGTAAGCCGCAACTGCTGCGCTTCAACGATGGCGAACATCTCATCCCCGAAACCGAGGATGCCGATGCCGAGGCGGAATGAAGATGGAAGGTGGAAGGCAGATTATGTCTCTCAGGCGGGTTTCTGGGCGATGTAGTTGGCGCTAAATGCGCTAGCCTCATCCTTACTTCGCATCGCCTCATTAATTACGTCAAGGTAGAGCTGGGTAAGCTCCGCTTCAGGGATGCCCTGGGTTCTGCTAATCAGGGTGCGGGCGTTGTAGAATGCGCCCAACCCCAAGGCCAGACCCGCGCGCCCTGCTGCACTTTGCCCACCAGCCTTTGCGTACTCGCGCTCATAGCGAACGTTGATAAAGCCAGCATTAGCCAGCCAGCCAGGTAGCTCCTTGACATGGTAGGGGTGGCCGCCGATGCTACCGATCGCATCCATCAGCAACTTGATCACCCGCATATTCTTGCCACCGTACAGCGCATTCGCCGCTGCGTCATCGAATATCGCGGGATCGAAATCCTTAATCCAGAGATAACCACCGGGCTGCAGGCTTTTATTGGCGGCCTGTACCACCTGCTCTGGCTGGTGGGTGTGCGAGATAATCGCTGAGGCGTAGATCAGGTCGAAGGGGCCGGGCGGCAATCCCTGCTCTACATCGCCAACGATGAACTCAGCATCGCTGAGATGAAGGTCCTGGGCTTTGTGGCGGGCAGCGGCAATCGCCTGCTCGTCACGATCCAGCCCCACCAGACGGGCGTGGGGGTAAATCTCGCGCAGCACGAAACCAAGCTGACCCTCGCCACAACCGAGGTCAAGGATGCTGTTTATGTTATTCCCCACCAGGCGTTGGGCATTATTGCGTAGGTAGATACTGAACATCTCAGCCTGGGTACGCAACCGATAACGATCAACCTGGGCATCGCCGAAAATATAGGGGGTCTCCTCCACCAGTTTCTCAATACGATCATTCGTTAGTTCTGCCATCCTTTTCGCCTCCCATTGCCCGGTTCAGCCGCGCAGCTTTGTACCAGTCGTATTATAGCACGGTAGGGGCAGGGTGTCAAAGCAATCGGATGGGAGCGATAAATCTGCGCCCCTACGGATAATACAACATCTGTTCGGTCAAATGGTGTAACTTGCAACTTGCAACTTGTAACTTGCAACTCGCCCTCATCTCCCCACTATGATGCTATCCACCTGCACGCCCAAGCGCCGCGCATCCCCACCCGGCGTATCAACCGCTGGCTGCCACGGGGTCGCATGGATAGTGAGGTAGAGCCAGCCGTCGGTGGGCGGGCTGGTGACGCTAATTTGGCCGCTTATCTCGGTGAACGTGCTGGGCTGGGCCTTAGCGTTGCTGGGGGTGGGCAGGCAGGCGACTGGCAGGTTAGCGGGCGATGATGTTGACCATCTTCTCTGCGCCGATTTCCCCTTCGGCAAGGGTGGCCGAGTTGATTACATCGAGATATAGCTTTACAATATCCCGCTCCGGTACGCCCATTACCTTGCTCATCAGCGCCCGCCCGTTGTAGACCGCGCCCATCGTGATCGCCAGCATCGCCAACCCCGCTTCGCTGTTGCCGCCTAGTGGGTAAATCTCGTCCTCGCGCTTTATATCCTCGAACCCCACTGTCTGCAGTAGGGCGGGAAGTTCATCGGCGACATACGGGTGAGCACCCACCCGCGCCAGCGTCTCGAACCATATCCCCGCCACTTTCTTATAGGAGGGGTTATCGTAGGCGTTGATTACCCCGGCGGCATCAAGATCCTTGATCCAGAAATGGCCTCCAGGGGCAAGGTTCGCCTTGACCAGTTCGGCGATGCGCTGATGGGCGCGGGTATGGATCATCACCACCGAAGCGTACACCAGGTCGAAGGGGCCGGGCGGCAACGCCTCCTCGATGTTGCCGATCACAAACTCGACGTTAGCAACGCCCAATGCTTCAGCCTTGCTGCGGGCGACCGCGATGGCCTTCTCGTCCTTATCAACGCCAACCAGGCGGGCGTGGGGGTAAATCTCGCGCAGCACGAAGCCTAGCTGGCCCTCGCCGCAGCCGAGGTCGAGGATGCTGTTCACGTTGTCGCCAGCGAAGCGGTAGGCGTTCTGACGAATGTAGTCGCTGAACAGCCGCGTCTGCGTCTCCAGCCGATAGCGGTCGGTTTCGGCATCGCCGAAGATATAGGGGCTGTCCGGCCCTGGGTTGCCACCGCCGTGCGGTTCAGTCATTCGCTCTCTCCCTCTTGCGCCCAGCGCAGCTTTGTACCAGCCGTATTATAGCATGGGGATGGTAGGGTGTCAAAGCAATCACGTTTTCACCTTCCCACCGTGATGCTATCCACCTGTACGCCCAGCCGCCGCGCATCCGCGCCAGGTGTGTCGGTGGCGGGCTGCCAGGCGGTGGCATTCAGGGTGAGATAGAGCCAGCCGTCGGCGGGCGGGGTAGTGACGCTAATCTGGCCGCGCACCTCGGTGAATATGCCGGGTTGGGGCTTGCCATCGCTGGTGGGTGGCTGACAGGTGAGGGGCAGGTTGGCGAGCATCACTGGCGTATTGCCATTGTAGAGGCCAACCTGATCGGGGGCGGTGCGGTTCGCGCCTGTGCTACAACGCTGCGGCGGGCCAGCGGATACGCGCATGGTGATGGTCAACGTGGTCGGGGTGGTGGGCGCGGGCAGGCGCAAGGTTGCGTCGGGGCCAGTCCAGCGGTAGGTTGCGCCGTTCGTATCCTGCTCCTTGTCGAACCAGCCGCTCACCGTGTAGGGATAGTCGAAGTCGCCGCCCATATCTATATTGAGCGGCAACTGCAGCGTGGGCGTGACGGTGCGGGGCAGGATCTGGTAGAGGCCATAGTGCAGGCTGCCGGTGGCAATGTTGAGCGGCTTCTGGTAGTATAGCTGCTCTAGCTCCTGGGTGGTATAGGTCCACTCCTCGATGGGCTTGAGGTCGTAGCCGGGCAGATTCAGCTTGCCGCCGTTCGCCCCCAGCATCGCGTAGACGGGGCGATTATCCTTCAGCCAGCCCGCGATCGAGCCAGCGACGATGCTATTATTGAGCTGCACCGTGGTGGCGCTGTAGTCCGGGGCGAGGGCCAGCACGTCGCGGTCATAGATGAAGCGCAAAGGGGTCAGCGCCACGTAGGGGGTGTCGCGGTCGGCGCTCATGATGGTGACGCTGTTGGCGGGCAGCTTCTGGGCCAGGGCGCCGATCTGGGCAATCGTTCCCTGATCCTCGGTCTCGCCGAAAATCGGGCGGATGGTGTAGACGAAGAAGGCGATCTCGATCAGGTAGAGCGCGGCCACGCCAAGCTGGGCGGCAAAGCCGAGCGATAGCCGCCAGCCCCGTGCGTGGGCCAGAGTGCGCCCCCAGCTAAACAGCGCAAAGCAGAAGTAGCCCATGAATAGGCTGAAGGCGGGCGTGATGATGGGGATGTAGCGGCGCATCGTGTAGATGTAGTGAGGGTCGGAGTAGGTTTCGCCGACGAAGACGAACAGCGAGATTGCCAGCATCAGGAAGAAGAACGCGCTCTTCAGGGTCAGTTTGCGCCACAGCGCCAGCATCATGCCCAGGGTGGCGAGGGCGATGCCCAGCGGCGAGAAGTACCAGCCCACCTTGACCATGTTGTATACGGCTTGACTGTTGTCGGTTGGGCTTTTGGTCGGGTCGAAGGGAACGGGCGCGCCGATATAGGCGGTCAGGTTGGCGGGATGGCTGATCATGCTGCCGAGATTGCCCAGAGTGATGATGTGCGGCTTGATTATATATGCGTTAACCATGTAAAAGCCCGCGCCCAGCGCCAGCAGCGCCAGCAAAAGGAGGCGCACTCGCGGCCAATACTGGCTAGCCAGGCCATTCAGCGGGCGCAGCCAGCGCGGTTGGCTACGCAACAGCAGCCAGAGAACCACGAACAGGGTTGCCCCGCCGTAGAGCAACGCCAGGTTACGCACCCATAGCCGCCGCTGGTCAATCAGCACGTTGTGGAACAGGTCGAAGGTGTAGGGATAGGTGAAGAAGAATATGTGGACGATGCCAAGCAGCAGCATCCCCAGCAGCGGCAGGAACAGCCACCAGTGGATTGGTCGCCAGCGGCGGGCCAGCAGCAGCCAGGCGAGGTAGAGCGGCACCGGCAGTAGATAGAAGACGAAGTCGGGGCGGATGAAGAAGATTTCACCCAACGACAACGCCGCCAGCACGGCGAAGGCGCGGGCCACCGTTGTTTGCGCGGCAATCTCGGCCGCTTGGGCCGTGGGCGAGGGTGCGTCGAGCTGCGTCCCTGCGGCATCACTGATTGCAGGCGCTGGGGTCGGATAGATCGCGCCCCTTGATGAAAAGGCGATATTATCCAGTCGCCGTTGGCTGGAGACGAACACGGCAAAGCAGTAGAATGCGGCGAAGCCAAGGAACTGCGTACCCGCCTCGGCGACGGAGTAGCGGGCGAACCACACCTCGGTGGTGTTGAGCGCCAGCAGCAGCACGCCCAGATATGCGGGAACCGCGCCGAACATCCGCTTGCCCGCGAAGTAGACCGCGAACAGCGCTAGCAGCATCAGATAGGCGGTGGCGTACATCTCACCCGCCACCCCACCCGCGACGACGAAGAAGATCGCCAGCCAGACGGAGTAGAGGGTATAGTGCTGGGGGACGACCAGCGTGGCCTCCTTGTCGTAGATGTAAAAACCGCTGGCCCGCTGGCGGGTAAGGGTGTAGCGGTCGGGGTTGAGGCCGACGAAATACTGGCGGATCTCCTCGTCGGTCATGTGGCGGATCAGCGGATCCTTGATGATGATACCGCCGTGCTGCGCGATATGCGCCCCGGAGTTGGAGTAGACCCCGGCATCAGCCGCGCCGCGGATCGTCTCCGCCGGGCGGGCGAACAGAATGACCGCGAGGATGAGCAACGCAATGAGAGCGGCCATTTCGCCGTAAGTTTTGAGTTTTGAGTTTTGAGTTTTGAGTTTTGAAGCCAGGGGAATTGCCTGTGCCTGGGTAGGGGCGGGATTTATCCTGCCTTGCTGCCCATTGCTTGCGCTTCGACGGGGCAAGGATGGCATGATGAAGCAATCGCGGCGCATCGCAATGAGGATAATCGAGGGCAGCACCGTCGCGGCCAGCATGGTCAGCAGCGAGAAGCGGCCAAGCTGGGCCAGGATTAGCCCGGTCATGCCCGCATACAGCGCGCCGATCAGGAACTGGACGAAGGCGGCCTCAGCGAGAGAGCCTCGCCACAGCCAGCGCCGCCCGTGCCAGAACACCCGATAGGCGACCAGACCGGGCAGATAGAGCATCAGGGGAAACAGGATGATGGCTTGTATCATAAGTGTGTGAATGGCAAATGATGAACGATGAATGATGAACGATGAATGGTGAATGGTGAATGGTGAATGGTGAATGGTAAACGTCCATTAAACTAAGCCCCCAGCGGGGGTTGGGGGAGAAATCTCACCCCAGGTTAATGCCCGCTTGTCCTAATATTACAGCCTCAGTTGCCAGGCAAGTAGTTACGAATTAGCTTGGAAACTGGGCGACAGGGCGTATGCGATTCGCCCCTACACCAATCTGGCGCAAATATGCCAACTGAGGCTGTAATACTAAGCCCCCAGTGGGGGTTGGGGGAGAAATCTCACCCCAGGTTAATGCTTAAAGAGTCATTGCAAGCATCTCCCGATAAACTTCGACGGTACGCGCCGCCACGGCAGGCCAGGTGTAGCTGGCAAGGATGAGGTCGCGGCCAGCCGCGCCCAGGGCGATGCGCTGCGTGAGCGGGGTGTTGACCGCCTCTATTATAACAGCAGCGAGGGCATCTGTGTTGTTGGGTGGCACCAACCAGCCAGTCACGCCTGGCTGCACCTTGTCAGGGATGCCGCCAACGCGGGTGGCAACCACCGCACGGGCGTGCAGCATCGCCTCCATCACCACGATGGCGCTGCCTTCGTATAGCGTAGGGTGAACAAACAGGTCAGCGAGGGCGTAGAGATTGTGTAGGTCGCGGTCGGCTACCTTGCCCAGCATCTGCACATTTTCGCCCAGACCCAGTTCCGCGCTGAGGGCCAGCAGGCGGCCCAGTTCGCCGCCGCTGCCCGCGTGCAGCCAACGCCAGCCAGCAGGTAGCTGGCCCTTTATCTGCGCCAGAGCGCGGAGCAGCACATCGAAACCCTTGTTTCGCTCGGCCCGCCCGACACTGAGCATAACGAACGAGCTGGCTTCAAGTTGCAGCCGTAGCCGCAACTCCGCTTGCCGCTCATCGCTAACCTCGTGCGCTGCCGCCTCAGCATCAACCGCGTTGGGCAACAGGACGAGGTGGGCGGCAGGCAGATGCAGGTACTCGCGCACCTCATCGTGCAGCCCCACGTCGGTGTAGGCCACCCGCTGCGCCCGCTGCGC
>JANXYP010000378.1 GCA_025355955.1 Chloroflexota bacterium
CAAGTGGACGAAGGCGGATAAGCCTGACATTACAAGGGTGGTACATAGCGTATATATGCTATCGCCGGATGAAGGCTGGGCAGTTGGTCGTACTGTGCTGCACTATCAGGCGGGCAAGTGGACGCAGATACCGGCTAGCCCGGCGGTCAATCTGACCAAAGTTGTGATGGTGTCGCCAACCGAGGGTTGGGCGGTAGACAGCTATGGTGGGGTGATACTGCACTACAGCGGCGGAAATTGGACAAGGGCAGCGCAGGTGGATGGCGCGTTGCACGGTCTTTATATGGTGTCGGCGAACGAGGGCTGGGCAGTGGGCGACAATCGCGCCGACCTCCGTACCAACCAAGAGTATCTTTCAATGGAGCCATTCTCCCCCGCAATCCCCACCCCGGTTTTCCCTGAACCGTACCATAGCATTATCATGCACTACAAGGACGGCAAGTGGCAGCCGGAAGATTGCCCTAATGTGGGCCAACTTAATGTGGTGTTCATGACCTCGGCGCAGGAAGGCTGGGCGATAGGCGGTGAGCGCATCCTGCACTACAAGGACGGCAAGTGGAGTGAGTATCAGTGAGGGAGCAATGATGAAACGTGCAATTAGAGGTACAGCAGCGACCGTGCCAGTCATTATCTTGCTGTTTTGCGCGGCGTGCGGAGGCGAGAGCGACTCTTTTCCCACCCATACCCCTGTGCCGCTTCTGCCAAAAGTACAGGTTACTCTCGACCAGGCGAAGTCTCTCGCTCCGTATCAATTGCAGCTACCCTCCTATCTGCCAGCGGGGGTCAAGCTGGTAAGCGTGGAGCAACAGGATGCGCTAGTCAAAGTGAATGGTGCGAATGAGCGATACACTTACCTCAAGTATAGCGGTGGCCCGACCTCATTCGAGCTAGATGAGGAGCTAGCCGAACCCCCCTCATCATACTCATTTACTTCCCCACCACTGGGCGACAGGGCTACGGCCACGAGGGTAGTTGATAACTTTCAACTGACTAACCAAAGCGGCAATGTGATGGGGGCTTCAATCACCGCCTATATTCGGAACGATGTCGAGGATGAGCTGGTACTCTATATGGTAAATCAGCAACGCAATGTGTTGATCATAATAGATGGCAACATGACCCGCGGTGATCTGGTCAAGGCGGCGGAGTCGCTGCAGTGAGCCAATGAGTAACTGTGTCAGGGTAGTTCTCATATAAGCTGAAACATCAGCTCATCGCGGTTTGTCATAATAGGGTATAACAACGTAGAGAGGAACACCGCCCGCATGGATGAGCAACCGCTTGACCCGCAAGAAGATCAGGAACGCAAGAAGCGCGAACAAGAGGAGCAGGAGCAGCAACAGCGCCCCAACCTGTTGACCATGGTGACCAGTATCGGCAAGCAGCCGAAGCCGAAAGAGGACGAGGAGGAGAAGAAGCGCAAGGAGCGCAAGCCGCTCACCCGCGCAGCGGTGTTCGGCACCTATCGACGGTTGCTCGGCTATGTCGGCCCTTATCGCGGACGCTTCACCATCGGCGGTATCAGCCTGATTGTCGCTACCCTACTCGGTCTGGTGCTGCCATGGGTGGTGCAGCATCTGGTGGACAGCGTCTTCACCCAGCGCGACGGTAACCTACTCAACGTGATTGCCCTGGGGCTACTTGGCACCTTCCTGCTGCAGAGTTTGTTCAACTACATCCAAACCTACAACCTTGCCTACATCGGCGAACGTATCGTCACCAACATCCGCATTGACATATACAAGCGGCTGCAGTCGCTCGACCTCAGCTTCTACAACCAGCATCGGGTTGGCGAACTCATATCGCGCACCACCAACGATGTAGTCAAGGTGCAGGCGGCGGTCAGCGAGAACATCCTCAGTCTCGTGCAGCAGGTCATCACCCTGGTCGGCGCAGTTACCATCCTGCTCTTCACCGACTGGCGGCTTACGCTGGTCATTCTGCTGGTCATCCCGCCAGTAGTGGCGATTGGCTTCTTCTTCGGCGGACGGCTGCGGCGCATCTCCGAGCAGGTGCAGGCGGCGCTGGGCCTGGCTACCACCGTGCTGGAGGAGACGCTGACCGGCATCCGCACGGTCAAGGCATTTACCAATGAGGATTACGAGGTGGGGCGGTTCAGCGGAGCGGTCAACGAATCGTTCATGCTGGCGCTCAAGCGCATCAAGCTGCGGGCCGTGTTTGTGCCGCTGATTTCCCTGGTCGCCTTTAGCGCAATCACGGGCGTGCTATGGTTCGGTGGTCAAGAGGTGCTGAATGGGCATATCAGCAGCGGCCAGCTCATCTCCTTCATCCTCTATATGTTCGCGGTAGTCGGCCCCATCGCCAGCCTGGCTGGATTGTACGGCCAGGTGCAGGAGGCGATTGGCGCGGCGGATCGGGTGTTTGAGTTGCTCGATGCCAAATCCGACATCCTCGACCAGCCCAATGCTCCCGCGCTGCCGTTGGTGCAAGGGGCGCTGGCTTTCGACCATGTGGACTTCAGCTACTCCGACAACGAGGAGGGCAAGCGCAATCCCACCGTGCTGCACGACCTTAGCTGGCAGGCTGCGCCGGGGCAGGTTGTCGCCCTGGTGGGGCCGAGCGGCGCGGGCAAGACCACCATCGCCAACCTCATCCCTCGCTTCTACGACGTGAGCGGCGGACGCATCACTGTGGACGGCTACGACATTCGTAGCGTAGAGGTTGCCAGCCTGCGGGCGCAGATTGCGATTGTGCCGCAGGAAGCCGCCCTGTTTGGCGGCAGCATTCGTGAGAACATCGCCTACGGCAAGCTGACCGCCAGCGATGCGGAGATTGCAGCGGCAGCGCAGGCGGCCAACGCCCACGAGTTTATCACCGCTTTTCCCGACGGCTACGCCAGCGTGGTGGGTGAGCGGGGGGTTAAACTGAGCGGCGGGCAGCGTCAACGTATCGCCATCGCCCGCGCTATCCTGCGCGACCCCCGTCTGCTCATCCTCGACGAAGCCACCTCCAGCCTGGACAACGAGTCGGAGCATCTGGTGCAGGAGGCGCTGGATCGGTTGATGCGCGGGCGCACCACTCTGGTGATTGCCCATCGCCTGACTACCATCCAGAACGCCGACCACATCCTGGTGCTGGACAAAGGTCAGCTAGTTGAGCAGGGTAGCCATACCGAGCTGCTGCAGCAAGAGGGTCTCTACTTCCGGCTCTACACCCGCAACTTCGCCGACGACGCGCCCGCCGCTGCCACCGATCTGCCACTTCTGGCGGAGGCGGCGCTTGCGCCGGTTGGTTGAAGGTAGAAGGCAGAAGATTGAGCGACAAATGGTGAAGCCTTCCCTCAACGATGGGGGAAGGCTTCAAACGTTGCTGAGGCATAGATAACTCAGCACTCAGCACTGCTACTGCGATGGTGGGGCGGTGATGTCGCTACCTGTTGACGTTGGTGATTGGGTGGTAGCGATCAGCGCCTTGCCATCAAGGAAGCGTAGGCGGAGCGGTGATGTCGCTGACCTTATTGACGTTGGTGATGGTGTAATCTACCTCGGTGGCTGTCGCACCAGTACCGCTGATGTACTTCACCTGGCGGGTGGTGTTGTCGCTCTTCGCTACCCAGACCTCTACGCTTCCACCGCCGTAGGAGAAGCTGTAGTGGGTGCAGTCTTCGCCGCCGATGCTCTCATTACCCACGCTCTTGTAGCCGCTGTAGGCATTCAGCGAGTCGGAGGTACTCTTCATGATACTGGTGTAGCCGTCAATTACGCCGCTGCCACCCCCGCCGGGACTCTTGATGTAGGTGGTGCCGTCGGTGCTGATGTAAGCATCCGTGCCGACGATAATGTAGGTGATTGAGCTAGCCCCAGTTTTTATCACCATCTTGGCCTTGTCGGGGCGGATGAAGTCGCCTTCGATATTGCTGCTAACGCCCGAAGCCTTGCTGGTGAGAACCAGGTGATAGCTCTTGACGTTGTCGAGACTGGCAACCTTGAGGCTGCCATTGCCAGCGCTGCCACCGCCACTGCCGGTGCTGCTCTGCGTGGTTGGCGTAACCTGGTCGCTACCACCACCGCCACTGGTGTCGGTAGTGGGGGTGCTATCACCACCGCCCCCGCCGCTGGTGTCGGTAGTGGGGGTGCTATCACTGCCGCTGCCGCCGCCGAGACCACCACTGCCAGACGAATTAGCCGGTGCGGTAATGTTGAAGTTCTCGTTGATGTGGCTCCACTTGAAGGTGACATCAGTAGCCTTGTCGGTGGTGAGAATCTTCAACTGGCAGATACTCGAGCCATCGTTGGCTGCCCACAGGTCAACCGTGCCATCGCTGGTAGCCCCGCCTGACCCCAGGCTGGCGAGGTCTTTGGTGCTGGCGGTCATGTGGTGGCAATTGATACCGTTGATGGTTTCCGAGGCGGGGCTACCATCCTTCAGCGCGCTTGCCGCCTTGTCGACATCGGCGCTGTTGAAGCTGTTCCACATCCCGGTAAACTGGCTCATGCCGCTGGTGATACTCGCCCCCGCGCTACCCGCGTTGGTGAAGGTCTTGCCGCCATCGGTGCTGAGATAGCTGGTGCTGCCAACGGAGACAACCTGAACATTCTGGCCTTGTGCGGTGATATTCAGATTGCTGTTGTTGTTGGCAACGTCAACGTCGCCGCCCAGGGTTATAGGGCTGCCGCTAGCAGTGCCGGTCAGGTCAATGTGGTAACTCTTCAGCGACTTCATGCTGGTGGCAGCCTGCTTCAGCAAATCACCGTTGGCGCTGCTGCCGCCGCCGGTGCTGCCACCGCCGCTGCCGTTGCCCCCGCTGGTGTCGGTGGTAGGGGTATCCAGGCCGCCACTGGCAACTGCGGTTGCCACGACCACAACGGGGGTGTTTACTGTGCCACCGCCGCCACCGCTCGAGCCACCGCCGCCAGATACGTTGGCTGGCGCTTTGATGTCGAAGCTGCTGTTGAGCTTGCTAAACTTAAGGGTGAGGTCGGTACTCTTGTCGGTGGTGGTTTCCTTTATCTGGCACACTCGAGAGCCATCGGTCGCTGCCCAGAGGTCGACAGTGCCGTCGGTGCTGCTGCTGCCAGCGCTGAGACTGGCGAGATCCTTGGTGCTAGCGGTCATGTGCTTGCAGCTGGTGCCATCAATGGTATCGGTAGCGGGGTTGCCATCCTTCAAGGCGCTAGCCGACTTGTCCACATCAGCGTTGTTGAATTTGTTCCAAATGCCGGTAAACTGGCTCATCCCGTTAGTGAGGCTTGCCCCGGAGCTGCCCGCGTTGGTGAAGGTTTTGCCGCCATCAGAGCTAAAGTAGATATCACTGCCGACGGAGATAACCTGAATATTCTGGCCTGCAGCGCTAATTGTCAGGTTGCTCTTCTTGTTGGCAATGTCGAGGTCGCCATTCAACGTCAGGGCGGTGCCGGATGCGCTGCCGGTTACGTCGAGGTGATAGCTCTTGGCCGCCTTCATGCTCGCGGCACCGGCCTTGAGTAGGTCGGCATTGCTCGAATTGGAGTTGACATTGCCGCCACTACCGCCCGACTTGTTGAAAACCAGGAAGTAAGCGGCAACGCCAGCGGCGATCAGCAGCGCGACAATGATTACCCCAATGAGCGGGCCTGACCCCCCGCGCTTCTGTACCACGGTGGTGGACTGCACTGGTGGCGGCACAAATGGCCCACCGGTCTGGTAGGGCGGCTGTTGATAGCCTGGCTGCTGATATGGCGGCGGCGGCTGGTTGCCTGGCTGCCCATACTGCGGGGGCTGGCCGTAGGGTGGCTGCTGATAGCCCTGGGTAGGAGGCTGCTGGTAGGGTGGCTGCTGATAGCCCTGCGTGGGCGGCTGCTGCGGATAGCCCTGGGCAGGCGGTTGGTTGTACTGCGGTGGTGGCGGTGGATAGCCCTGGGTTGGTGGTTGTTGTGGATAACCCGGCTGCTGCGGATAACCCTGAGTCGGGTCGTTGGGCTGGCCGCCTGGGTTGTTGGGGTTGCCATAGTTGGGCGGCTGGTTCGGGTCTTGCATCTAATACCATCCTTTCAAGGTTCACTTGATGCTCAAACACGTCGTTACTGCGCGGTTGTTATCAATACGCAACAGCTCAGAAAATGTTGCACTTAGTATAAGCCGATCGCGGCTGCGTGTCAATACCCTTTGCAGGGCTGGCAAAAGAAAGAGCGCGTCCCCGAAGGAACGCGCCCATTATCTAAAATCTAAAATCCGTAATCTAAAATCCGCTTGGGGTGGCTGATGGGGCTCGAACCCACAACTTCCTGATCCACAGTCAGGCGCTCTGCCATTGAGCTACAGCCACCATATGATAATGCCCTCACCCCAACCCTCTCCCAGAGGGCGAGGGGGGTTTCTGGCAACCCTCTCCCATAGAGGGATGGGACTAACACAGTTGAACGCCAGCGATGAAAGGCGAGTAAGCCGGGTTTTGTTTTAGATGACCATTTATCTCAGCCCGTTGCTGGCGGGCTGGCCGACCCGTTGCCAGGTGCGGCTGCTCTCGACTTGTGACCGACTCGGCGAGCTACCGTCTTGTGCGGCCAGTTCGGAGATTGCTGCGGGGAGGATTGCCCTTTTCACTCCGCCGGTCTGGGTTGCGCCAGGGTAGCGGCAATTGTCTCTGTTGCTCTCAGCGCGGGCCGAAGCCAACGCTGCCGGTGTGGACTGTCAACGCCCCTGGTGGGGCGCTGCCCTGACTCGTCGCCAGGCACCCTTGCTCTATGCAGCCCGGACTTTCCTCTGGCATTGCTGCCAGCAGCCATCCTGCCTCTCATCGCGCCACTTGCGTGGGCGCGCTCAAGCACCTTATTATACACTATTGCCCCTGATTGTGCAAGGATTAATAGGGCCAAAGAAGTAGCAACCCCGCAACCGGTTGCCGGGGCTGCTACTTATACCAATTAGCCGAAGCGATGCTATAGTGCTGTAGGGGCGAACCGTTGTTCGCCCTGGCTCAATCTATCGCGGCATCACCGCTAATTGGTATAACTACTCAGGCCCCATCGCTCCGTTCTGCTCACGGTGTAGTCACCCCTTTGTAGACGATCTGGGCCATTTCGTCGCGGCGGATGTTGTTGTTGGGCCTGAAGCTGCCGTCGGGGTAGCCATTGATCACGCCTTTGCTAAGCGCCGTCTCGACCGCGACGAAGAAAACGTTGCTGGGCAGCACATCGCTGAAGCTGTGGCTGCCACCGCTGGGGGTAAACAGGGGATAGTGCGCGGCGTTGACCACCAGCTTGGTAAGCTGGGCGCGGGTGATCGGTCGGTTGGGCAGGTAGCAAGGGTACGGCTGACCGGCAGCCTGACAACTGGCGGTGTCGAAGCCGCTGAGGATAGCGGCGTGGAACCCGCTCTCGATGTAGAGGTAGGCAAAGTAGCTGGTTGGCACATCGTTGAAGTCGGGCGTAGCTGGGGTGTGGAACGGCGTGCCGAAGCCTAGCACCACTACCTTTGCGAACTGCCCCCTGGTCGAGATGCCTGCTGGGGTGTAATGCGTCGCGTCGGTGCCATTGATTACCCCACGGCAATTGAGATAATGGATGGCACTATAGAAGATGTTGCCGGTAATGTCCCCGAACACATTGGCACAGTCGGTGGGGGTCATGGTCGCCAATGCGGGGGTACTGGTTGGCCCGCCTGGAGTGCTGGTCGAGGTAGCCGTACCCACCACTGGCGTGTTCGCTGCGGTTGAAGTGGCACTCGGCATTACGGTTGATGATGCAGTAGGTGTGCTGAGCGGCAACGTTGGTGTGGCGGTCGGCGTGTTGCTCACGTTGGTTGGCGTACTTGTCGCGGTAGTAGCAGTGCTAGTCGGGGTGGCGGTTGCCAGCGAGTTGAGGGTGAAGCTACCCTCCTGAGCGAAGGGGCCACCCTGGTAGCTGTTGTCTATTGCCTGCACCGACCAATAGTATATTGTGCTGGGGTTCAGCCCCGTAAGGATGGCGTGGCGGTTCAGTTGTGCATTGCCGAGTTCGGGTAGGCGGCGCTGACCAGTGGCAACATTAGCCATCGGGCCAACCACATCGCTGCCGCCTGGGCTGGTGCCGACCCGTAGGTTGTAGCTCAAGGTCGCGGCAGGGGTGTGGTCGTCGCTGGCTGGCTGCCAGGTGAGCGACACTGTGTCCGTCGCCAGCGTAGCTGCGCTCAGGCCAGAGGGGGCAGTAGGCGGCTGGTTGGCCGGACTGTTGCTGTCGTTACGGTAGATTGCCCCTACTTGCTGTGAACTGTTATTATCACCAACGAGTAGCAGGTCCAGCTTGCCGTCATTGTTGTAATCTCCCCATCTCGCTAGGCCATCTCTAATAGCAAATTGAGCCTGGGCATCCAGGGTGAAGTGGCCTAGTCCATCGCCAGTATAGACCGTGGTAAAAGGATCACCCGGTATCGCCACGTCCAGGTTGCCATCGTTGTTGAAATCACCCCAGGCAAACCTGTTATTTACACCGGGGAGACCGGATTGGGTGTCCTCAGTGAAGTGTCCGTGGCCGTCACCAGCAAACAGGCGGGTAGAAGCGGGCGGCCCGTAATTATTGAGTACCAGG
>JANXYP010000382.1 GCA_025355955.1 Chloroflexota bacterium
TGGGGTTCATGCTGTGGTGGCGCAGGTCGAGAACGCCGTTGTTGCTCATGTTCAGGGCAGTATTCAGCGTCCAGGAGCCGGAGGCGTAGTTGACAACCTGACCACTGAAGGTTGTGGCAAATCCGTTGTTCGCATCGGACAGGTTGACATCGCTGAGGTCGTTGGAGGTTGGGCTGGTGATAGAAGTCCAAGAGTAAGTCGCGCTGACGAACTCAAGGATTGCTCCACCCGCGCCTACGGCATAGCCGTTGTAACCGCCGTTGCCATCGCTTACAATCGCACCGCCATAGAGAGTGGGGTTGCCGGGCGCGGATGGCAGAACGAACCAGCCGCTATCATCAGAGTAACCGCCGCCGCCCATCTCGACTACGGCGGTGCCGTTGTCGCCAACTGCGAAGACGAGGCCACTGGCACCGGCCTTGACGCGGTGCAGGTTCTGGTTGGTTGGCCCATGCTTGACCTGATTCCACTTGTTGCCGTCGTAACTATAGATGACTCCTCTGTTGCCCACTGCATAGCCACTGTTGGGAGTAAGCATCACGATGCTGTTCAGTGTGGTGTTTTTGAAGGATGCAGAAATGTACCAACTGCTATCTGGGGCCTGGTTCACAATTACACCGTTGCCGCTGCTGTCGTTACCAACTGCCCAGCCAGTAGAGCTGGGGATGGAGGCAGGGAAGGAAATATCAGATAGAAGGCCGGTGAACTTATCTGGTTGCTTCCCGCCAGCGGCGACCAGGCTAACGCTGCTGAGTGACAGAGCCAGGGCAAACATGACGATAGCTATTTTTCGGATCGGACGCAGATTTGGCATTTTACTTCCTCTTTCTTGCTCTGTGACCGCAAGTCTGCCCTGGGTACGGATTGAGGAGCAGGTACGGGATGCTAGTTGGTTTGGCGAACCCTCCACCACGAGTTCGATGATATAAACGGAATGTTCCTCTTCGCTGTTACGTTTCCTCACCAAGCAATAGCAGAGTTCGTGCCATCATCCAAAATGCTGCTGCCACAGCAAATGAGGGCTGCCTTTGCAAGATGTTGGTTATATTATAATTCACTTTGCTGCATAATGCAATACCCTTTTGGGCAATCTTATTGTCACATTTACTTACAATATCGCTGCTACATTCATGCTGCTGGGTACGCAGACGTGATTAGGAGAGAAGCACTGGTGGCGACATATTTGGTAAGGTTATCGCAAAGGAATGGTAAGGTATTGGTAAGGTATTGGTAAGGTTGTAAAGCGAGGAGTTTTGGCAGGGAACTACTTTACCCCCAACAGCAAACCCACTGTAGGCAATGTCACCACCGAAAAGATGAAGCTGCTAAACACTGCCGCGCTAGCGAACTCTACATCCAGTTTGTACTGGTTAGCATAGCTGATGCCTAGCAGCACCGCTGGCACCGCTGATTCGATCACCACCACATTCAGCACATCGCTGGATACGCCCAGCAACCGTGCCAGCAAAACCCCCAGCACTGGTGCCAGTATAAGTTTAATCAGGTTGAGGGTGAGGAGCGGGCGCAGCCAGCGGGTAATGTCCTGCCAAACGATGGTCAGGCCAAGCGCGAGAAAGACCAGATAAGGATTTACCTGACTTAGCCCCGCGAGGAAATCGGTGACACCCTTCGGTATCTCGTCGGTGTAGAATAGCAGGCCGATAATCAGCCAGATGAAAGGGGCTGACTTGGGGATTGCTAGCAAGGTGCGCCAACCGAACTGCTTGCCCTCTTCCGCTTCCCCATAAAGTGAGGCAATCAATACTGCCACGGTTACGAGCGGGATGAGGGTGCCAATCTCGCTATAGAACAAGGCAGCCAGTAGAGGTGGACCACTGTTTGGGTTATCCTTCGGGTAGAGACCTTGCACAATGGGCAATGCAACAAACGCCGTGCTACCAAACATGGCTACTAGCACAAACGTGCCTTCAGTCCGATGCGGCAGATGCAGCCATAGGCGCGATAGGGCAAAAGCCGCACTAGCGCTAATACTGATGATAATCAGGGCAATCAGCGTGATTTTGAACTCGCCCCAGCCGATCTTCGTGCCATTGTCGTGAGCCTGGCGCAGCGCGAACAGTACAGTTGCTGGCAATGTTACGTTGATGACCAGCGCATTGAGCGCTGGTGCGAGCAGGGGTGGTAGGATCTGCGCGCTTTTCAGCGCCGCACCGATGGCAACCAGGGCGATGAGTTTAAGAAACTGGGGAAGTAGCTGCTCCATAATTTAGCCGCGCCTTCCAGTAGCGCCAGTGTTGTACGCAAGATCTCCTGATGCACCGCAGGGATGGGCAGCGTGCCATCCACGCTGACGATGTTCATGCCTGCGGTGCGGCCCTCGGCGATCGCTACTTGATAGTTCTGCCAGACCCGTTCCAACTTGCTTTGCTCCTCGTACAGCTCGCGCCCGTAGCGACCCCGGGCAATGCGCTCCAGCGACACCGGCGGTGGCACGTTCAGGAAGATAGTCAGGTCGGCGGCACGGGCCTGGCTGTTGATTGCTTTAATCCAGTCTATATCCCCGCTCAGTCCCTGGTAGGCGATGCTGCTGAACACATAACGGTCACATATCACCTGCACGCCATCGGCCAGCTTCGGCGCGATGTCGTTCTGCAAATGATCGAGCCGGTCGGCGGCGAATAGCAGTGCCAGGGTTTTGCCGTCAATCGGTTGGCGGGCGGCATGGTCGTCGCTGGCGGCATAGGTGAGGCGGCGGGTTAGAGCGAGACGGATGATCGCCCCGGCGGGGCCTTCGCTGGGCTGATGGGTGGCATAGGCATGGTAGCCATAGCGGGTCAGCACGTTACGCAGCATTTGCGTCTGCGTGCTATTGCCCGCCCCGTCCAGCCCCTCGATGACAATCAGATGCCCCTTCGCCTCGGCCACAATTTTTCTCCTACTTTGCGTCTGTGGCGCATTATATATGCTGCTACGTGTTACGTCAAGTTAGCGAGAGGCGTATACTCACACCCCAACCTGGGTTATCTTAATTCACTGTCATTGCACTTTAGGCGTTGCAGCCTGAAGAGCATTCATTTTGAGCCGCTTTGGGGGTCTGGGGGTTCAGCCCCCGCGGCTGCAGTGTTATACCAAATAGCCGAGGAGATGCTATAGTTCTGTAGGGGCGAACCGTTGTTCGCCCTGGACCAATCTTCATAGCCCATCCCTCCTGCCTTGTTTGTCCTTGTTTATCACCCGTCAAATGTAATATAATAGCTTTGTGATCTATGCAACGCCACCGCACCCGCCCGCCTGCAGCCGCATCATGGGCGTGGGGGTTGATGATGTGACCAACGCTGAGGCGGTTGCCATCATCGCTCGTTGGGTGGAAGAAACGCAAGCGGGCGCACTGCCGCACCAGGTCGTCACTACCAACCCTGAGTTTGTGATGACGGCGCGGCGTAACCGCGCCTTCCGCCAACTGCTGAACCGCGCCGCACTGTCCACCCCCGACGGCCAGGGGCTAATCTGGGCCTCGCGGCTGCTGCCCACCCACCGCTTGCGCCAGCGTGCGCCAGGGGTGGAGATGGTCGAGATGCTGGCGGCCTACGCGGCGCAGCACGATGTCCACATCTTCTTGTTGGGCGCGGCACCCGGTGTGGCTGAGGATGCGGCAGCGGTATTGGCCGCCCGCCACCCCGGCTTTGCGCCCGCCGCTTGCTACCCCGGTTCGCCCGACCCTGGCGAGGATGAGGTGCTCTGCCGCATGGTGATGGATAGCCGCGCCCACATCCTGTTGGTGGCTTACGGTGCGCCAAAGCAGGACTTCTGGATCCAGCGCAACATCGCGGCGGGCCGCCTACGCTCACCCGTTGCCGTCGCTATTGGTGTAGGCGGCGCATTTGACTTCATCAGCGGACGGGCGGTACGTGCTCCCCGCATCATGCGTCGGCTCGGCCTGGAGTGGCTGCATCGGCTCTACAAACAGCCCTGGCGTTATCGGCGCATTCTAACCGTGGTATACTTTGGCCTGCTGGTGGCGCGGGACGCGCTCAAATTGCGACTGAGGAGGAACTGAACCCGTGTCCAAGCAGGAAGAAGATGGCGGCCTTCAGTGCGCTAACCACCCCAATACCACCACCTACGTGCGTTGCTCGCGCTGCGGCAAGCCGATTTGTACCCGCTGTATGTTCGCCACGCCAGTTGGCTACCGCTGTGCCGATTGTTACAACCCCCAGATCGCCCCGCTGTACAAGATCGACCCCAGCCGCCTAACAATTGCTGTAGCTGGTGGCCTGGGCGTGGCGTTGCTCGGAGGCGTGCTGATTGCCCTGCTGCCCGACTACGTCTTCTTCATCGCCCTGATGATGGGCTTCCTCGTCAGCGATGTGGTGGGTCGCCTCTCCAACGAGAAGCACGGCCCCACCATTCAGATGATCGCTATCGGCTGCCTGGTGGGTGGCCTGGTGGCAACCCTGTTGCTCTACACCCTGCTGCACCCCGGTGCGTTCGATAACTCCTTCGCAGTCGGCCAGCAGCAGCTTCAGCTTTACCAGCAGTATCGCATTGACCTCACCCACCTGTCGCCAAGTGCGCGCGGCCAGATTGACCTCTTCCATATGTTGATGTATGCGGTGGCGATATTCATGGCCTGGATCCGACTGCGATGAAGGATAAGCCAGAACGGTTGTTGCCGCACATTCAGGTGTGGAAGGGGCGGCGCGTGTTGGTTGTCGGCGACCTGACGCTCGATGAATACGTCTACGGTGAACCGACCAGCATCAGCCGCGAGGCTCCGGTCGTAGTGCTGGAGTTCACCCGCCGCGACTTCCTGCCTGGCGGCGCTAGCAGCCCCGCCTGCACCATCCAACAACTGAGTGGCGAGGCCCATCTGATCGGCGTGTGCGGCGCGGATAGCAACGCCCAATCCCTACGTGATTGTCTACAGCAGTACGGTGTGTCCGATGCCTGGCTGGTGGTGGACGGCAGCCGCCCTACCCCGACCAAGACGCGCATCTGCGCGATCCTGCCGCGCAACGTGATGAGCGCGCAGCAAATCGCCCGCGTCAATGTGGTTGACCGCTCTCCCCTCAGCCCCGCAGTCGAGGAGCATATTTTGGCCTTGCTGGAGGAGCAAATCCCCCAGAGCGATGCGGTGTTGGTGAGCAACTATATGCTCGGCCTGATCAGCCAGAAGGTGGTGGATGCGGTGCGCTGGCTAGGACAGCGCCACGGTAAGTTGCTGACCGTGGACAGCCAGGGTGATCTCAGCCGCTTCGTGGGTTACGATTTGGTCAAGTGCAACCAGCCCGATGCCGAAGCCTTCCTCCGTCGACGGCTGGAGAGCGAGGATGATTTTCGGGTGGCGATGCACCAGTTGGCCTCCGACCTTGAGGCGAAAGCGGTTATGATTACGCGCGGTGCGGAAGGCAACAGCGTGTTCCAGCGCAACGCCGAGGGCAGCGCCTACCACCACTTCGCAGTGCAAACCCGCAGCGAGATCATAGATGTGACCGGCGCAGGCGATGCGGTTATCGCGGTGCTGACCCTGGCTCTAAGCGCGGGCGTGGAGTTGGTCACTGCCGCGCAGATCGCCAACCTCGCTGCTGGCCTGGTCGTTCGTCGCTGGGGCAACGTGCCGGTCAATATCGAAGAACTGAGCGCGGCGCTTTCATGAATGTAGGATGTAGGATGTAGGATGTAGAATGTAGAATGAGGATTAGGCTGGTAGCATGAGCAGCAAAAAGCTCCCAGCGGGGGTTGGGGGAGAAATCCCGCCCTGCTGCACGCCTGGGGAAACGTATTGTCCAAGATCCTGACACTAAAAGAGATGCAAACCAACCTCGCCGATCTGCGCGAATCGACGGCGGGGATGCGCGTCGTGTTCACCAACGGCGCGTTCGACCTGATGCACATCGGCCACCTGCGCTACCTATTGGCGGCGCGGGCGCTGGGGCATATGCTGATCGTAGGGCTGAACAGCGATGCCTCAGTCAAGACGCACAAAGATGCCCGCCGCCCAATTGTGCCAGGCGCGGAGCGGGCCGAGTTGTTGGCTGCGCTTGAATGTGTGGACTACATCGTGCCTTTTGATGAGCCAACGGCAGAACACCTGGTTGCTATCCTGAAGCCCGACATCTACGCTAAGGGCGGCGACTACGATGCGGCAGGGGGCAAGCCGCTACCCGAAGCGGCAATCGTGGCAGAATATGGCGGAGAGGTACACATCCTCCCGCTGGTAGAGGGGCGCAGCACCTCGGCGCTGATTGAGCGGGTTTTGGCGCTTTACTGCGAGGGCGGCGAGGGTAACAGACCAGCTTAGAATATGGTTGATCGCAAAATTGAGGAGTGGCTAAAAGACCAGAGTTAGGGCGTTCTTCAGCTTTGGGTTGGCGATTATGGCCCGCTGCCACCGGTTGTGATGCCACACGAACAACCGCACTGTTCGCCAGGTTCTTGGGCTACGCCCAATTCAGGCCGCTAGTTTGCGGCTGAAGCCGACTCCTGCGCCGCAGCCGCCCCAAATAGGTTCGCAAGTTCGCATTCATGCTCTCAATTGTGTAGGTCTCGGCTTTGCCCTCCGACAGCACGTACTCGCCGCCTTCAGGGTAAATCAGCTCTGGATAGATGGCTAGCCCGTCAGTGCAGTAGCGTTGGGCATCAGGTAGTTGGTCGGCAAGGTCTTGCATTGCCTCTGGGGTACGGTGTTCCATCACCGCTGCCCCACAATCAGGTAACTATCGCGGGCGAGGGCTAGCACGACGTAGACTTGGACTTTTTTTTACCCACTCCTGGTGAAGAGTTCGTCAATCTCGACGTTCTCGGCGGGGGTATGGTCGGCTTCCTTGTTCAGGGAGGCGGTCAGCCTCAGCATCAACCCAGTTGGCAACGGTTTGGTGATTGATGTGCAATAGACGGCCAACCGCCCGTAGCCTGGTGCCTTCAAGATAGAGATTGAGCGCAAAGTTGCGGGTGGCTAGTGCAACGCCAGCAGGTTTAGGTGCAGGGGTAAAGTAATGGCGCACGCTTAACAGCGGTAACGCTGTGCGCCACTATCGTTGAAGCCACTCTTGATGACTTGGCGAGTGGAGATGCAGTAGGGGCAGGTAGGATTTGTCATAACTGGATTATAACATCTGCTCTGCCTTTTTTCGCCACTCCCATGACTTGATGCCGATGGCTGAACTTGTAGCGATGCAACTTCATGCCACAATCAGGACAGCAGGGTAGGCGATGCTCAACAATCTGAGGCTGGCTCACTGCCTCACAATGGCGCACCGCATTGTGCTTAGGGTCGCGCTTGGCCCGCTCGGCTTTGGGTACTTTCTTATGGCGCGGTGGTTTGACCTGGCTAGCGGCTTTAGTAAGCAAGGCAATTTGGCGCTGCTGTTCAGCAAGTTGCGTTTGCAAGGCGGTGATTGGTTCTGCAACTGCTGGTTAGTGGTGAGCAATGTCGCATTATCGGCACGCAAGGCCATGTTTTCCTCGCGCAAGGGGGTGACTTCCCCGCGCAAAGCGGCGTTGTCCTCACACAAGGTATGCAGTTAGGCGAGGAAGGGGTAAGTCTTGCTCATGAGCTTGTTCTACCGTTTTCCATCCTGGACTGCAAGTGTGAACAGTTACAGTAATCCACTACTTGGACAAAGATATGGCTTAGGTCACACGTTGGCTTGCTGGTTCCCCGTACCCTCGCTGCCAACCGGCGGTGGGGATCGTTTTCGGCTTGCCGCAATCATTGACAAAGCTACAGAAAGGTTCTATTCTTCAGCGCTACCCTTGGAGACAGGGGCTTCCTTAAGGCCATTTTTCGTCGGGGCTAATGAAAACCCATCAAATCCCAACATTTACCGTTAGGGTATCAGTGCCAAGTTAAGGTATTTGCGAGTTTGTCAAGCCCAATTTTGGCGAGGCGGCGCAGATATGGTACAATTATTGTATGAATACTGCTACCCCTGCGCCCCGTCCCAAACAGAGCCGGGTGCGCCATACTCGCGCC
>JANXYP010000402.1 GCA_025355955.1 Chloroflexota bacterium
ACGCAGCGCATACAGGCAATCGTGCAGGGGGTATTCAGCGCGATGGTATCGTGGGGTGAGACGAACGGCTCCGGCTGGGGACAAACCGCCACGCACGCGCTACAGCCGATGCACGCCTGCCAGATAATGTTAAAGCTAACGGCGCGATTTTGTTTCATCGGCTTAGACCTTTCGGTACTTCGAGTGGGGGTTGAAATATTGGCCCAGCGTCTCAAACAGCAGCGCGTCCTGGCGTTCGATGTCGCGCTCCTTGAAGATGGCTACCCGCTGCTGGTAGAGGGCAGTGAGGTCGTTGCCCATTCGCTCGAACCACCGCTCCTGGTAGCCTTGTAGTTGCCCCACGTTACCGATCAGATCAGGGCCTAGCGCGGCGAGATATTCGCCCGCAATGCGCCCGCCGCGCAGCGAGGTGTGCAGCCCCCCACCAGTGAGGGGGTTGACGTGGCGGCCTGCGTCGCCCACCAGCAGCACATGATCGGCGATCATCCTCTTCAGCGGCGCAGCTAGAGGCACGCCGCCACCCTGCACCTCCAGGATGTTGGCGTGGGCAAAGCGGTCGCGCATGAACGACTGGCGCATGAAACGCTCCAGATGGCAGCGGGCATCCTGCTCGGTCATGGTGCGGATTACCCCCAGGCCCACTTCGGCATAGCCGCCCCCTTTGGGGAATACCCAGGCATAGCCGCCCGGCGCGTGCGCCTGGCCTACGATGATCTCCAGCAACCCCTCAGTCTCCACGTTGTTGACAATGTATTGCAGGCAACTAGCCATATCCTGCAATCGGATCGCTGGTGACAGCCCTGCCCACAACGCCACGTGCGACATCAACCCATCGGCCCCCACTACTACACGTGCGCGCACCGTCTGTTCGCTACCCAACCGCTGGACGCGGGCGTAGATATACCCACCCTCGATGATGTAGCCGCGCATTCGTGAGCGTAGCCAGACTTCCGCCCCTGCGTGGCTGGCGAGCGAACTAAGGTAGCGGTCGAAACGCTTGCGGTCGACCACGTAGCCGAGCGGTTTTTCCCGCCCGTAGGTGCGATAATCGTGGCGGATCTGCTCACCACCCACTCCATAGGTGATAAAGCCGTAGGCGGGCGCGAGGATGTACTCCTCGTCAACAGGCACGCCGCCATCCTCCAGTGCGTGTTCACTGAGCGCACCGCTGCACTCCACCGGCGTGCCGAGTTCGCTCTTCTTGTCCACCAGCAGCACGCGCAGGCCGCCCTCAGCAGCGTAGCGGGCGGTAGTCGCCCCTGCTGGCCCACTTCCTACTACCAACACATCAACTTCGTAAACTGACATCCCTGTTTCCTCATCTCCTCATGGGTTAAGACGAGTATAGCACTGTGAATGAGCCAGTGTCAATCTACTATTATAGGTAAGATATAGGGAATGAGGGTGAGAGGGTGGGGTACTTTGGTACCAGGGGCTATCCAAGACCGAGAATATCGGCTAGCACGCCAGCAGCAGTCACCTGCGGCCCCGCGCCTGGTCCTTGTACGATCAGTGGGCTATTGCTGTAGCGAACGGTGTGCCAGATGAAGATGCTATCGCTGCCACGCAGCCGACCGAGCGGCGAGTCGGCGGCCACCTCACGCAGCCCCACGCTGGCCCGCTCATCCTCGATTAGCGCGACGTGGCGCAACACATTGCCGCGCTTCTGCGCTGCATCCAGCTTTACGCGATATGTTTCGTCAACTTGTGGCAATTTTGCCCAGAACTCGTCGAGGCTGGTACTCTCAAGTCCGGCGGGGATAAGGCTATCTACCCCCACCTGGGATAGCTCCATGGGCAGACCCATCCTTCGTGCCAGGATCAGCGCCTTGCGAGCGGCATCGATGCCATTGAGGTCATCGCGGGGGTCGGGTTCGGTGTAACCAAGGTCGTGGGCGCGGCGCAGTGCCGCGCTGAAGCTGAGACCCTGATCGAGCGCGGCGCAAATGTAACCCAGCGTGCCGCTTACGCTCGCCTCGATGCGCTTAATCTGGTCACCGCTGGCAAGCACATTCTCCAGTGTGCTGATCACCGGCAACCCTGCCCCAACCGTCGCTTCGTGTCTCACTCTTCCCCAGCCAGTGGGTGCATCCTCGCTCGGCAAGGTGGGAGCGATAGCGCAATATGAAGCATAGTCAACCGCCAACGGCGCTTTGTTGGCGAACACCAGATCGTGACCAGCAGCACGGGCGGCGGCCAGTAGCGGCAGATTGGCGGTATCAGCGGTCAGGTCTACAATCGTGGCTTTAATCCGCGCCGCACGCAGCAGAGATATTAGCTGGTTCGTCACGATTGGCCCGTCGATGTCGCCAATTGCGGCCTGATCAAGCCTGCCATTCGCGGTTTTAACCGCCAGGGCATCGTGCAAATCATCGAGATAGAACCCATTAGTGTCGAGTAGCAGACCGCTGCTATCCGCCAGCCCGATGTAGTTTAGGTGGGTGGCTCGATCCTGCTCCCACAATGCCGCCACTTGCCGAAGTAGCTCCTGCCCCACCTTGCCAAGTCCAAGCTGAATGATGTTTAGCTCAGTCATTTTTGCCCCTCGGAAAGAAAGCTGCTAATCACCGGCGTAAGGCGGTCATATTCAATCAGAAAAGCGTCGTGGCCCCAGGGTGATTCCAGTTCATAGTAGCGGGCATATCTGCCAGCGGCGTGAAAGGCGGCAACAGTTTCACGTTGCAGGCGGGTGGGGAAGAGTAGGTCGCTGCTGATACCGACTACCAGGGTGCGAGTAGCGGGCGCGATAAGGGCAACCGCCGTCGCAATGCCGCCGCGCTGGTAGCCAATGTCATGCAGATCCATGGCCCGCGATAGCAACAGATAGCTGTTCGCGTCGAAGCGCTGCACCAGCGTGTCGCCCTGGTAGTGCAGATAATTCTCCACCTGAAAGCGGGCGGCGGGGTCGTAGTAGGCGGCTTCAGACTCGTCCACCCGGTCGCGGCCAAACTTGCGCTGCATCGAAGCGTCGCTCTGGTAACTAAGCATCCCCACCATGCGGGCCATTGCGAGGCCCGCATCGGGGCGGGCGGGCGCGTCGTAGTAGTCGCCGCCCTGCCAGTTGGGGTCGAGCATAATCGCCTGGCGGCCGATCAGGCTGAAGGCGATGCCCTGCGGGCTGAATGCCAATGATGCAGCGATGGGGATGGCGGTGGCGACGAAATCGGGGTAGCTGACCAGCCATTCCAGTGTTTGCATCCCGCCCAGCGAGCCGCCGGTGACGCAGGCGAGGCGGGTAACGCCGAGGGCGCGCAGCAGACAGTATGCAAGCCGCACCATGTCACGCACCGTAACGGTGGGGAAGCGCGAACCGTACGGTTTGCCAGTTGCGGGGTCAAGCGAGGCAGGGCCAGTCGTTCCCTGGCAGCCGCCCAGGATGTTGGCGCAGACCACGAAGTAGCGATCAGTGTCGAAGGCACGCCCTGGCCCGATCAGGGGATTCCACCAGCCGCCCTTCTTGTCGCTGGGCTGATAGCGGCCAGCCGCGTGCGCGTCTCCGGTCAGCGCATGACAGATGTAGATGGCGTTGTCGCCTGCCGCGTTCAGCGTTCCCCACGTCTCATAGGCGACCTGCACACCATAAAGCGTTGTGCCACATTCCAGAGGCAACGGCTGCGGGCAATCCCAGTTATGCTTGACCGACAACAGATCGGCAGCCTCGGTGGGGGCAACGACCGAAGGGTCGTCATCCAAGTTTTGAGTTTTGAGTTTTGAGTTTTGAGTTATTGTTCCCATATACTAAGCTATCTCCTCCCCCACCGGGGGAGGCTGGGAGAGGGTGCGAGTCGAACTGCACTTCAACCTTGCGCTGGTTGTACCAGTTCAGCTTGCTCTTGTCAAACCACTCCCAGCTAAGGACATCACCTTCCAGCAGGTTCGGCACGCCCAGCCGCGACAGGATGTGCAGCACTTCGCTGCGATGCTGCATACTGTGGGTGATCAGGTGGGCAATCGTGCC
>JANXYP010000043.1 GCA_025355955.1 Chloroflexota bacterium
CCATCCTTGCCACCATCCAGCACGTGGATGAGAACACACAGACTTGGACCAATAAGACTTTCGACATGACTCCCTATGCGGGGCAGACGGTACGCATCGCCTTCCTTGTCCACCAGGACGGCTTCGGCGACGTTACCGCAATGTATGTAGATGATGTATCTCTGGCCGTCTCCGTGCCTTGTCTTACCCCCACTGCAACCAGCACCGCAGCTACGCCGACCAATATCCCGACCACCACCGCCACGTCGGTGCCAGCGACCCGCACCATGACCGCGACCCGCACCATGACCGCGACCTACACCCCTGGCGGCTCAACCAACACTCCGCTGCCATCCGTGACCCCCACCGACTGCCCCAGCCCGTTCGTGGACATCACCGGCAATATCTTCTACACCGCCATCCACTCCCTCAACTGTCGCGGCGTAGTCAATGGCCTCGACCCCACCCACTATGGCCCGGCTGGCACCAGCACACGCGGCCAATTCGCCAAAGTAGTAGTGCTAGGCTTCGCCATTCCATTCTACACGCCTGGCACGCCTGACTTCACCGATGTGCCACCCAGCTACTTCGCCTACGTCTACATCGAAACCCTCTTCCATTACGGTATCCTCAGCGGCTTCGACCCCGCTACCTGCACTGCACATGGCCTCGGCAGCCCTTGCTTCCTGCCCAACCTGCCCATCACTCGCGGTCAACTAACCAAGCTGGTGGTGCTAGCCGCCAATTGCCCGCTCTACACGCCCAGCGGCGGCCAGGACTTCGTGGATGTGCCACCGACCAATACCTTCTACGTCTTCATCGAGACCGCCTACCACGTTGGCATCATCAGCGGCTACCCCGGCCACATATTCCTACCCAACGCCAACATCCGCCGCGACCAGATGGCCCAGATCGTCTACGAGGGCATCCTGCACTGCCCCGGCTTCATGACCGCCACGCCAGTGCCAGCCACCAGCACGCCAATGCCAGCGACAAACACGCCCGGCGGTGCAACCAACACACCGCTGCCGTCAACCAGTACGCCGTTGCCACCGACGAACACGCCAGTGCCAGCTACCAACACACCGCTGCTGCCAACTACCACACCGCTGCCACCGACCAACACGCCGCTGCCGCCAACTGCCACGCCGCTAGCAACCAGCACGCCAGGGCCATCGCCAACCGGCACGCCTGCACCAGTGCTGGTTGCGATGACTGGCTTCGCCTACCAACCACAGACCATCACGGTGACAGTTGGTACAACCATTCTCTGGATCAATCAAGACAACACCGTTCACACGGTTAACGCTGACGACAATTCCTTCAGCTCTGGCAATATCCCTCACGGAGCAAATTACACTCATGTCTTCAGCACGGTGGGAACGGTGGGCTACCATTGCTTCTACCATGGCGGCCCCGGCACCGGGATGTACGGCACGGTCATCGTGGTGTCGTCCGCCCGCCAGAACGACTACTAGCCGACCGCTACCATCATTGCCCCTCTCCTGCTGTCAGGGGAGGGGTTTTTGCCAATACCTCAGCGCAGACAAATCCCTGGCCCGTATGTTGCCGTAACACTAGATGCAGATCACCTTTACGGAAGGAATACAGAAAATGCAAGAGCTTGACGAAAACGGCAACGACCTTTACAGAGGGCCGATGGACAAGGAACGTATCAAGGCGGCGGTGCTGGAGATAATCAAGGCAATCGGCGAAGACCCTCAGCGCGAGGGCCTGCGCGATACCCCCCGCCGCATCGCTGATATGTACACGGAGGTGTTCAGCGGGCTGTCCCAGGATCCCATCCAACTGCTGCAAACCGGCTTCGAGGAGGCCCACCGCGAGATGGTTGTGCTTAAGGACATCCCCTTCTACAGCACCTGTGAACACCACTTTCTGCCCTTCCACGGGCGGGTTCACGTTGGCTATATCCCCAACGGGCGGGTGGTAGGGGTCAGCAAGCTGGCCCGCGTTGTGGAGGCTATCGCCCGTCGCCCCCAGCTGCAAGAGCGCATCACCTCGATGGTGGCCGACTCGCTGATGGAGGGTATCGTCCCTGGCGGCGCGGGCGTGGTGGTGGAGGCCGAACACCTGTGTATGACCATGCGCGGTATCAAGAAGCCGGGCAGCAAGATGCTCACCTCGGCGATGCGTGGGGTCTTCCGTGATAGCGCCATCACCCGCAACGAGTTCCTCAACCTGGTTATGACTCGTGGGGACATCTTCTGATATAATATCCCCATGCCAAGAAACTACAACGTCCGCATTATCACCCCCGATCCGCGCCTGCTACCCACCGAGGTTGCCCGCGTTGGTCCGGATGAGGCGGGCGTGCCTAAGATCCTGCCGAAGGGCGAACAATACATTATCAGAATGGAAGGGGTACGCACCCCAGCAGCCAACATCCTCAAGCAGGAGTTGCTGGCGCGCGGTGCGGCGGGCGCAGTCTCGCGCCACACCCCGGCGGTAACTGCGCCTACCACCGACGTACTCATCTTTGCCAACCTGACCCAGTTGCAGTCCTTGATCCGCAACCTGGCAGAGCAGCCCTACGGCCTGGCCGCGCTTGGCGCACAGCTAGCTGCGTTGCTCGACAACCTGCACCGCTCGCCCGTGCCGCTCACCTGCGGCCCCTACACCCTGCCGCTAGGCCAGCGCACGTTGGTAATGGGCATCCTCAACCTTACCCCCGACAGCTTTAGCGGCGACGGCATTGGCAGCGACGTGGAGGTTGCCTTGCAGCAAGCCCGCGTGTTCGCCGCCAATGGCGCGGACATCCTCGACCTCGGCGCGGAGAGTACCCGCCCCGGCAGCGCAGAGATCAGCGCTGATCAGGAGCTTGCCCGCCTCACCCCCGTGCTGCAAGCCTTGCTCGATCCCGTGCGCGGGGTGCGCCTGCCCCTCTCGATTGACAGTAAGAAGGCCAGCGTGATTGATGCCTGCCTGCAACTCGGCGCACATATCGCTAATGATATCTCCGGCCTGCGCGCCGACCCCGAATATGCGGCCACCGTTGCCCGCTATAACGCGCCGGTCATCATCATGCACATCCAGGGTACGCCCGCCACCATGCAGCAGAACCCCCATTACGACGACCTGCTTGGTGAGGTGATCGGTTGGCTGCGCGAGGGGGTGAGCATTGCTATCGCCGCAGGCATCGTCCGCGAGAGGGTGATTGTTGATCCGGGTATTGGCTTCGGCAAGAGCCTCGATCATAACCTTGAACTGCTACATCGCCTGGGTGAACTGCGCTCGTTGGGCCAGCCGATCCTGGTCGGCACCTCGCGCAAAGGCTTCATTGGCCGCATCCTGGGCGGAGTACCCGCCGATGAGCGCATCTTCGGCACCGCCGCAAGCGTGGCCCTCAGCATCGCAGGCGGCGCGGACATTGTGCGCGTCCACGATGTGGTGGTCATCAGCCAGGTGGTCAAGGTCGCAGATGCAATTGTGCGTTACCAACCATCATCTCCCCTCTCACCGGGAGGGGTTGGGGGTGGGCCGTCGGAGGTGGGCTATGAGCATCGCTTATCTCGGCCTCGGCTCGAACATCGGCGACCCTACCGCCAACCTCGACGCAGTGGTCGACCTCATAAATAGCAGCGATGGGTATGCGGTGCTGGCGCGCTCGCGCTGGTACGGCAGCACGCCAGTTGGCTACACCGACCAGGCCGATTTCGTCAACGGCGTGATTAAAATCCAAACCACCGCCAGCCCCGCAGCTTTGCTTACAGCGGTCAAGGCGATCGAGCAACGCCTGGGCCGCACCCCTGCGGTGCGCTGGGGGCCGCGCCTGATTGATATTGACATCCTCGACTACATCGCCGATAATGGCGAACGGGTGATACGCCGCGAACGCCCGATTATGCCCCACCCCAGTATGCACCAACGCCGCTTCGTGCTGCAGCCCCTCGCCGAACTCGCCCCCGACTGGCGGATGCCCGACGGTACGCCAATCAGCGAACTGCTGGCTGAGGTGCAGGATCAGCAGATTTGGCCTATAGATTCCTCTCCCATTGCGATAGAGGTTAGGTGATGGCAGGAATGTCTGACTTCGCCACCATCTTCGCTGCGCTTGCTCGCCACCAGGTTCGCTACGTGTTGGTCGGCACGCTGGGGGCAATCGCGCACGGCGCACGGCTGACCACCGCTGATGCCGACATCTGCATTGATATCGCCGCCGACAACCTGCGCCACGTGGCCGCGCTGTTGAAGGAGCTGGGCGCGAGGTCGGCGCACCACCCGCAGCAGGAGATAGACTTCGACGACTTGCCCGCGCTGCAACTCGACAACCCCACACGTCACCACCTGTTCACCACCCCCTTCGGCGAGATTGACATACTGCCTGAGCCGCTGGGGTTCGATTATCCGCAACTAGCTCCTCGCGCTGTGGTCAAGCCGGGGTTTGGCCTTGCCATCCCGGTTGCCGCGCTTGATGATATAATAGCCTCCAAGCTATCCGCTCGCCGCGACAAGGATCTTGCCGCCACGCCGGAGCTTCGCCGCCTTCAGGCTGACCTGGCCCAGGGAATCGCGTATAATGGGCTGGCGCAAGATTAAGCCCTCTCCCGTCAAGGGAGAGGGTTGGGTGCGGGTGAATCTTGCAGCTTCAGCAATGCTCATCGAAAGCGAACAATGGAAGAGCAACCGCCCAACCCCTATCGCAGCATCGCGCCATTCGGCCAATGGGCGGAGTGGATCGTATTCTGGCGCAGGCGCATCAGGGACAACCCCGAACTGGCAAATGAGTTGGTGCGTTTCTATCAGCTCGCCTTCGAGTGGCTGCCAGAGCCAGCTTTCAGCAAGGCGTGGTTCGGCGCACACTCGAACTGCATCAGCCTGACCCTGGGCAATATGTGGCTGGCCTGCATTGGCTCGTGGCGGGGCGGTGAACTGGAACTGCTGGTAGACGACCCTGCGCTCTGGCGCGAACCGGGCGTGCCGCTACCCTCGATGGAGAGGTATGTGCCACTCGGTCTGGCGGTCTGGCCGTGGCAGCGGGCTGGGTTCGTGAACCGCAAGCTAAGTATCTGGCGCTCCTACGCCCGCGCCGCAGAGAAGATCTGGGCCGCGCCGATTTCGCGCAACGAGATCTCTACCGTGCTACAGAACAAACGCCGTCTGCCTACACTGATGGTGCCAACTCCCGCACCGGGGGAGGCAACATTACTCCTCCCCCACCGGGGGAGGCTGGGAGGGGGTCCGAGTTATGCGCTACCTTGAAGTGCGCCGCCACACCATGCGGGTCAAGCCGGGCGACCATCTGTCGCAGGCAGGAGTCACACTGGCCCGTCAGGTGGGCAACAAGATGGGTTCATTTGCCCTGGTGGTCACCAGCGACATAGCGCGCGCCTTCGAGACCGCGATCGCGATGGGCTTCGCGGTAGACGCGCAACTGCCCGGACTGGCCCAGCTTGGCACAGCGGTGGAGCAAGAGGTAGCCTGGGATGCCGGTTTCGCTGCCTTCGCCCACGCGGTCGCGCTCGGTCGCGCTACCGCAGACTACGCCCAGCGTCAAGCTGACCTCTGGCGCAACATCATCAGCCAGATCCCCAATGGCTTCAGCGCCCTGGCAATCTCGCATGGTGGTATAATCGAAGCTGGCGCAGTCGCCTGCCTGCCCACCGCCGACCACGCTAGCTGGGGCGGCGCTTGCGGCTACTGCGAGGGGGTGCGGCTGGGGTTCGATGGGGAGCGGTTTGTTTCAGTGGAGATACTGAGGGTGAAGCAGTCCCAGTAAGATACTGGGGTTAGCCGTTTTGTAGATGAAGAAAGGTAAGGTACGGCAATGAAGGTTCTGTTCCCAAAGCTGGAAGCAGTAGTACGTGAGTTGTGCGCTGGTGCCACTCATTCGCTGACCCTTGTTAGTCCTTGGATAAAGCGAGACGCACTGCTTAAGTTGCTTGGTGAGCATAAAGCTACCGACCTAACGCTTCGTGTCCTCCTTAGAGGTGACTTTGCTGACTTCGTTGAAACTATCAGCGATATAGAGGCCGTGGCATGGCTTAAGGCTGAAGGGGCCGAAGTAAGGATAGCGCAGAACCTTCATGCAAAGGTCTACATTGCAGATGATAGCCGTGCCATTCTCGCTTCTGCCAACCTAACATCTAAGGGTTTGGGAATGGCTAGTGGGAAGAACAACCTTGAGCTGGGTGTCGCTGTTGATGACATTGATCAGATAGCCGAACTTACTAAAGTCGTTAATCGTTGGTTTTCTAAGGCCAGAATTGTGGATGATAAATGGCTAGGTTCACTTCGGGAGAAACTCCACGAAGCGGAGGATAAGAAGAAGGCATCGAAAGAACTCGAACGTTCAGTTGAAGACATGGGCAAAGGGCTAGAAGGTAATGACGTGTCTCTGACCGAGGATGAACCATCAAATTCCTCTAGCGGAGGCGAACTAGCTGACCTGGTAAGTGAATGGTTCTATACGGAAAAGCACCCAGAACTAAGAGATGGGTTTGTAGCCTTCCTAACCAAGGCGCTAAGTTTGCTGCCACCCGAAGCCATTTGCAAGTCTAGAATTGGCGGTACTGACATTACGCGCTTTAGAATCATAATGGGCAATCTTACGCTTGTTTCGATCTTCGTCAAATCAGGGGAAAAACTGCTCTATCTCATGCTTGATGACCCTGATGTAGGACAATGTATCAATGAACATAAAGAACGCGCTAGATGTCCTGGTCTTTGGGATGTCGCTTATCCGCTTGATCAAATAGATAAACTACCAGCCGAAGTATGGGAGTCATTTCGCAGAGCTATGAAAAATGCCTGGACCTGTAAAGCCTCGGACTATAAGACCAGGGCTGATACTATGGATTCAACGAAAGAGTTGAGCTTTATACTTGGTGTTAATTGTAAATGAATAACCCTACCTTCCGCCCCCACCACCCCGCCGACGAAACCGCCATCGCCCGCCTGATGCACGGGATGTACGATGAGGGTGACGGCATCCGCAGCATTGACGACGATAAGATTGCCGGTACCTTCACCCATCTGCACGAGGGCGAGCAGCACGGCGCGTGCCTGGTCGCCGAGGCGGACGGCGGCATTGTCGGCTATGCGCTGCTGTTCCCCTTCTGGAGCAGCGAGTACGGCGGCCTGCTGCTGTTGCTCGACGAGCTGTATATCGCCCCGCAGCGGCGCAGTCAAGGCATCGGCGGCCAGTTCCTTGCCTACATCGAAGGTTATGCCCGCGCACGTGGCTACGTTGCGCTTAACTTCATCGCCATGAACCACAACAAGCGGGCGATTGACTTCTACCTGCGTCACGATTATTATCTCATCCCCGCCGTCAGCTTCGACAAACTACTAGGATCAGGTTGGATATGAAGATGAGGACACATTGTAGACCCACCCCCAGCCCCTCCCGGTGGGAGGGGAGATGGGCGGCGCATCAGCGTATATATCGCCCTTGTAGACCCACCCCCAGCCCCTCCCGGTGGGAGGGGAGACAAGCAGCACTATTGACTTCGCCCCGTCCACATTTGCGGGCCGCCTTTATCGCGGCTTTGTTGCTTACTATTCTGGCGCTATCGGGCAGCCAGGCCCAGCAGCAAACCACAACTGGCCTGCCCATGCCGACTTATAGCCTTGCCTTCGACAACGTGCAGCACGGCACGCTCTACGCGGGCGCGGCGGACGGCGTGTACAAGTCAGGCGACAGCGGCAACACCTGGCAGCGGATGGGGTTGGTGGGTAACGCGGTCTATGCCGTGCTGCCCGACCCTCGTGAGCGCAACCTATTGTTCGCCGCCGCTACGGGTGGCGTGTTCGTCAGCAACGATGGTGGCGCTAGCTGGCAGCCGGGTTTGCGCCTCGCCCCCAGCCTGGCCGCCTATGCCCTGGCCGCCGACCCCAGCGCCAAACCCGCCACCATCCTCGCCGCTGCCGATGGCGGGGTATACATCAGCCACGATCGCGGCGGGTCGTGGCAACTTGCGGGCCTCGGTGGGCAGCGGCCTACCAGCCTGGCCTTCGATGCCGTTCACGGCACCGCCTATGCGGGCGACGGCTTCAACCTCTACCGCTCCGACAACGGCGGCGCATGGCAGGCAGTCAATGGGCTGCTCAAGGCTACCAACGCCACCAATGGCATTGCGGTCAATGGCCTGGCGGTGGACGGCAACGCCCATGTGGTCTACGCCGCCACCCAGCGCGGGCTATACAAATCGGCGGACTCGGGCAGCACCTGGCTAGCGCTGGGCGAAACCACCCGCTGCGACTTCATCGCCCTGCTAGTCGGCAGCAGTCGCACCTTCTATGCCAGCTTCAATGGACAATTCGAGGTTAGCACCGACGAAGGCAACAGTTGGAACCCAGTTGCCGCCGCGCCTGCCGCCACCGTCCACGCCGCCGCGCTCACCCCCGACGGTGCCACCTGGTTCGCCACCAGCGCGGGTCTACTGCAGCAGCAAGGTGACAGCCTCACCCCCGCGATCAGCGACAATCCACCGATTAGCGCATTTGTCGTGGGCCAGGTGCAGCCTAGTGGTGGGCAGCTAGAGGAGAACGATTTTGCGGTAGCGGGTGGTCAGCTCTATCGCTCCCGCGACCGCGGCCTACGCTGGCAGGCAATCGCCGCGCTGCCAACGCCGGTTAATAGTGTACTGCTCACCCTGGGTGAAGTTATCGCTGCCACCAGCAGCGGACTATATAGCAGCGACAACAGTGGCGATACCTGGCACCGTACCGATACGCCCACCTGCGGCGCGTTCACCTCACTGGCGCTCAACCCCAACCAACCAACCATTATCTACGCGGGATGCGCTCTGGGCGGCGTGTATATCTCGCGTGATCGGGGTCTGTCATGGCAACCATTGTCAGGACTGGGCCTGCCTGCCGCCCCCGCCCGCGTTGCGGTAGACCCCACTGCACCCGCCACTTTGCTAGCGTTGATGCCTACTCACCAGCAGGCCATTCTATACCGATCGCTAGACGGTGGGCAGCACTGGCGCAGCGCAGCCCTTGGTCTACCTGCCGATCTTGCGCCCGTTGCCCTGGCTATCGCGCCGCAGCCCGCGCCCGCCCGACTCGGCCTGGTTGCTAATGAGCCAGCGCCCGCCACTCTATACCTCGCCTCCGCTGATGGCCTGTTGTTCGTCAGCGCCGATGGCGGAAGCCACTGGCAGGCGCTGAAGTCGGCTCCCCAGGCTAGCTACGCCGACCTGGCGCTGACCCCCGGCCAGACTGCCAGCCTCTACCTTGCCACTAGCGTGGGTATCTATAATTCGCCCGATGCGGGCCTGAGCTGGCGACAGGTTAGCAGCGTTCCTACCCACCAACTTGCTTTCACCGGCGCAGGTGCGGACATACGGCTGCTGGCGGCAACCAACAGCGCGACCCTGCTCAACTTGGGCGAGGCGGTAACTGCTGCTCCCACACTGACCGCGCCGCAGTCTCACCCTAGCGACCCCAGCGGACCTGCTTTCGGTGCGGTCAACTTCCCCACTGCGGGCAGCCCCACCGCGCTCTACTTCCTCGAAACCCACCACAACCTGCAAGGCGACTTCCTACGCTTCTGGCAGCAGTACGACGGCCTGCGCGTGTTCGGCTATCCACTCACCGAAGAGTTCGCTGAGAACGGCCTGAAGGTGCAATACTTCGAGCGCGTTCGTCTGGAGTACCATGCGGAGAACATTGACCAGAACCTCGACCCCGTGATCATCTCCCGCCTGGGCAGCCAGCTAACCGTGGGCCGCTACTTCATTCCCGCCCGCTTCTTCGCCCCCGACCCTTCGCGCATCTATTTCGCGGAGACCAGGCACTCGATCCAACATGGCTTCTACACCTACTGGCAGCAGCACAGCGGCCTCGCGGTGTTTGGCTACCCTATCTCTGAGGAGATCAAGGAGGGCGATTACGTGGTGCAATGGTTCGAGCGCGCCCGCTTCGAGTACCGCCCCGAATACGTAGGCACCGTGAATGAGGTGCAAGAGACCCAGCTAGGCCGCCAGATCCTGCGCGCCAGGGGCTGGATTGGACAGGAGTGAGCGTGAGTTTTGAGTTTTGAGTTTCGAGTGCTGGGTGCTGATTGTAGGGGCGCATTGCATACGTCCTCTCTCGCCCAGCAGCAAGCCCATCGCAAGCCGCAAACGTTGGCATAGGGGCGCATGGCATACGCCCAACTCGCCCAGCAACAAGGCCCATCGCAAGCCGCAAACGTTGGAGTAATACCAATTAATTGTGGTGCCGCTATAGATTGAGACAGGGCGAACAACGGTTCGCCCCTACAGAACTATAGCATCTCCTTGGCTAATTGGTATAAGGGCGCATGGCATACGTCCTCTTTCGCCCAGCAGCAATGCCCATCGCAAGCTGCAAACGTTGGTGTAAGGGCGTATGGCATACGCCCACTCTCGCCAGCGACAATGCCCATCGCAAGCTGCAAACGTTGGTGTAGGGGCGTATGGCATACGCCCAACTCGCCCAGCATCAATACCCATAGCAAGCCGCAAACGTTGGCTGACGTTCACCTCATTTTCGGTTATAATATAACCAGCTTGCTAATCAAATCGAGGTCATCCCATGCAATTCTACCGTGCCACCTATCCTTCATACCTGGAACTGTACGAGAGCGGCGAGCTGCAACGCCGCGCTGAGGAGCTTTGGGAGGTCGCCATGCGCGACTGCACCCTCTGCCCTCACGATTGCCATGTAGACCGCCGCGCCGGGGTGAAGGGCGTATGCCGCTCAACCGCCGATTTGCTGATCACCAGCCACGTGCTGCACTGGGGCGAGGAGCCGGGCATTACCGGCACAGGTGGCGCTGGCACCGTGTTCTTCGCCAACTGCCAGGGCCGCTGTATGTATTGCCAGAACTACTCGCTCAGTCAGTATGGGCGCGGCAAGAAGCGCACCATCAGCGAACTGGCCCAGATGATGGTCTCGCTGCAGGAGCGTGGCGCACACAACATAGATTTCGTTTCACCCACTCAATATATGCCCCAGATTATATGTGCGATGCCCGAAGCGATCGAGCGCGGCCTACGCATCCCCCTGCTCTACAACACCAATGGTTATGAGAACATGGAGGCGCTGCGCTACCTCGACGGCGTGATCGACATCTACCTGCCCGACGCGAAGTACGCCGACCCCGAAGTGTCGAAGCGGCTATCCGGCTTCCCCGACTATCCCTACTTCAACCGCATCGCCATCAAGGAGATGTACCGCCAGGTGGGCGGTGTGCAGCACGACGACAAGGGCATCATCACCCGTGGGCTGATTATCCGTCACCTAGTCTTGCCCAACAATATGAGCCAGGCCCGCGAGGTGCTGCTCTGGATCGGCCAGGAACTTGGTTCCGATGTATTCGTCAGCCTGATGGATCAGTATTTTCCCGCCTACCGTGCGGTCAAGGACAAGAAGTATGGCCTCTACCGTTCGCTGAAGTGGGAGGAGTACGACACCGCAATGGCCGCCTGGGAAGAAGCAGGCATCGAGCAGGGCTTCATCCAGCAGCACCTCGTCGAGGAGGGCAACGCCTGGTACGGCAACGACGACATCCCTGACCCCAACAACGTCTACGAAGGCGCAGCCGAGCTAGCCGCAGGTGAGGGATAATCAGCAAAAAGCCTGTCCCCAGCAGGGAGAGGGGTGAGAGGATAATCCAGCAAAAAGCCTGTCCCCAGCGGGGAGAGGGGTGCGAGGATAATCCAGCAAAAAGCCTCGCCCCAGCGGGGAGAGGTTTGGTGAGGGGAGAATCTCGAAGTTACAACCAATCTCGAAGGAACACGCAATGCCCACCCACCTCGACCGTTACATAGCAGGCGAATACGAACAGGTATGGGATGAGCTACTCGCCCTCGGCGCAGCGGTGCGGGAGCAGCCGCTATACGACGATGCGCTGGCGGTGGCACGCGAGACGATGCGGCGGGCGCGCTACAATGTTGAGATGATTGTGGCTAGGCTGAAGGAGGTTGGCTATGAGTTTGCCCATCCGGAGTTTGTGTATAATCCCCCACCAGCAAACACAGAGGAACTAGTCTCGAAACTAGCACGTCTCGCTGGAGCAATCCCACTTTCTCTTCAGCTATGGTACGAAATCGTAGGTGAAGTTGGGCTGTGGGGCAGCCATCCAGATTGGCTGGTAATCACCCATGCTGAATTGCAACCTTTTCTACGCCGCATGGAGCCTATGACTTACACTGACCCTTTGGTGGTTTTGCCTCTTGAATACATGATACAGGAATATGGCGATTGGGTAGAATATGAGAATGAAGGTCATTCTCACCGGCTTGTTAACTCCTCAAATATGCCGATTGCACCTGACACATTTCATAAAGCTGGGGTAAGCGGGGGCGGCCCAGACACTATAGGCCTGCCCGACGGGGCAATTGACGGATTGCTAGACCGCACTGATGTAATTGACCCGCACACTAGTAGCATGGTTCAGGAGTTTACCATGAAGCCCGAAGCTATTCCTTTCGTACGCTACCTTCGCCGCAGCTTCCAATGGGGCGGCTTCCCCGGCTTCGCCAACGTTGACGAAAGCCTACGCCCTACCGCAATGCTGGCGCAACTAACCGAGGGGCTGCTACCCATATTAGGAGATGCAATGCCAACCTACGTCGACCGTTATCTGGCAGGCGAACATGAGCAAGTGTGGGATGAGCTACTCGCCCTCGGCGCAGCGGTGCGCGAAGAGCCACTGTACGACGATGCGCTGGCGGTGGCACGCGAGACGATGCGACGGGCAAAGTACAACGTTGAGACGATTGTGGCGAGGTTGAGGGAGAATGGCTACGTCTTTAGCTATCCTCATGCTGTGTATGAGCCAGCAGGCATCGAACAACTTGATGAGCTTGATGAAATGGAAGCCCGCGTCGGCCCCATTCCCCTATCTGTTAGAGTCTGCTTTGAGCAGATAGGTGTACTGATTCTCGTTGGTTATCACCCAGATTGGATGGCTTCTGGCAAACCGCAATTTACTGGTAAGACAATTGCAAAGGCAATGGAAGTGGAGATGATGCCTGCTGCTTATGGAGAGAAGTGGGAAGGTAGAACAATAGGCATTCACGTTATGGGGGATGAAGATATTAACTATGGCAGCAAAGTAGGGCGCTCAGAAATTATAGCTCCTGACCCATCAGCAGATGGATATTTCTTGCACCCCGACAAAAACATTGCACCTACCTTTGTGGGCTATCTGCGAAAGTGCTTTGCGTGGGGCGGCTTCCCCGGCTTCGCCAACGTTGACGAAAGCCTGCGGCCCACCGCGATGCTGGCGCAACTAACCGAGGGCTTGCTGCCAATTT